>JAGTJU010000005.1:0-305918 GCA_022184915.1 Myxococcales bacterium | reverse complement strand
CAGGATCCCAAGGTCGACCAGGCCTTGGCCCATCGTTCTGAGGGCCATCATGTGCAGATCCCGATACCGCGCCCCGGGTCTTACGGCCGCCACGAGACCCTGTTGCACCGCCAGCACCATCGCGTAGACCTCTCGCTGGGTGGGTGAGAACCGTCCCGAAGCCGGCCACGTCCGCGTGACGTCGCTCGCGAAGCCGCCGCTGCTCTCGGCACCCACGTCGGCGAGCAGCAGGTCGGAGGCCGTGACGAGGTGGCCGTGATGCTCGTTGTGCAGCACCTCGCCGTGGACCGTGACGATTGAACCGTAGGCCACCGTGAGCCCGCGGGCGATGATCTCGGCCTCCATACTGGCCCGTACTTCGCTTTCCCTGCGGCCCGGGCGGGTGGCTGCCATACCGGCCGCGTGTGCCGCCACCGTGGCGCTCACCGCTTGGCGCATCTGCGCGATGGCTGCGTCGTCGTGGATCAGTCTCAGGGCCACGAGGGCATCGGCCAGCGCGTGATCGGCTTCGTCGATCGCTCCGGTCTGCACAGGGTGCCCCACCAGACGGCTTTGGTGGGCACAGGTCCGAAAGTCGGGCGCGGGAAGCGTCATCGTGCCGCCGCCGGCGAGCACGTCCTCGAGCTCGCCGAGCGGGCGTACACGACACCCGAGCGCCGTCGCAAGGTCCGCCAAAGAGGGCTCGGGGCCATGCCAGAGCGCATTGGCCGGTTCGGGTTCGGGCGCAAACACCGTGTAAGCGTTCCCATCGTAGAAACCGAATGCTCCCCGCAAGGGCAAGCCGAACAAATAAAGGAAATGGCTGCCGGCCCGATAGGGATAGGTGTTGGCCAGGTAGTTTCGGGGGCTGGGCAGGCCTGCGGCGATCAACGCCCTGGCGCTGCCGAGCGCTTTGGCCAGGTTCTCACGTCGTCGCGCGAAAGGGGCCGCTTCGTATGAAGACAGATCCATCCCCCCAAGTATACGGCCGCCGGGTGCGCCGCGCGCGTTTGGCCTATACTCGTGCGGCGTCGATGACCTCCGCACGCGGCATGGGTACGTCTGGAACGGGTCGCCGCGTGCACGCCGCGCGCGGGGGCGCAGGCGAGCTCTTCCTGGGCATCGACGGTGGTGGATCAAAGACGCTGGCCCTGCTGGCCGATCGTCGAGGGCGCACGGTGGGCCGGGGTGAGGCGGGTTCGAGCAACCATCACGTGGGCGGCTGGACGAAGGCGTGGGCCGCGGTGGCCGGCGCCGTCGCGGAGGCCCGCAAGGAGGCCGGCCTTCCGTCCTTAGCGGTGTCGGCCTTGTGCCTGGGTATGGCAGGCGCCGATACGGCGGCAGACCACCGTCGCATTTCAGCCTGGCTGCACCGACAGGCCTATGCACAGCGCACACGGGTGGTCAACGACGGCGCGCTCTTGTTGGCGGCGGCCGGCAGGGAGGCGGGCGTGGCCGTGGTGAGCGGGACGGGCTCCATCGCCTGGGCGTGCAACGAGGAGGGACAGCAGGCGCGGGCAGGAGGTTGGGGACACCTCATCGGCGACGAAGGTTCGGGATACCACCTGTCCATCGAAGCGCTGCGCTTGACGGTCCGGGCCGCCGATGGGCGCGAGGCCTGGGGGCCGTTGGCGCAAGCTGTGATGCAGCACCTGGGCGTGCGGAGCACCGACGAACTCTTGGCTCACGTCTACGCGCCCCAGACGGCGAAGGCCGAGTTGGCACAGCTGTCTCCCGTCGTGTTCCGGCTCGCGCGCCAAGGTGACCTTCAGGCGCGGCGGCTGGTCCAGGCCGGCGCCCACGCCTTGGCCGAGCTCATCACCGCCGTCTGCCAGACGTTGAAAATGAACCGACCGGCGCTTGCGTTCGGAGGTAGTTTGCTCGCGCGGCAGCCGGCCCTGCGCAAAGACGTCGTCGCGCGGCTGCCGTTTCGGCCCGCGTCCGTGGCGGTGGTCACGGAACCCGTCAAGGGTGCGGTGTATCTCGCGCGCCGGCTGACCGAGCGCGCGGCGTGATGTTGGCGTGCTGCGCCACGGGTTGGCTGGTACAATTTCACACAACTGTTGCGCGCCTGGCCTGACGTCGGGCGGGCGCCGGTTAGGATGGTCCGGCTCCCGATGGCCCGACGTGTAAAGCGACCGACGAAGACCCACCGACTCCCGACCCCCCGCGATGCCTCCCAAGCGCAGCTCTTTCTCAACCGAGAGCTGTCGTGGTTGGCGTTCAATACGCGTGTGCTCGACGAAGCCTGCGACCGTCAGGTCCCTCTGGCCGAGCGGCTGAAGTTCCAGGCGATCGTCACCTCGAACCTGGACGAGTTTTTCATGGTGCGGGTGGCAGGGCTCAAGCAGCAGCTCAGCGGCGGGATTGAAGAGACCACCGCGGACGGCCTGTCCCCCCGGGAACAGTTGTCGGCGGTGAGCCGCTTCGTTCACGAGCTCGTCGGGCGGCAGTACGACAACTGGCGGACCGACATCGCGCCCTCGCTCGCCGAGAAGGCAGGGTTGCGGATTCTGCGGGGCAAGGAGCTGTCCTCCGAGCAGAAGAACGTGGTGCACGGCTACTTCCGGAGCGACGTGTGGCCGGTTCTCACGCCGCTCGCCGTGGACCAGGGCCATCCCTTCCCCACGCTGCGCAACCGCAGCTTGAACCTGGTCATTTTGCTGCGCAAAGAAAAGGAGCGCATGACCCGGCGGGAGTCCATCATCGCGGTGGTGCAGGTGCCGGCCATCCTGCCGCGGCTCGTGGAGCTGCCGGCGGCCGCGCCCGACCGTGCGGCCGTCATTTTGCTCGAAGACGTGATTGCAATGCACGTGGGCGATCTGTTCCCGGGCTTCAAGGTCATGTCCTGCAGCCCTTTCCGTATCATTCGCAACTTCGACCTCGACATCGACGAGGACGAGGCCGACGACCTCCTGAAGACGATCCAGAAGGAGTTGCGGCGCCGGGAGCGTGGTCAAGCGGTGCGGATGACGATCGCCGCCAGCGCGCCTGCGGAGGTGGTTGCGTTTTTGCAAAAGTCCCTTCGCCTCGAGACGGAAGACACCTATCTCATCGACGGTCCGCTCAACCTGGGCGATCTCATGCCGCTTTACGCGCGTGAGGAGCTCAAGGGCTTCAAGGAAGATCCGTTCAGCCCCCAGATCGTGCCGCCGCTGCAGGAGTACGAGGACATCTTCAAGGTGATCCGCCAGCGTGACATTCTGCTGCATCACCCCTACGAGAGCTTCGAGCACGTCATGGACTTCATCTCGGAAGCGGCCGACGATCCGAACGTGCTGGCGATCAAACAAACGCTTTACCGCACCAGCGCCGATTCCCCCATCGTGAGGGCGCTCATCCGGGCGGCGGAAAATGGCAAGCAGGTGACGGCGGTGGTCGAGCTCAAGGCCCGCTTCGACGAAGGATCGAACATCGAGTGGGCTCGGATGCTGGAAGAATCGGGCGTTCACGTCGTCTACGGGCTCGTGGGGCTCAAAACCCACTGCAAGATGAGTCTCGTGGTGCGCCGCGAGCTGGGGCGGATCAAGCGCTACGTTCACCTGTCCACCGGCAACTACAACCCGGCCACTGCAAGGCTTTACGGGGATCTCTCCTTGCTCACCGCGCGCGAGGACTTTGCCGATGACGCGGGTGCGCTCTTCAACTTGATCACGGGTTACTCTTCGCCGCCTTCGTGGAAGCGCTTTGCCGTGGCGCCGGTGGGCTTGAGCGAACGGGTGGTCGAGCTCATCGAGCGGGAGGCGGCGCTGAAGGACAAGGGACGCATCGTGGCGAAGATGAACGCCCTGGTCGATCCCGAGGTGATCAGGGCTCTTTACCGTGCGTCCGCCGCCGGTGTGCAGATCGACTTGTTGATTCGGGGCATCTGCTGCTTGCGGCCTGGCGTGAAAGGCACGAGCGAGAACATCCGCGTCATCAGTATCGTGGACCGGTACCTCGAGCACGCCCGCATCTTCTTCTTTGGAAACGGGGGGGACGAGGAGGTTTATCTGTCTTCCGCGGACTGGATGCCCCGCAACTTCGTGCGGCGGGTCGAGGTAATGTTTCCGATCGAAGACGCCGACCTCAAGCGGCGCATCGTCGACGAGATCCTGGGCAGCCAGCTGGCCGACGATGCCAAAGCGCGCCAACTGCGCGAGGACGGCACCTACGAACGCGCGCAGCTCACCGCCGGTGTGCCCACCCTGCGCAGCCAGCACCGCTTCATGGAGCTGGCGCGCCGTCGCGCCCAGGGCATCGACGACGGTCGGGGAACGACGGCCCTGGCGCCTCGCACGCCCCCCCAGGAGGTTCGGCCGACCGCCACCGCCGCACTGCTCGCCGACGAGGGACTGGGTTCGTGAACCTCTCGTCATTGCAGGCGCCTTTGTCCCCTGCGACGCTCATGGGGGCGTTCGGCCAAAAGGCAAGATTTCGGCGGGATTTCTCCGCATTTCGGGGGGGCGGAGGCAACCCTTGACGCCCCCTGTGGTCGTGCCAAGCTAGAAGGCGAAATGCCGAAGAAGGAGGGGGCCTTGGAGCGCGATCTCCAAACCTTGGACAAGCCCAAGGTGCAGCGCCCACGCCTTTACGAGGTGCTTTTGCACAACGACGACTACACCACGCAGGAGTTCGTGGTCTACGTCTTGATGCGGTTTTTTCACCATGACGCGGCCAAGGCCCGCCAGATCATGCTTCACGTGCACACGAGAGGCGTGGGCGTGGCGGGCGTGTTCACCTACGAGGTGGCCGAGACCAAGGCACAGCAGACGATTCGGTTCGCGCGCGAGCACGAGATGCCTTTGCAGGCGTCGATCCGCGCCCAGGAGGGCAGCGGGGGTGGCGAGGGCAGTGCCGACGGCGGAGGCCGGGCGTGAAGCTTGACGATGGGTTGAAGGTGGTTCCCGTAGGAGGATAGACGTGGCTGACACTCCGCAAGAACGAAACGACGACAGCGAGCCTTCGGTGCTGAGCCCCGAGTTGGAAGCGGCCCTACGCCGCGCGCTCGACGATGCCACGCGACGCCGTCACGAGTACTCGGGGCTCGAGCATTTGCTGCTCGCGCTGCTGGACGACGACAAAACCGCCGACGCCATTCGGCACTGCGGTGGCAACATTCCCCGGGTGCGGCAAAAACTGGAAGGCTTTTTGTCGTCGGAAGTTCCCTCGCTGGACGAGGGCAACCCCGAACCGGAGCCCGCGCAGCCGACTCTCGGCTTCGCGCGCGTGGTGCAGCGGGCGGTCAACCACGTGCTCGGCGCGGGTCGCAAAACGGCCCATGGGGCCAACGTGTTGGCGGCAATGTTTTCGGAGCCCGAGTCACATGCGGTCTTCTTCCTCAAAGAGGAGGGGATCTCGCGCCTCGACGTGGTGAGCTTCATTTCCCACGGTATCTCGCGGCTTTTGCCGGCGAAGCCGAACCAGAACCAGCCCAGCGAAGGCCCCCCACCCGCCGCCGGCGAGGAGGAAGGCACCCCGGCCGATCCCTTGGCGGCATACGCGATGAACCTCAACGAACGGGCGCGGGAGGGGAAGATCGATCCGCTCATCGGGCGCGCCGCTGAAGTGGAGCGAGCGCTCCATGTTTTGGCTCGGCGCCGGAAGAACAACCCTTTGTTCATCGGCGACGCGGGCGTGGGAAAGACCGCCATCGTCGAGGGGATGGCCCGGCAAATCGAGCTGGGGGAAGCGCCCGCGGCGCTCCAGGGGGCGGAGATCTGGGCCTTGGACATGGGCTCCCTCGTGGCGGGAACGCGGTTTCGGGGCGACTTCGAGGAGCGCTTCAAGGCGGTGATGCAGAAGCTCGAGGAGAAGGACAACGCCATCGTCTTCATCGACGAGCTGCACACGATCGTGGGGGCCGGCGCCGCTTCGGGCGGTGCCATGGACGCCTCGAACCTGCTCAAGCCGTTGCTGTCTTCGGGACGGATTCGGTGCATCGGGACCACCACCCACAAAGAGTTTCGTAGCTACATCGAAAAGGATCGGGCGCTGGCGCGTAGGTTCCAGCCCATCGAGGTGGGTGAGCCCAGCATCGACGACACCCTCAAGATTTTGCGGGGTTTGCGGTCTCACTATGAGACGTTCCATCGCGTCAAGTACACGGACAAGGCGCTCGCCGCTGCGGCTGACCTTTCGTCGCGTCACCTGACGGACAGGCGCCTGCCCGATAAGGCCATCGATCTCATCGATGAGGCGGGGGCGGCGCTGAAGATCAAGCGCAAGGGAGACGCGGTGCCCGTGGTGCGCGAGCGCGACATCGAGACGGTGGTGGCCACGATGGCACGCATTCCGCCGAAACGGGTCGCCTCGGACGACCGCGAGAAGCTGCGGAACCTCGAAGACGAGTTGCAGACCCGCATCTACGGGCAGGACTTTGCCGTGCAGAAGGTGGTGCAGGCGATTCGGATGAGCCGGGCGGGGCTCGGACATCCTGACAAGCCCATCGCGAGCTTCCTGTTCGCGGGCCCCACGGGCGTGGGCAAAACGGAGCTCGCCAAGCAGCTTGCGGAGCTTTTGGGGGTAAGTTTCCTGCGCTTCGACATGTCGGAGTACATGGAGCGCCACACGGTTTCGCGTCTCATCGGTGCGCCGCCTGGCTACGTGGGTTTCGATCAGGGAGGACTTCTCACCGATGCTATCCACAAGACGCCCCACACGGTGCTGCTGCTGGACGAAATCGAGAAGGCTCATCCCGATCTGTTCAACATCCTCTTGCAGGTGATGGACCATGGGGGACTCACGGACAACAACGGGCGCAAGAGCGATTTCCGGCACGTCATTCTGATCATGACGAGCAACGTGGGCGCACGAGAGCTCTCGAAGCGCATGCCCGGGTTCGGCTCGTCCGATCGGTTTGGTGATTCGGACGAGGCCTTCAAGCGCACCTTCTCTCCCGAGTTCCGTAACCGCCTCGACGCAAAGATCGACTTTGCGCCGCTGCGGCCGGAGGTCATGGGACAGATCGTGGACAAGTTCATCGCTGAGCTGGCGGAACAGCTGGCAGCCCGCAACGTGCGTGTGGCCTTGAAGAATGGCGCCCGCGCCTTCCTGGCAGAGAAGGGCTACGATCTTGCCTTCGGCGCGCGCCCCTTGGCCCGCGTGATCCAGGACGAAGTGAAAAAGCCGCTCACGAACGAGCTGCTCTTTGGCGCGCTGGTGAACGGAGGCACGGTCAACATCGACGCGGTCCCGGCGGGGGACAAGCTGGTCTTCAGCTACGAACCCCACAAGCCTTCGACAGGAAAAAAGCTCAAGGGCAAAGAGAAGGCCGAGAAGGTCCCCGAGCCGCTCAGCTGAACATGGCTGGGCGTCTTCGCGGCGCGGCTTCACAGGCGAAAGCCGGGCGTCTTGGGGCTCACGCTTCGGGGGTCAGCTTTCGTCCCCACAGGACGATGGCCAGGGCTTGACAGAGGTTGATGACGGCTGCGCCGACGAAGGCGGGCACAGCGGAGCCCGTGGCTTCGTAGACGTGGCCCGCTGCGAGCGCCCCGAAAAAGGCGCCCATTCCGAAGGTGACCGCTGTGAAGACGGTTTGGCCCGTGGCGCGCAGCTTCTCGGGGACACACGCGGTAAGCCAAGCGAGGGAGGAGGCCCAGAAGACTCCGAAGGTCACGCCGTGAAGCGCTTGAATCCCCACGAGCAAAATCGCGTCGTCGGCCCACGCCGTGACCAACCATCGGAAGGCGGACACCGTCGTGACGAGGACGAGCAGCGTGGAAAGAGAGAATCGCTTTCTGATGCGACGGAAGTAGAAGAAGGTGAGCATCTCCGACAGCACACTCACGGCGAAGGCGAGGCTGATCACGCGGGCACCCATGCCCCGGTCTTGCACGTGCACCCCCAAAAAGCCGTGGTAAGGCACGGCACACGCCCAGTGAACACTCGCGGTGACGAGAATGAACTGGAACCTCTTGTCTGCAAGGAGCCGACGCGCGTCGTGGAGGTTGGGACGGTCTTTGCCTCCCTGCCCCTCGAGGCGAAAGGAGAGGGCGAACGCCATCATCAAGGCCGCAGGCACGAAGAGAGGGATCAGCGGATCGGCCGGCAGGCTCCGCCTTGCGAGCCACTGCCCCATGCCCAAACAAGAGACCACGAAGCCAAGCGAGCCCCACACGCGGATGCGTCCGTAGTCGTCTGACGAGTTGCGGACGCGCAAGAGCGCCAACGAGTCCGTAAGTCCAGGCAGCGCGATGCTAAAGACCTGATGCACGAGCTGAATCAAAAATACGGCCGCGAAGGAGTGCGCGACCGACAAGGGCAGGTACCCGAGCGCTGCACCGAGCAACGCCACCCGCAGCACGAGCGCCGGCCTTCGGGATCGGTCGGTCACGAAGCCCCAGAGCAGGGGGCCGCTCAGGTGCATGAGGGGCGCCGCGGCCAAGACCCAGCCGATCTGCCCACCCGAAAAGCCAAGGCCCCGTAGGTAAGGCGGAAAAAAGGGAACGGCCACCCCAATGGCGGCGAGGTAGGCGAAGTAGACGCTTCTGAGGGCGTAAGCGCCCGGAATGGCTGGCGGCGTGTCGGGGGAGGGAGGCATCGGCAAGGCAAAGACCCTCGTGACTTACCAGGTGGTTTGCCCCGCTGCGGGCTCGGGCGCGTACGTGCGCTAAGCTCACGGCATGGGCGGGTCGAGGAAGCGGTTGGGGTTTACGAGGCGGACCTCGCTACGGGCGGCGGCGGGTGTGGCCCCCGGGCTTTGGGGATGTGCGGGTCAACCCGCCTTGCAAGCACCCCCAAGCAGGGTGAGGGCTCCAGGCGCCCCGCCCGGGCCAGATCCCGCAGCCCCGCCCTGCCAGGGCTTCATCCTGGTGAGGTCGCGGAGGTGTTTCACCCTGGTAGCGTGGTGGATGGCGGGTTGCAGGCCGAGCCCATCGGGCAAACTGTTCGACGTGCCTTGCTCACGCTGACAGGCGCCTCTGACGAGGTGGAAGCCTGGCGAAGGTTCATCCGTCCCGGTGAGGTGGTGGGGCTCAAGGTGAATCCGGTGGGCTTGTCGCGGGGGCGCGGCGGGCGTCGAACGGCGATCAGCAGCCCCGAGACCATCATGGCCGTCGTGCAGGGGCTCACGAAGGCGGGCATCGCCCCCAAGGACATCGTGCTCTTCGACCGTTATCGTGATGCCTTCATGAACTGTGGTTATCACCGCCTGGCTGATCGCTTGGGCACCCGCTGGGCGGCGTCTTCGGTGGGCTACGATGAAACGCAGATTGATCCCTCCGGGTACTCGGTGGGCGATCCTGGTAAGGAGAAAGAGCATGGTGCTGCGCGCACGGACGGCAGCCCCGGGGTCAGCGGGTATGATCCTGAACATTTCGCCGAGTTTGCCTACGTTCACCCGTTGAACGCTCCGGACGCGCCGCACAGCCGCCGCTCCTACGTGAGCCAGATCGTCACCCGGCAGGTGGACAAGATCATCAACCTTTGTGTGCTCAAGGAGCATTCCAGTGCAGGGGTCACGGGCGCCCTCAAGAATCTGTCGCATGGTCTGGTCAACAACGTTTCGCGCACGCATGCCATCCCGTCGTTGAACCAGTGCCGCACGTTCATTCCCGCCGTCGTGGCTCTGCCTGTGATCCGCCAAAAAGTGGTGCTGCACATCATGGAGGCGTTCGTGGGTATCTATCAGGGAGGGCCCTTTGCCAGCGCCTATGCGTGGGAGCCGAAGGCCTTGATGATGTCCACCGACCCGGTGGCCATGGACCGCCTTGCCTGGGATCTCATCGATGCCCAGCGGGCGCGTGTCCGCTTGCCGGCGCTTGCGAAGTCAGGGCTTTTGTTGCCAGGGTACGCGTCCGATCGGGATGAGAAAGAATCGTTCCATCGTCGGCAGCCCGAGCACATCGAACTGGCTGGTGTCTCGGGCCTCGGCGTGTTTCGACGGACCGAAGCCGAGTGGAGGCGGGTCCACGAAGGGTCAGAACGCGGGGGCAGAAAGCTGCGCACGATCCAACATCGGCGCATCGCCCTTGGGGAGCCGGCGGAGTAGCGCCGGTGGTTGCCTCGCAGGCGACCACGCCCTGCGGTTACGGGGGCGTATCCGCCTTCGCTTCCTCTGCGCGTTGATAGGGGCCGTGCTGTGCGTACTGCTCCACGCGGGCCTTCACCGCGTGGGCTTCGTGAGATAAAAATCCCGCGACGGCGCGATCGAGCCCCGGGTGGCGAATCCAGTGGGCGCTGTGGGTGAGGGTTGGCATCAGGCCGCGCTTGAGCTTGTGTTCGCCCTGTGCGCCGGCCTCGAAACGAACGAGTCCCTGCGCGATCGCGCGCTCGATGAGCTGGTAGTAGCAAAGCTCGAAGTGCAGCATGGGGCGCTCGACCTCGGCGCCCCAGTAGCGGCCGTAGATGTGTCGACCCTTTTGGAAGTTCAGGGTGCCCGCCACCGGCGTCGAGCCCTGGTACGCGAAGGTCGTGACCACCCGGTGCGCATAGGTCTGGCGTAGGATCTCGAAGAAGGAGGGCGTGAGGTAAGTGATGGCGCCGTGTTTGTCGGCGTTCTCGTCGTAGAGGTTGGCCACGGCGCGCCACTCGGCATCGCCCATCTCGGGCCCTTCGAGGGTGGTCAGAGTGAGCCCGTGGCTTTGGGCGGTACGACGCTCCTTGCGTACCTGCTTGCGGTTCTCCGAACGAAACGCCTGCAGAAAGTCATCAAAGTGTGCGTACGGCGCGGGTGTGCGGTTCTGCCAGTGGAACTGAAAGGAATACCGGGAGCGAAACCCGGCGGCCGTCAGCTCCTGCACCTCATCGGGCGGGCAAAACAGGACGTGGATCGACGAGACCTCTTCGGCTTCTGCGATGGCACGTAGGCCCGCGATCAAGGCCGCGACCACGGGCCCGCGCGGCTCGCCCGCCTTGACGAGCAGGCGGCTGCCGGTAGCGGGCGTGAAGGGCACGGCCACCACGAGCTTGGGGTAATACGCGATTCCGGCCTGCTCGGCGCCGCCGGCCCACCCCCAGTCGAAGATATATTCGCCGTAGCTGTTGTCCTTGAGGTAAACCGGCGCGCCGCCGACCACCTCGTCGCCTCTCGACACGACCACGAAGCGGGGCAGCCAGCCCGTCGTGCCCCCCACGGAGCCCGAGCGCTCGAGCGCCGCCAGGAACGCGTGCTCGGTGAAGGGGTCGTCTTCCGGAACGCAGGCGTTCCAGACCTGGGCTGTGACGTCGGCCAGGGACGTGAGCACCTGAATGCGAAGTTGTTCAGTCATGTTCGAGGGTTGTGAGGGGATGTGCCGCGTGCATCCGACTGAGCGCTCGGCCACTGGAAGTTTGGAAGGCCGCGAGACAAGATGGAACGGTCGTGGGTGAATTGTACAAAATGGTCGTGAGCGAGTTTGGGCGGCTGGGAACGGGTGTGACCGTGGCGCTGGCGCTGGGCTTGACTGTCTTGGCGACCGGACTCGGTTTCGCCACGGTGGTGTTGCTGCCGTCAAACCACTTCATGCCAAGCGCACCGAAAACCGTCGTGCATCCCATCTTACGCTTTACCATCGCCGTCGCGCGCAACCTCTTGGGGGCCGTCCTGCTGGCGCTGGGCTTGGTGATGATCCTGCCGCTCGTGCCGGGCCCTGGGCTCGTGTTTTTGCTGCTGGGCCTCTCCCTGGTGACCTTCCCAGGAAAACGCAAGGTCGAGCTGCGGCTTTTGAACCGACCGGGGGTCAATCGCTTCATCAATGGTTTGCGGGTGCGTTTCGGGAAGGCTCCCTTCGCGCTCCCTGACTGACGCGGCCGGGACGGGCGGTGGTACACTGCGGGTTCGATGCGCTTCGACCCTTCGACACTCCCGGCCCGCGATGTTTACCAGTTAATGATCGGGCTCATCACGCCGCGGCCGATCGCCTGGATCTCCACGCTGTCGGCGGAGGGGGTGCCAAACTTGGCCCCGTTCAGTTTCTTCAGTGGCGTGGGGGCCAATCCTCCGACTGTGGTGTTTTCGTGCGTGGATCGCCGCGACGGCACCCCCAAGGACACCGTGCGCAACCTCCGCGTCGTGCCGGAGTTCGTGGTGAGCGCGGCATCGTTCGACCAGCGGGTGGCGGTGAACGAAACCTCGGCCGAGTTCGACTACGAGGTCGACGAGTTTGCGGCCTGTGGTCTTACGCCCGTGGCCAGCGAGCAGGTGCGTCCGCCGCGGGTGGGCGAGAGCCGGGCCCACCTCGAGTGCGTGGTTCACCAGATCGTGCGCGTGGGCGACGGCCCCTTGGCGGCGAACCTCGTCATCGGGCGCATCGTGATGGTGCACGCCGACGACGCGATCGTCACGGCCGAAGGCCAGATCGATGCTCACAAACTCGATACGATCGGTCGCATGGGGGGCGCGAGCTACGCGCGCACCACGGAGCTGTTCGAGCTGCCCCGGCCTTCTGGCGTCCGGCGCTAGATCACCTGGGCGCTCGCGCTCAACGTGTAAGCAGGTACTTGGCCAAAGGCGCCACGTGCAGCGCCTGGACCATTTCGTCGGTGACGAGGAGCGCGCGGGCTTCGTCGTACGTGACGAGGTGTACGCGCAAGTCCTCGGTGCTCTCGGGGCGGGCCTCGGCCAGGGGCTCCACACCCTCCGCGAGGAAACTGTAGGAGAGATTGGTTTGCAGGGCGGGGTTCGCCGACAGCGTGCACAGCGGCGTCCACCGCCCGCCTCCGTAGCCCGTTTCTTCGGCCAGCTCCCTGCGGGCGGCGACCTCGAGAGAGGGGTCTTCGGGATCGACAACCCCCGCAGGCAGCTCGAAGTGCACGGCGCCCAGCCCGTGGCGATACTGGCGAATGAGCACCAGCCGCTGGTCCTGGGTTACCGCCACCACGTTCACCCAGGGTGGGTACTCCGAGACCCAGTACTCTCGGATCTCTTGCCCGTTCGGCAGCCGCACGTGGTCCTGGCGGAGGGTGAGCCAGGGCGGGCGCTGAAACAAATAGGTTCGTTCGAGAACCTGCCAAGGCTTGGGATCGTCGGGAAATCGGGCGCTCATCGTGTGGGGCCGAAGCTTAGCGCGCCGGGGCCGCGGCGACGAAGCGGGGCTCTCATTGCCAGGTGCCCTCGGGGTGAGGTATAGGTGAGCCCGAATTTTGGGGGCAAGATGAAGGTCCTGTTGCTCGTCGCGCATCCTGCGCTCGAAAGGTCGCGCATGAACCGGCGGCTTCTCGACGCCGTGTCCGCGCTGAAGGGCGTAACCTGCCATGACCTTTACGAGCAGTACCCCGACCTCGGCATCGACGTGAAGCGAGAGCAAGAGTTGCTCCTGGCCCACGATGCGGTCGTGTTTCAGTCGCCGTTTTACTGGTACTCGACCCCCGCCATCCTCAAGGAATGGCAAGATCTGGTGCTGACACATGGCTGGGCCTATGGCGCGGGCGGAACGGCCTTGGCGGGCAAGGTCACCTTCAACGCGCTGACCACGGGGGGGCCTGCCGCCTCCTACACGGCTTCGGGGCACAACCGTTTTTCGGTGCGTGCGCTGCTGGCGCCTTACGAAGCCACGGCCCACCTGTGCGGGATGCGTTTTCTCGCCCCTTTCGTGGTGCACGGCGTTTTGCGTTTTCGCCGCGACGAGGACTACGACGGGCCCTGCCACGCTTACCAGCGCGTGATCGAAGCGTTGACCCAAGATCGACTCGACCTCGACATAGCCGCATCGTTGTTGCAGCTCGATCCCGAGGCGGGCGCGATCATCCGCGCCCCGCAGGAAGCCACGGAAGGAAGGGCGTTCTGACATGCATGGCAATGTTTTGGCCCAGGCCTTCGTTTACCTTCTCGCCGCCGTGATCTCGGTGCCGATCGCCCGCCGCCTGGGGCTGGGCTCGGTGTTGGGCTATCTGTTGGCTGGTGTGGGGCTTGGGCCCGCCGTGATGGGGCTCGTGGGACAAGAGGGGCAAGATGTCATGCACTTCGCCGAGTTCGGTGTGGTGATGATGCTCTTCCTCGTGGGCCTCGAGCTGCGCCCGAGCCTCCTGTGGCGGTTGCGCAAACCGATCCTGGGCCTCGGCGGGCTGCAGGTGCTGGCCACCGGCGCCGCGCTGGCGGGTGTGGCGATGGCGGCGGGGCTGACGTTCCGCATGGCCCTGGCCGTGGGCCTGACGCTTTCGCTTTCATCGACAGCCATCGTGCTGCAGAGCTTGGGCGAAAAGGGCCTCCTCAAGTCTGAAGGGGGGCAGGGTGCGTTTTCGGTGCTGCTCTTCCAGGACATCGCCGTGATCCCCATGCTGGCGGCGTTTCCGCTGCTCGCGGCGGCGGTGCCAGGCCCTGTCGTGGATGCTGCCGCGCGGGGCGCTTCGCCTCCGGGGTGGCAAAAGGCGCTGGTGGTGCTGGGTGCCGTGGTGGGCATCGTCGTCGCGGGGCGCTTCCTGATGCGGCCGGTGTTTCGTTTCCTCGCGGAGACGCGGCTGCGCGAGATCTTCACCGCCGCGGCGTTGACCCTGGTCATCGGCATCGCCTTGCTGATGCAGGCGGTGGGGTTGTCGCCCGCGCTCGGGACCTTCGTGGCCGGTGTGGTGCTGGCGGAAAGCGAGTACCGGCACCAGCTCGAGTCCGACATCGAGCCCTTCAAGGGGCTCTTGTTGGGCGTGTTCTTCATCGCCGTGGGCGCGAGCATCGATTTCCCGCTGATCGCCAGCATGCCCGTCACGATCGCGGGCATGGTCGTGGTCCTCGTGGTGGTGAAGATGCTCGTGTTGCTCGCCCTGGCGGTGCTGTTCGGCCTGGATCGCAGGAGCGCGTTCCTGCTGGCCTTCGCCCTGGCTCAGGGTGGCGAGTTTGCGTTCGTATTGGTTTCGTTTGCTCTGCAAAGCGGCGTGTTTACGGGTGAGGTGGCCGGCCCGGTCGTGGCCGTGGTGGCGCTGTCGATGCTGATCACGCCCCTTTTGCTCATGCTCTTCGAGCGGGTGGTCATTCCCAGGCTCGCGGTGCCCGTGACCAAACGCCCTCACGATGCGATCGAGGGTCACGACGGGGCTGTGATCATCGCGGGCTTCGGCCGCTTCGGCCAGATCACGGGGCGCATGTTGCGGGCCAGTGGCTTCAGCACGACCGTGCTCGACGAAGATCCTGCCATGGTGGACGTGCTTCGCCGGGTAGGGCTGGAGGTTTACTACGGTGATGCGTCGCGCCTGGATCTCTTGCACGCGGCAGGGTGTGCCCGCGCGCGCCTCTTCGTGGTGGCTGTCGACGACCACGACAAGGCCATGGAGATCATCCACACGGTGAGGCACAACTTCCCCAACCTGCCCCTCGTGGCACGGGCCCGGGGACGGACGCAGTTTTACGGAATGAGACAAGCGGGGGTGACCACCGTGGTGCGTGAAACCTTCGCCAGCGCCGTGGACGCGGGCGAGGCTGCGTTGAAGGCGCTGGGCTTTCGCGCGCATCAAGCCAAGCGCCTTGCCCGCGCTTTCCGCCAGCAAGATGAAGGCGCCATCGAAAAGCTCGTTGCGCTCTGGGGCAAGGACGAAAAACTCTACTTCGCAGCGGCCCGTGAGGCGCTGGCCGAATCCGAACGCTTGCTGCGTGGCGAAGACACCACCGTGCTGCACGCAGCGGCCGGCTGGGACAACGAAGCGCTGCGTGCGGATCTCGAGAGCCGCGGGTAGCGCTCCTGGGCGTGGAGACATGCGCGTGGGCGCCACCCCGTTCAGAACAAGCGGTTGAGCCCGTTGAGCGCTGCCACCCGATAGGCCTCGGCCATCGTGGGGTAGTTGAACGTGGTGTCGATGAAGTACTCGAGCGTGTTGGCGGTGCCCTTCTGGGTCATGATCGCCTGGCCGATGTGCACGATCTCGGCAGATTCCTGACCGAAGCAGTGGATGCCGAGGATCTCCTTCGTATCGCGGTGAAAGAGAAGCTTCAGCATACCCACCGTCACGCCCGAGATTTGCGCCCGGGCCAAATCGCGGAACTTGGCCTGGCCCATCTCGTAGGGGATCTTTTTCTCCGTGAGCTCCCGCTCGGTTTGCCCCACGCAGCTGATCTCCGGAATCGTGTAGATCCCCGCCGGGATATGTTCCACCAGGCGCTGGTCGCACGTGCCCTTGACGAGGTGTGTGGCGGCGAAGCGGCCCTGGTCGTACGCGGCGCTTGCCAGAGAGGGAAATCCCACGGCGTCGCCCACGACGTAGATGTGAGGGTGGCGCTCGAGGCGGTAGTTGCTGTCGACCTCTAAATGCCCCCGCGCGTTCGGCCCCACGCCCAGGGCCTCGAGGCCGAGGTCAGCCGTGTTGCCTTCACGGCCCTGCGCCCACAACAAGACGTCGGCCTTGATCTTCTTTCCCGATCGCAGCTCGAGCACGGCGCCGTCGTCCGTGCCCTCGACGCGCTCGTAGGCCTCGTTGTGTCGGATCACCACACCGGTGTCGCGCAGGTGGTAGCTGAGCGCGTCCGAGATCTCGTCGTCCAAAAACGAAAGCAGGCGGTCGCGGGTGTTGATTAAGTTCACCTTGACGCCAAGTTGCTTGAAGATGGAGGCGTATTCACAGCCGATCACGCCCGCGCCGTAGATGGCGATGCTCCGGGGCGGACGTTCCATCCCCAAGATGGTGTCGGAGTCCCGGATGGCGGGGTGGGAAAAGTCGATGTCCTTGGGGCGCGAGGGTCGCGAGCCCGGTGCCAGCACGATGTTATCGCAGCGAATGAGCGTCTCCCCGCCGTTCGCCTGCCGCACGTAAACACTGTGCGGCGTCTCGAGGCGCGCCTGGCCCATGATGAGCTTGACCCCGTTGCGTTCGTAAAACCCGTGCCGCAACTTCACCTGCTTGGCCGTGACGTTCCGGGCGTGCCCGAGCAGCTGAGGAAAGGTGAGCGTGTCGCCGCTGCCGGGGCCCGCGGCGAAAAAGCCGCTGCTGCGGTAGTCGATGTACTGGCGCACCACGTGCCGCAGCGCTTTTGACGGGATCGTACCCCAGTGGGTGCAGCCGCCCCCCACTGCGGCGAAACGCTCGACCACGGCCACTTTGCGCCCCGCCTTGCAAGCTTGCATGGCGGCGCCCTCTCCGCCGGGACCCGAGCCGACCACGACGACGTCTACGGACAGTTCAGACATGCGGCGGATCTTAACCGCGAGGGCACGATGGCGTCTTGTTCCCGCTGGTCCGCCCGGTCGGGCCACCGGCTGACTCCGAAACCTCGCACGGAAACCAGGAAGAGACAGTCGGAACCGTGGGCTGGGCCAAAAAAGAACGTCGCGCCCCCGCCCGGAAGGAGGAGTGGGCGGAGACGCGACGGAGGGAGACAACGAGGCTTGGCGGTTAGTTCGGGGGCAGCAGCACCTTGTCGATGACGTGGATGACCCCGTTCGAGGCGAGCACGTCGGTGGCCGTGACGGTGGTGGTGCCGTTGAGCTTCACCCCTGCCGAGGCGTCGATGGTGACGTCCTTGCCCGTGAGTAATGTCGAGACCTTGGGCAAGGTGACCACCGTTTCGGAGTAGGCCTTCGTGCCGGGCACCACGTGGTATTGCAGCACCGCCACCAACGTCTCGAGAGGAATGTCGTTGAGGGTGGTCCAGGCGGGGTTGGAGGCCAGCAAGGCCGCGAAGGCCTCGTTGGTGGGCGCGAACACCGTGAACGGACCTGGGGCCTGCAGCGCCGTGACCAAGTTGGCCCTCTCGAGAGCTGCCACGAGCGAGCTGAAGTTGGGGTTCGCGGTTGCGACCTCGGGGATGGTCTTCGGGGGCACCATGACCTTGTTGATCACGTGAATGACACCGTTCGACGCTTCGATATCGGTCATGGTGACCTGGATGTCCGCGCCGTTTCCTGCGGTCAGGAACACCTTGTCCCCGTCGACCCGGATGCGAATGTCGGCGCCGTTGACCGTGGTGGCGCCCTTGAGGCCAACCACCTGGGCCGCCTTCACGGCACCCGAGACCACGTGGTAGGTGAGAATCGGCGTGAGAGCCTCCTTGGTGAGCGCGTCGAGGCTGGTATTCAGAGCCGCCAGAAGCGCGGTGAACGCTTCGTTGGTCGGGGCAAACACGGTGAAGGGGCCCGCGCCACTTAGCGTGGTGACGAGCTCGGCCTTCTGTACGGCGGCGACCAAGGACGAAAGCTCAGGCTTGCTCACCGCCACATCGACGATGGTTTGGGGCTGAGGTTGCGGTGCGGGGGCCGCGGGAGGCAAGAGCACCTTGTCGATGACGTGCACCACGCCGTTGCTCGCGAGCACGTCCACGAGGGTCACATTGGTGGTGCCGTTGAGCTTCACGCCCGCGGAGGCATCGATCGTCACGTCCTTGCCAGCCAGCGTGCTGACCTTCGTGAGGGTCACGACCGTCTCCGAATACGCCTTCGTCATGGGCACCACGTGGTACTTGAGCACCTCGTCAAGCGTGGCGGCGGGAATGTCGTCGAGCGTGGTCCAGGCGGGGTTCGAGGCCAGCAAAGCCGCGAACGCCTCGTTGGTTGGGGCGAAGACGGTGAACGGGCCCGGGGCCTTGAGAGCACCTACCAAATTGGCTTTGGTGAGCGCCGCAACGAGCGTGCTTAGGCTTGGGGTGTCGGTGGCCACGCCCGGGATGTCCTTCGGTGGCAGCATGACCTTGTCGATGACGTGAATGATGCCGTTCGACGCCTGGATGTCGGTGGTGGTCACCCGGATGTCGTTACCGTTGCCGGCGGTGAGGAACACCTGACCGGCCTGGGTGCGGATGCGGATGTCGGCGCCATTGACCGTGGCGGCACCCTTGAGGCCCACCACCTGCTGCGATCCCACTTGGCCGCTCAGCACGTGATAGGTCAAAATCGGCGTCAGTTGCTCCTTCGTGAGCCCATCGAGCGTGGTCCCCAGCTGCGTAAGCAGGGCGGCGAACGCCGCGTTCGTGGGGGCAAAGACGGTGAAGGGCCCCGGGCCGCTCAAGGTGGTGACCAGCTCGGCTTTCGTGACCGCGGCCACCAAGGACGAAAAGTCCGGGTTGGCGGCGGCGACCTGAACGATGTTTTGAGACGTCGGCGGCGTAACCGTGTCGTCGTCGTCGCTGCAGGCGCCGGTCAGGAAGGCAGCGGAAGCCAGGAGGGCCCAGAGGTGATGTTTAGGTTTGCACATGGTTGGTAGACCTTTCGTTACGAGTGAACGCGCAGACAGGAGGCTATTCACGTCGCATGCCATCTCCCAAGTGCTTGAAAAGACTAGGAAACACGAGGTGTCGGGGCAAAGGCTGGTCGGGTGGACCCCACCACCGTGGTCTGGTTTTCCCTGCGTCCTCCCCCGCACGCGGACCTGCGTGCCTGGCCATTCAGGGTTGCGAGCGTCAAAAGAACAGCGCGATGCGCAGGGAGAAAAATCCGCCTTCCCGGCCCACCACGGCTCCTGCGCATCGGGTAGATTGCCGGTCCAGCGCGACTGGCGATGAGGGCCAAGTGTAGGCCCGAGGTGGGGAACCACCGGGGAGCGCTGGGGCGTCTCGGCAACCCGCCGGGCCGCCGGATCAGCCGTTCGCCTGGGCAGCCTGCGACGGCGTGTGGTGCACACGCTGTGTCGGGGTCTTCATCTGAAGAGGGACTGCCAGCATGTTCGACCGAAAACTTTCCACCGTGGCCGCCGTGGACCCTGAGCTCTCGGCCGCGATCGAGCGCGAGAACCAACGCCAGGAAGACCACATCGAGCTCATCGCCTCGGAGAACTATGCGTCTCCTGCCGTGATGGCCGCGCAAGGCACTCAGCTCACGAACAAGTACGCCGAAGGCTACCCGGGCAAGCGCTACTACGGCGGCTGCGAGAACGTGGACGTGGTCGAGCAGCTGGCCATCGATCGGCTCAAGCAGCTCTTCGGGGCCGAGTACGCCAACGTGCAACCGAACTCGGGCTCGCAGGCCAACCAGGGCGTGTTCTTCGGGCTTTTGTCGCCGGGCGACACGATCATGGGCATGAGCCTCGCCGAGGGGGGACACCTCACGCACGGCATGCCGCTCAACATGAGCGGTAAGTGGTTCAACGTCGTGAGCTACGGTCTCGATGCGCACGAGGCGATCGACTACGACCGGATGGAGCGGCTCGCGCACGCACACAAGCCGAAGCTCATCATCGCCGGCGCCTCGGCCTACAGCCTTCGCATCGACTTCGAGCGCTTCGCCAAGGTGGCCAAGGACATCGGCGCGTACTTCATGGTGGACATGGCGCACTACGCAGGCCTCATCGCCGCTGGCGTTTACCCCAATCCGGTTCCGTACGCCGACGTCGTGACCTCGACCACCCACAAGAGCCTGCGGGGACCGCGCGGCGGCATCATCCTCATGAAGGAGCACGTGGCCAAGCCGATCAACAGCGCGATCTTCCCGGGCATCCAGGGCGGTCCGCTGATGCACGTGATCGCCGCCAAGGCCGTGGCCTTCAAGGAGGCTCTGTCCCCCGAGTTCAAGGTGTATCAGCAACAGGTGGTGAAGAACGCGGCGGCCCTTGCCGAGACACTCACCGCGCGGGGGTTGCGCATCGTCAGCGGGCGCACCGAATCGCATGTGATGCTCGTTGATCTGCGCCCCAAGAACCTCACGGGCAAAGAAGCCGAAGCCGTGCTGGGCCAGGCTCACATGACCTGCAACAAAAACGGGATCCCGAACGACCCGCAAAAGCCGATGATCACGAGCGGCATTCGGTTGGGCTCACCGGCCATGACCACCCGAGGCTTCAAGGAAGCCGAGGCCGTGGCCACGGGGAACCTCATCGCCGACGTGCTCGACAACCCGCAGGATCAAGCCAACCTGGCGCGGGTGCGGGAGCAGGTGGCGGTGTTGACCCGCAAGTTCCCCGTTTACGGCTGATAAACCTTCGTGCCGGGCGGCGGGTTTAGCTCGCCGCCCTGCCGGCGGTTGCGGCTTTCAGATGCGGTGAGCGCTCAAGCGCGCCAGGAGCTCCATGGCGCGATTTTGCAGCTGGCGAATGCGTTCGCGTGTCAGGTTGAAGCGCTCCCCCACTTGCTCGAGCGTCTGCTCTTCGCCATCGTCGAGCCCAAAGCGCAGCGAGAGGATCTCGGCTTCGCGGGCGGGCAAGAGGGCCAACATGCGATGCACGTGCTTTTTGGTCGACTCGGTGCTCGCCAGGTCGAAGGGGGTCGAGACCTCTGCGTTCACGAAGACGTCTTGCAGCGTTCCTGGGCCGTCTCCCAGGGGCGTTTCGAGAGAGGTGGTCATGCTGCGCAAGGGGCCCAGCGAATCGAGGCGCTCCGCCCCCACCTGCATCAGCTCGGCGAGTTCGTCCGTCGTGGGTTCGCGCCCGAGTTTTCGGGTGAGCTGCGTCGAGGCGAAGCCCACGCGGGCCACTTCCTCCGCCACATGCGTGGGCAGGCGGATCACCCGGGCTTTGTCCTGAATGCCCCGCACGATCGCCTGCCGAATCCACCACACGGCGTAGGTCGAAAACTTGAAGCCACGGTGGGGGTCGAAGCTCTCCACCGCGCGGAGCAGGCCGAGATTGCCTTCCTGGACCAAGTCGGCCAGCTCCATGCCTTGCGCCCGGCGTACATAGCGGCGGGCAATACTGACCACCAGCCGTAAGTTCGCAGCGGCCAGCTGATTGGACGCGCGAATCTCCTCTTGCACGGCCGCGTCGAGTTCGTGCCGGAGCGCTTCGCGACGGGCCGCAGGAAGGCGGGGACCTTCGGGCCGTCCGGGCGCATCCGAGAGCACCGAAGTCAGCGCTTCGATCAACGTTTGCCGTTGTCGCGCTCCCAGCACCGCTTGCTTCATCAGCACGACGAGGCGGTCGCGGTCTGCCTCGGGAGGAACCTTGGTCACCTTCGCCAGCTGACCCGCCAAGGTCACCAATTCGGCGAAGGCCTGGTCGCGCTCGGCTGACGAGACCCGCTCGGCCACGATGCCTTCGGCCACGCCCTCGAGGATCACAGAGGGAAAGTGCGCCAGGATCTCCCAGGTCCGCGTGCGTGCGCGTTCGATCCGGACGGCAAGCTCTATCTCTTGTTCGCGCGAAAGCAGCTGCACCGTGCCGCTTCGTTGCAGATAGACCCGCAAGGACGAGCGCTCCGGTTTCATCACGCGACCCGGTCTCCTAGGCGCTACGCGAGCCGCCGGCGTAGCTGTCGAAAGGCGTCACGGATGGCCACGTACACGTCTTCGTGGGGCCGAATGTCGAGTTTGTCACCGCCGATGGTGATGGCCCCCTCTGGGGTCGTCACGTCGATGCGTACGTGGTGTTTCAAGGCGTCGCCCTGGTGGCTGCGCGGGCGCGCCTCCACCACGACCGAGCCCCGTGAGACGCTGGCTTCGTCGAGGTCTTTCGAGAGCTTCGACAACCAGGCCCGAACCTCGGTCTCGACGGCCGTGGCGCCTGTCATGCGCTCGAACCGGATATCGAAAACGTCGAGGTTCATCGGACGGAGGGGGCGGGTACCGGCAGCCTCAGCGTCTGCCGCAGGCGCTCGAGGGCGTCGAGCAGGCTCTGAGGGGCCATGACGTCGTCGCCTCGGACGACGGGCATGGCGTTCATGGCCGCTTCCAGGCTTTCGAATGCGCGGTGGGCGTCTCCGCCACAGTCTTGGTGGTCGTGCATGCCAAAAGGCCTGCGGCTAGAGCACCTGGACTTGCTCGCCCCGTGGCCCTTTGGGGCTTTCGGCGAGCTGGAAGGAGACGCGCTGGCCTTCCTGGAGCTCTGACCAATCCACGCCGAGCACGCTCGAGCGGTGGAAAAACACTTCATCACCTGCCAGGGGCTTGATGAAGCCGAATCCCTTGATGTTCAATCTCTTAATCGTTCCTTCGGGCACTATGACCGTCGCTTATCGTTTTGTGCTCCGGAAAATAGGCCGAACCTCTCGACCACCGTCCCTCGGCTCCCGGGCGGGGTTATACCGCGCTTCTGTGTCTCCCGCCGTTATTTCGTCTCGAGGGGTCCGGGAGGGACCCTCCGCATCCTGAAGGGCCCCCCGTGTCCACGCCGGTCTTTTCGGGTGGGGCTCAGTGCCACAGCGCCAGGCTGAGTCCCCCGGCGTCGGCTTGCCCCCAAGGCGCTACACCCAGCAGGAAGGGGGCGTCCAAGCCCAGCTTGGCGCGCAGCGCCCGGTTGTTGCGGTGCACGTTGAGGGGCGCACTCGCCAGTCCGAAAAGACGGCTCCCGCCAAGGAAGATCCAGCCCTGCACGACGTAGAAGGTCTTCGTGGGACAGTTTGCCCCGCCCCCATTGAACACCTCGCAGGTCAGGCCGTACCCATCGGCCAAGAAAAAAGCGCCGATGAGGAGGCCGGTCCAGGTGAGAAGGGCCTCTTCGGTTTCGCCCGCATAGGCGTTGCCGAGTCCCGGCGCCAGCACCTCGAGGCCGAGCGCCCACCCCACGCTCTTGCGCTTGGCTTCGTACTCTTCCTGCGCTGCCAACAGGGCGCGTGCTTCGGGACTGCCTCCCAGGGGCACCTGCGCCTCGGCAGGCGCCTCGGAGAGCCCAAGAGCGAGCATCAAGACGGCGATTGCGAGACGCCAGCGTCTTCCGAAACGCGAAGGGGGTATACGCATGCGGGGCAGCAGCCTAGCAGGCACGCTGCCCCGGTTTTTCGCGGCGCGCCGGTGGCGCAAGTCTTTGCGTATCCTCAGTGGATCTCGAGAAGAAAGTCGACCGCCGGGAGGACGGGGGTCGTCATTTTTCAAAGGAGACGCAACTGCGTTTCCACCAACTCCGGTAACCTACAGGGACCCTCCAATGAAGTCAGCTATCTCGAGCACCTCGTCGTTATTCTTCCTCGTTACCGTCGGGGTCACCGTCGCGCCTGTGGGGTGTACGGACCAACGAACCCAGACGACGGTGGGAGCGGACGGAGGCGGCGACCCGAACGCTGCCGGCGAGGACGCGGGAGCCGGCGCGGGGGGCGAAAACGGCAGTGAAGCCGGAGTGGGGGACGCACCTGTCTTGGGAAACGGGGGGACTGGAAACGTGCCGCCGCAAACGTGTCCACTCGACCAGCAGATCTGCAACGCCACCGGAACAGCCGTGGTGAAGTGCAACGGGACGGACTACAGCACCGTGGTCAGCGACTGCGCAAAGGTGACTCCCGCTAACGCGGACACACTGTGTTCGGCGTCCAGCTGCGGATACAAGTGCAAGCCAGGTTTTCTGGAGTGCGGCGACGGTACCTGTAGGCTCGAATGCCCCGGCGTCACGATCATCCGTAAGATTTTCCCCCGCGACACGAACACAGACGGGCGAGTCATCGTGGGCTTCGAGCGCCAGTGGGCCGTAAGGTGGGACCAGAGCACAGGGACCGTGACAACCCTGAGGGTGGGCTCCAGCGATAACTCTCACGCCGCACGCGTGTCGCCCGACGGGACCTTGGTTGCGGGATGGACCAGCCTGGACTCCGGGGACCAACCCCTTGCCCTTTGGTCGGGTTTCATCGGCAGCGCATTCAGCGGAGAAACTGGGACCTTCGAGCCCGTCGGGCTCGAGGGAGATGCAGGGACGCACGTCTACAGAGTCGACCGGCTTAGCGGGCTGGTAGAGCGCTGCAGTGTCTCCAGCAGGAGCTGCGTCGCTCTGGAAGGAGTGAGTACCTCGCGCCCCACTCGGTTCGAAGGCGTTTCGGTGGATGGCAGCGTGTACGCCTGGTCCTATTCCGATGACAGCAACTCATGCTCCCAGACCAACAAAGGAAAACCGCCCGCGCCGCAGAGCGGCGCCTGTCTTCAAGGGTCCATCCTGAGCGGGAACGGCAAGTACCTCTTTGGTTACACGGACGCTGGAACCTTCCGGTGGAGAATCGGAGCGGACACGCTAGAGGTGCTCGAAGGCATGGAACCCGTTGTGGATACAAGCGATGACGGAACGGTAGCCGTCTCGTACGGCGGCGTGTGGAAAGAAGGAAAAGGCGTGACAAAGTTCGAGGCGCTGCGCGATAGCCTCACGATGGCAACGATAGAAAGCATGTCCGGGCTGCTGGTTTCGAGAGACGGGCGCGTGGTTGTCGGCTCGGGCGCCGATTCATCTTTTGATGAAGTCACGTGGCGGATCGTACTACCTTAGGCCCGACAAGACCCAGGAACTCCGCCCGCCCTCCCGTACTAGGGTCGGGAGAGTTTTTCAGTTCCCTTCACGAGTAACCCCGCTGGCTGCGCCGCCCCCGTAGAGGAGGAGCGTACGCCGATGCGGGGCTACAGACTGAAGGTCATCCCGGCGCGCCTGCCGGCTAGGTCAGTACGCCCGTGGCCAGACCTTTGCGCTCCTTGGCCAGGCCAAAGTCGCTCGGGTCGTTAATGCCAATACCCTTGAGCAGGGTCTCGTAAAAGTCGACGTACGTCACCTTTGGGCTGTTCTCAGTCAGAAGAACGTTGGTCTTTACCTTGCCTCCCGCCGGCGAGACCAGATGGAAAGTGTTCTCCGTCGCGTGCGCCGAGTTCGAGTGGTTGTCGAGCTCCGTGGTGAGAATGACGAGCTGGTTTTCCCAGAAGGTCTTCCCGTTGGCCTGCGGATAGCTCTTGTCGTCCAGTGCTTTGACGAAGGTCACCATCTGACGGCACAGGAAATTGATGTGCTCGTCCAGCTCTCTGGCAAAGCTGTTTCCTTTCGGATCCCAGGCGTGCCAGTAGTCGTGGCCGTTTTTTCCATGGTCTACGGAGCGCTGTTGGCCGTTGTACTGCATCGTGCCTTTAAAGATGATGCGTTCGGCTGAGCCGCTTGCCATCAAGTTGCCGAAGCGGAAGATGTCGCAGTGCAAACCCATGGCGTAGAGGTCTACGAGCTTCTTCCAGTACGCCTCGATGAGGTCGGGGCTGACGGGAGGCACGCCGTTTTTGTTGGGATCGGGGAGCTGACCCTCGTTGGTCGAGGCGGGCACCTTGCAGCTGGCCGAGCCGCCCGACGTCCCACCCGTAGGGGTGGTGGGATTCATGGCGTCTTGCATCTGCTGGTCGAGGCCGGGTAGGGTCTTCTCCACTTCGTAGATGCGGTCGAGGTGGGAGCGAATGCGCTCACGGCTGGTGGCGCCTAGGTTGCCGGCTTCAGAAGTGAAGTGCTTGTAGTCGTCGATGACGGCGTCGAGCACGCTGCGCTTCAGGTTGGGGCCCGACGAGGGGGGCGGAGGGGTGACAGGGTCGGTGCCAGGCTTGCCCGGCGGCGTGAAGCCGACGAAGAGACGTTGGAAAATCGCCGCCAACGAGCGCGGCGGGTTGTTGTCCATCGTGTCGCCGTTGAGATCGAAGCTGTGCTGGTACTTGTACGACTCGTCTGTACGCCAGTAGATCCCAGCCGACAGATTCTTCAAGCGGGTGGGCACGTTGCCGGAAGGGTACTTTTTGTGGCGCACGTACTGCTCCACGGAAGGTCCCGACTTGGGCTTACCCCGCAAACTCGATTCCGTGGCCGGCCCGTGGAAGGAAGCCTTCAGGCTTACCCGTGCGTGAATGGCAGAGCGCGCGGCGATTTCGCTCAAGGGCGCCACACGACCGGAAAGACCTCCGTTGAAGGCCTTTACGGGGATGCCGTTGCCGAAGAAGTAAGTGATGCAAGCCGGAGAGACGTCAGCCGCGAAGGCGGTGCTGGAGTGCATCTCCTCGAGGAAAGGCAGCGCGATGGCTGCTCCCCCCATCCCGCGAAGCATCGTGCGCCGGCTCAGTACATGACGGTATTTCATTGTCGTTGTCCTCGAATGGCTGGGCTGATGGGGGCGGGTTTAGGGTGCCTGGAGGGTCTTGAAACCCTGGTTCGTGGGATGCAGCGCGATCGTGCGGAACAGATCCTTGAACGAGGCGTCAGGCTTTGCCATCGATTCCCGAATTGAGTTGACCAAACAGCTCTGGGCATCGTCGTCATTGATGTGAATCGCCTGCCCCGACAGGAAGTGCAACGCATTCGCCGCAAGGCAAGCCCGGGTCAGGGGCAGCTCGGCGAAGGTCTTCGCGAACTCCTCCGTGGTTGAGAACGAGCGCTCTTCGGGGTCGACGTGGGGAAGGAACTTTCCGTCCGTCCGAAGTTCGTTCCCGAAGCGGTCCTTGTCACGCCGGCGCCCCAGGCTGTCGTAGGGCTCGAGGGCGTAGGCCAGCGGGTCGAATTGGTTGTGGCAGCCGCGGCAGGTGCCCGTGCGCGCCTCGGCAACGAAGCGCTGGGACTTCGAATCGCCCAGCATGGCGTTCGCCGTGATCTGGTCGCCGAGGGCGTCGCGCAGCTCCTGCGTGAGTTCCGGCGGCTCCGTGCACAGGAAGCGCTTCAGAATGTACTGGCCGCGGAACACGATGCCCGGTTCCGTGGTGTGCACACCGGATGGGCCCAGGAACGCAGCCTGGGTGAAGATGCCGTTCCGGTTCGGATCGTTCGCCAGGTCGTAGCGGGTCATGCCCTGCTTGGGATTGTCAAACCCGTAGATGGTCGCCATCTCCTTGTCGGCGAAGGCGAATTTGGCCGTGTAGAAGTCCTGCAGGGGAAGCCCCTCGTCCCAGAAGGCGTTGATGAATGCCTTGGTTTCCTCCACCATCGAGAGACCGAGCTCGGGCTTGTAATCGGGGTACATCACCTCGTCGTAGATGAACTTTCCAGCTTCCTCGAGCACCAGCCAATCGGAGGCGTAGCGCGAGAAGATCTGCTTTGCGCGGTTGTCGTTGAGCAGGCGCTCGACCTGGGCTTCACGCTCACCGGTGTCCGTCAGCTTGCCTTCGCGGGCTTTGTCCATGAGCTCGTCGTCGGGCGACGTGCCCCACAGGGCAAACGACAGCCGGCTGGCGATTTGGTAGTCGTCGAGGCCCCGGTACGAACCATCACCCACCTCTGGCTCGAGGCGGTAGAGGAAGCTCGCCGAGCCCAACATGGCCTGCAGCACGGCCTGGGTCGCTTCGCCAAACGAGGCCTTTTGCTTCACAGCCTCAGCCATGATCTTTCGGTAGCGGGCGACCTGGTCTTCGGTGACGGGGCGGCGGAAAAGACGCAGTCCGAGTCCTTCGATGAAGGCCTTTTCGCAGTCGGCGCCGAAGCTGTTGCACTTACCGAACTTCTGCGCGAAGGCGGCGCGGTCTTGAATTTTGGCGGTGACCTTTTCGCCGAAGGTGACGCTCGACTTCGTGAACTCGAAGTTGGGGATCAGCTCCCTGACATCCGTGGAGAAGCCCGTGATGGTCTCCTTGTCGAAGCCCGCGGTCTCTTGGGTGAATTCGACCCCCAAAATGTCGCGTACGGAGTTGAGAATTTCGTTCTGCGTAAGCCGGCGGGCCGTGGGCGGAAGCGGTTCGACGGATTCACAACCGGAAGGCGGTTCGATGATGGGCGGTGACGCCCCCCCCGTGTTGCCCCCCGGATTCGAGCCGCCGCGTCCCCCGGATTGTCCGGAGCCCCCGTTGCCATCGCCATCGCCGTCCCCATCGCCATCCCCGTCGTCCTGGTCAGCCGAGGAGTCGACGGAGCCGGAGCAGCCGGAGACCGGCAGGGCCAACGAGACCAGGAGGCCGGCCGAGAGGAAGAGGAGGCGGTTGCCGTGCCGCTGAACGGACGAAACTGACAAGTCCATGAGGGTAGTCTCCACAATTCGGCCGAGGGGGCGCATTGAAAGGCCTCAACCGACTTTTTGCAGTCACGAGACCGAAACGGGCAGGTGCCCCCATCGGCCGAAGGAACGTAACAACTATGATGACGCGTTCGGGGGGCGCTGGCCGCCGGATCTTGCGGTTCCCAGTCGACGTCAGCGCATTCAGTCCATGCGGGTCAGGCAACGACCCGTGGGGGCATCCAGGGGAGGAACGGTCTCGTCAGACTTCGCCGGCCTGTACGGGCAACCCGGCCGCCCGCCAGGCCCGCATGCCGCCCGCCATCGAGACGACCCGCCGATAGCCCATTTTCTGGAGGTTGTCCGCGGCGAGGGCCGAGCGATAGCCTCCCCCGCAATACAGCACGATCTCCGCGTTTTTGTCCGGAATGACGGTTTCGATGTCGCGCTCGAGGATGCCTCGGCCGAGGTGCTGGGCGCCCGCGGCCCGGTCGACCGCGAACTCGTGATCTTCGCGCACGTCCAGCAGCCAAAACGACTCACGGGCCTCCTGGCGGCGCCTGACCTCCTCGACGGAGCACTCCCGGATCCCCACCTTGATGCTCTCGACGAGGGCCTCGAATCCGGGGTTATGCTGCTTTGCGGCCATCAGGCGTCGGTCTCCGCGTCGGTCGAAGCATCGGGGGCCGTAGGCATGTCGAGAACAGGTGCGTCAACGGCGGCGTCGGCGCTCTGCGCACCGGCATCTTGGGGCAGAGCATCCGCCGGGGTTGGCTTGATGCCGGCATCCGGCGGCGGGACGGCGTCCGGATCGCTTTCGCAGCGGGAGGCAGGCACACACGCCCTCGATTTTCCGAAGCTCTCCCGAATGATCGTCCCGGCGCAGCAGACGTCGCCCGCTTGAGAACAATCGGCCGAAGTCGCGCAGGCAACCCGACAGGTGTAGGCCTTGACGCCGTTGCCCACGGTATATGTGGAAATACACACGAGGTCGGAGCGAGAGCGGTCGCACTCGAAGTAGGGGTTTTCATCCTCGCTGGTGCTGCAGATCTGGCCCTCGAAGGACTTCGAGCGCACCTCGGAGCAGCTACTGGCCACGAAAACGCTGGACGCTGCCAGGATCAGCGTCGCGAGGCCCGACGAAGGGCGGGGTGTCACCAAGCGCGTCATGTCGGGCAAGTATCCCTTTCGGGGCTCTGCCCCACAAGCCCAAACGAGGGGCACCCGGAGCCGCCCGGCATTTCATGCGCCGGCCGCGATTGACAGTCCCCTTCGCGGTGCTTACGGTGTCCCCGCCCGTGAGCGTAAAACGCGATTACTACGAGGTGCTCGGCGTCAGCCGCGACGCCGACGGAACCCTCATCAAAAAGGCCTACCGCAAGCTGGCGGTCGAGCTGCACCCTGACCGCAACCCAGGCAATGCCGAAGCCGAGGAGCGGTTCAAGGAAGCCTCCGAGGCTTACCAGGTGCTCTGCGACGCCGAAAAGCGGGCGCTCTATGACCGGTACGGCCACGAAGGCCCTCGCAGCTCTGGTTTTTCGGGCTTCTCTGACGTTTCGGACGTGTTCTCGGCCTTCGGTGACATCTTCGGCGACCTTTTTGGTGGAGGTGGCGGCGGCGGGCGCCGCCGGGGGGCGTCCCGCGGGGCAGACCTCGAAACGCAGGTGGAACTGACCCTGCTCGAAGCGGCGGCCGGCGTGGAAAAAGAGGTCACCGTGGACCGCCACACCCGCTGTGGCACCTGTGAGGGCTCAGGGGCCGCCAAGGGCTCGAGCCCCGAGCGGTGCGGCACGTGCCGGGGTTCGGGCCAAGTGGTCCATCAGCAGGGATTTTTGATGATCCAGTCGACCTGCCCCACGTGTCGGGGGCAGGGCAGCCTCATCAAAACCCCCTGCGAGGTGTGCAAGGGCAGCGGCCTCGAGACCCGCAGCGAGACCCTGAGCGTTTCCATCCCTGCAGGCGTGGATGACGGCTCGACGTTGCGCCTTTCCGGGCGGGGCGAGGAGTCGGCGCGGGGCGGGCAGGCGGGCAACCTCTACATTCACATCCACGTCAAGGCGGATCCGCGCTTCCAGAGGGACGGCGCCCACCTGCATACGCAGCTCGAGGTCTCGTTTCCCCAGGCCACCCTGGGCGCCACGCTGGTCGTGCCCACTCTCGAGGGCGAAACCGACCTGGAGCTCCCTGCCGGCACACAGCCCGGTGAGGTGATCGTGATGCGAGGCAAGGGCCTTCCCAGTTTGCGGGGCGGGGGCCGCGGGGACCTGGCGGTGCACGTCAGGGTGATCGTACCTACGAAGCTGAGCAAAGAGGAAGAGCAGCACCTGCGTGCCTACGCGGAGTCCGCGGGCGACAAAGTGAAAGAGAAGCAAGGCCTCTTCGGGCGACGGAAGAAGTAGCGACCGAGGGGGAAGGGCGCCCCTTCCCGCGCGCCCGTTGGGGGCGCGTCAGTTGTTATAGGTCTGAAGATCCTCCCAGCGCGACCGCTCAGACGGGAGGCGCTCATCCTGATCCTTGGGGGTCTCCCGGTTGGTTTCGTTCTGCGACATCAACTCGAAGAGAAAGTCGTGTAGCGCACGGGTGGGCCCGTGATCGAGATCGGCTTGGCTCACGATCCTGAGCCGCCGCGAGAGCCGCTCGTCGGGCGGGCCGCTGTTGAGCGCCAGCCGGTCGGGGTCGGTGCCTTTGCGCTCATCAGCCGCCACGGCGCGCAGCCCGCGGCACAAGTCGCAAGGGTTGGCTTCGTTCGAGAGCCCACACAGCCGTTCGAAGAGCAGCTCGAGGTTCGTGCGGGCGTTTTGCAGGTAGCGTGTCAGCGAGTCCGTGTTGAGCCGCTGCACGGCGGCGGCCTCGTCGAGGGAAAGCCCGAGCACGTCCACCAACACGATGGCGAACTGCTCTTCCATGGGCAGTGAACGGCCGATGGCCGTAAAGCAGAACGCGACGTGTGAGCGCACGTCGAAGCTGAACCCGTCTTCACCGAAGATGGCGGCCACGTCGGCCGTGGTCTCCGTTTTGGCACAGTAGGCCTCGAGCTCGAGTTGGGCGGCCGGGCGAAAGCGGCGGGCCAAGGCCAAAAAGGCGCCCGCTTTTTCGATGGCGAGGCCCTGGAGCCAGTCCGAAAACCGCGCGCCGGGGGGCAGTTCCTCGAGCCGGGTGAAGGCGTCGAGCAGGGCGTCTTGAAGGATGTCCTCGAGATCTTTGGGGTGTCCCACCAAGGCGCGGATGGTGGCCCGCACGCCGCTTTGGTGGGCTTGCAAGAGCAGGGACAGGGCGTGGCGATCCTGGTTCCGGGCGCGGTGGAGCAGCTCGGCTTCCTCGGAGGCGGAAAGGGGACCCGTGGGCAACGTGGGGTGGCGGGACATGCGGCCCCGCAACGATGACAGACGCAGCCTGTAAGGGCCAATTTTCGGGGCCTTCACCCGGGGCGCCGTTGGCCCCGCTGGCCGCCTTCGGCTATGGTGCCCCCCCACGATGTCCCCGATCGTCGTCGCCGCGTTCTACAAGTTCGTTCCCTTGCAAGATCTCGAGGGCCTGCAGAGCTCCCTCGACGCTCTTTGCATGGCCGAGGGGCTCCGCGGCATCATCCTGATAGCTCCCGAGGGCATCAACGGCACGGTGGCGGGAACGCGCGCGGGCATCGACGCTTTGCTGGGCCATCTGCGCAGCGGGCCTGCGTTCGCCGATCTTCTCCCCAAGGAGTCTGCCTGCGAGCGCATGCCCTTTCACCGCATGAAGGTGCGGCTGAAAAAGGAAATCGTCACGCTGGGTGTGCCAGAGGTGTCGCCGCGCGAGCGGGTGGGGACCTATGTGCCGCCCGCACGATGGAACGACCTGCTCGCCGATCCCGAGGTGTTGTTGGTGGACACCCGGAACGTCTACGAAACGCGGCTTGGGACCTTCGAGGGCGCGGTGGATCCGGGCATCCAGAACTTCAGCGACTTTCCCGCCTGGGTGCGCCAAAACCTGGATCCAGCCCGTCACCGCAAGGTGGCCATGTTCTGCACCGGAGGCATCCGCTGCGAAAAGGCCACGTCGTTCATGTTGCAAGAAGGCTTCGAGAGCGTCTTTCACCTCGAGGGCGGCATCCTCAAGTACCTCGAAGAGGTGCCCAAAGAGACCTCGCGGTGGCGGGGTGATTGCTTCGTCTTCGATCAGCGGGTCGCCCTGGATCACGGACTTGCGCCGGGTGATCACACGTTGTGCTTTGGCTGCCAAAATCCGATCACGCCGGCTGACCGGCAGTCGCCGCTCTTCGAGGCGGGTGTGTGCTGCCCGTACTGCCACGCGCAGGTGAGCGCCGAGACGCGGGCGGGACGGCGCGAGCGCGCGCGGCAGATGGAGCTGGCCCGGGCGCGAGGGGCCGCGCACATCGGGGACGACGCCTGAACGGAGGGGCCCAGCCGGCTTCAGGCGCCTTCGGCCCAGGGGGGGGCCACGTCCTCGAAGCTAAGCGGCGCATCGGTATGGGGATGCCGGAACGCGAGCTTGAAGGCGTGCAAGCATAAGGGGAACTGGCCGCTCGTGAAGGCGTCCGTGCCCGCGTAGGCGGCGTCACCCACGATCGGAAATCCCAGGGCGGCGAGGTGCACCCGAATCTGGTTCGTGCGTCCGGAGCTTGGTTTTGCCCTCAGCAGGCAGCGGGCGTTGGCGACGTCGGGGCGTAGCCGCTCGAAGAGGGTCAGGGCGTCGTGGCCCGCATCGGGGCCCTCCGGAACCACCTCGCGTTTGCCGGCGCCCTGGGGCGCGCTCGAAAGGGGCAAGGTGCACGCCAGGCGATCCCATGGGGGCAGTCCTTCCACCAAAGCGAGATAGTCCTTCTCCACCGTGCGGCTCTCGAATTGGCGCCCCAAGTGATGGGCCGCTTGGCGCGTGCGGGCCAGGACCATGAGCCCCGCGGTGTCTGCATCCAGGCGGTGCACGGGTTTGACGCTCTCGGAAAAGGCGTGCGCAAAGAGCGCGGTCAAGGTATTGCGCCGAAAGCGGCCACAGGGGTGAACTGGCAGGGGGGCGGGTTTGTGAACGACAAAGATGTGCGGGTCTTCGTAAAGGAAGCGTACGGCCGTGGCCACATCGGGTTCGGTCTCGCGGGGGATCGTGTGGATCAATCGGTTGCCCGCTCGTACGGTGACGTTGAGGTCCCGTACGCGTTGGCCTTCGAGACAAAGAGAGCCCGCCTCCGCGCGGGCGCGCCAGTCGTCGCAAGCGACGTGCGGGTGGGCGCGGGACAAAAACGCGGCGAGCGTGAGCTTGTCGAAGCGCCCCGCCACCGTCATCACGCGAGGGTTGTCTTCCGGGGTGCGGCCCGGCAGCGGGTCAGATCGAAGCGAAAAGGCGCGTGTGCGGGCCTCGCACGAAGCGCTCGGCCGGGAGGGCGCGGGAAACATACGGGACTGTATCCTCAGCGCGGGTCGATGCGGTACACGTTGCCGACGAGATCGAGCGCGTAGAGTTCGCCGTCTTTGTCTTCGCCGAAGCCCGTGAGCCCTTGAAGCCGTGTGCTGGTGGTGACGAGCTCGCTCGTGTGATCGTGCGGGCAGGTGAGCGCCCCGTCTTTCACGACGAAGGAGCGGATCTCGTTGCGCACGTGATCCCCGTAGAAGTAGCGACCACTCAGCTGTCCTATCGCCTTGCCGCGGTACACGTAACCTCCGATGACGGCGCGGGCGCACCCCTCGGCGTCGTCGATGGCGCCCAGGCAGGCGAAACCCTTCATCTGCCAGGATGACGCCGCCACTTGCCAGCCCGGCCCGTCGTGCGGGTACTCGAGGATCGGCAGCTCGTCGCGCTCCGTCCAGGCCACCGCCGTGTAGTAGGGCATCGGGTGGCGGCCTTCCATCCCTGTTTGGACCTGGTGCGGGCCTTCCACCTTGCTCTTGTCGAAGCCCCACCCGAAGTTCAGGTTCGTTTTGCCCGGGGGCACGAAGTTGACCTCCTCGTAGCTCGCGTCGCCCACGTCGCCGAAGTAAAGATCGCCGGTGACGCGGTCGAAGCTGCCGCGGAACGGGTTGCGGGTGCCGTTCGCCCACACTTGGGGCTTGGCGTTGTCGCGGGTCATGTTGCCGGGCACGCGCCGAGCCACGTCATCCACATCGATGCGGAGGATCTTCGAGCGCAGGTCCGTGAGGTCCCACGAACGTTTGCCGCGTTGGTCGCCCCCGCCGCCATCGCCCGTGGCGGCGTAAAGAAAGCCATCGGGGCCGAACGCGAGCATGCCACCGATGTGGTGGTCGTCTCCGTGGGGGATCACCAGAAGGGGCGTGAGGCCCGCCTTCGCTTTCGTGGGATCTTCGGAACGCTGTCCTTCGGCGATCACGATGTCGCCCTGTGCGCCCTCGGAAAAGGGGTCTTTCGAGCGGCGGGTGTAGAACACGAAGAAGCGCCCGTTGTCGGCGTAGGCAGGGTGAAGCGCCAGGTTCTGAAGGCCGCGTTCGGTGTTCGCGTCGTCGAAGGCCTCGGTGTCCACGGATGACTGCAGGTCCATGAAGGTGCCTGCGGGCATCCCGTTCTTCACGACGCGTATGCGTCCAGCGCGCTCGGCGACCAGGAGAAAATCGTCGGCGCCGCCCTGGGTGAGCGCCATCGGGCTGTCGAGCTGGGCGATGCGGGTCAGCTTGAGGTTGGGGGGGGCGCACGTGGCGGGCGAAGCGGGCGACGGCCCTCCTCCGCCGGCCATGCCTGGCGCGCCCCCCGTTCACCGTGCCGCCCGTGCCGGCGGTCCCCGTGGCGCCGCCCGCGCCGGCGGTGCCGGTGGCGCCGCCTGCGCCGGGGGTCCCTGTGGCGCCGCCCGCCCCACCGGCCCCGGCGTTGCGGGTTCCCCCGTTGCCGCCGCGGCCGGGGGCCTCCGTATCCGGAGCCTTCTCAGTGCTGGCGGCGCAGGCCGCAAGCCCAAGCATCAACGAGGCATACACGAGGGTGCGGGGAAAGAGGGCGTTCATGCGGGCTCCTGGGTCAGGGCTGGGGCGTGGCCGCGCAGCTTTGCAGCGATGAAATCCAGTCGTCGACGAGCATGAGGGCGCGTTCGTCCACGACGCGTGTGCCGAGGTCAGGCATGCGAATGTTCTTCACCGTGGAGCGCATCCGGAAACTGACCATGGAGTTTTCAGGGGCGCCGGGATCGATGAGCTTGATCTCGTCGATGCCGTACTTGTTCTTCGCAGGCGCCACGCCGCAGGCATTGGTGTTCGCGAGCGGTGATGCGTAACGAAGGTCGAGGGAGACGTCCTTCGTTTGGCCCGGCCTGTGGCAGTGCGCGCAGTTGGCGTGCAGGTAGGCGCGGGCGCGACGGTCCAACGACGCCTGCGGGTCGTCGAGGGCAGGAAAGCCCTGCGTGCGATCGACGCCGCTCGGCAGAACGCCGATGGCGATGAGCGTGTCCACTTGATTCGAGAGCTTGTCGCCCGGGTAGACGAAGTCGCCGTCGAGTTGCGCCAACTCGAGGCCGATCGAACGACCCGCGCCCTCGGTGTGGCACGCGAAACAGTTCTCGCGGCTGGGGAACGTCCACTCGAGCGTGCCCCCGGCGCGTTCGAGGAAGCGGTAGTCGCTCTCCCGGCCGAGCAGCGTGGCGTCCGTGCCGGCTTCGTTGAACACGTAGGTGTAAGCAACCCAGGTGCCGGTGGCGAGGCGCACGAGAAAACGCGTCTCGAGCGGCATGCCGTCCATCTCGAAGGCCTTGAGCAGCACCGTGCCGTTGGGGAACGAAAAATCGCCCGTCGCGGGATCAACTTCGATCTGCGCGCCATCGGGAAGCGCCATCCACCGTCGTTTGTCGGCGCCGTCGGACCACAGGGCTGCCGTGACCCCGTAAGGGATGAGCCCCGCAGCGGGTTTGCGGGGGTCGCCCGGCTGGAAGCAGCCGGTCTCGCTCAGCTTGGCGGGAGCGGCGGCTTCGGAGTCTGGCGCTGTGCACGTGGGGTTGGCAGGTCGTGCCATCAGCCCCTGCGGCGCTCGCACGGGGGCATTTGCACCGGCACCGGCCTGGCCCCCGGCTCCTGGGGACGTGCCGCCCGCACCCCCGGCGCGCGGCACGCCGCCCGCACCGCCCCTAGCGCCGGCCACGCCGCCCGACTCCGCGCCGGCCGCGCCGCCCGACCCCGCGCCGGCCGCGGCCCCGTCTGCGTCGTCGGCGGGGTCGCTCGATGCACCGGCGCAGGCGGATAACAGCAGCCACGCCGCAAGGGCGGGCGCGGTCAGTCCGGGACAGAAGGTGGGGGGACGCGGGCGCGAACAACTGGCCAAGTGCATGCCGCCTCGAGCCCCCAGTATCCTTGGTCTGCCTCGCGGACGGCTTGAGTTTCGTCAGGGCAAAGCGCATAAAGGGGCCTCCCACAGCGCTTTTTCCGCGTAGCCTTCGAAGTCATGACGCGGTGGACGCGGCGACGGATGTTCCAAATCGCCTCTGCCGGCTGGCTGCAGGCGTCTGCGGGTGTGCGCGCCGCGCCTTCCGAAGGGCGCCCACGCCGCCTGGTGATCGTCTATACGCCTCACGGTGTGCCTCCCGAGTACTTCTGGCCCGCGCTGCCCCTTGGCGAAGCGGTGGGCAGCCCAGGGGCGCCGCTCTCCCCTATCCTTGCGCCGCTCGCCCCTTTCAGGGACCGGATGGTGCTGTTGCGGGGGCTCGACATGTACGGGGCGGGCAACCACGAGGCCATGGCGTCGCTCTTGACGAACGGGGGGAAGCTCTCGATCGACCAGGAGATCGCGGGCCGGCTTGTGGGCACGACGCCGTGGCCGAGTCTTCAGCTGGGCGTGATCCCCGACGAACGCCGGCGCTTCACGGAGCGCGGCCAGTGGGTGTTTTCGCCCGAACCGCTCGCGCACCGGCCCGACCCGGTGGCGGCCTTCGACGCCCTCTTCGGTGCCACCGCACACCCCGCCCGGGACCGGAGCCGCCGCCGCGTGGCCGCGTTCGTGAACGCGCGGTTGAAGGCACGGCGAGCCTGGGCGGCCGGGCGATCCGATGCCTCTGCGATCGAGGACGGGCTCAGCGCGTACGAGGCGTCCCTGGCGCGGGTGCCCGGTGTGCGCGGGTCTGTGGCGGCAAGCCCGCGTTGCGCGGACGTGCCCCGCATCGCCAGCGTCGAAGCCTTGCGCCAGGGGGGCATCGACCCCTGGGACCACGCTTCTTTCGCGCAACTCTTCGACGCTCAGCTCGATCTTGCGGTTGCGGCGCTGCGGTGTGATGCGACTCGGATCATCACGCTGCAGTCGATGTCGATTTACGCCAACGTGCCCTTCTCGTTCATCGGCGTTGCGCGGGGGCATCACGACGTCACGCACTCGGATGTGGGCACGACCGGACGCACCCAACACGCCGATTGTCAGCGCTGGTACGCCACGCGGCTCGTGCGGCTGCTCGAAGGCCTCTCTGTCCCCGATCCGCTGGATCCGGCGCATACGCTGCTCGACAACACGACCGTGCTGTGGTGTTCGGAGATCTCCGACGGCCAGGAACACAACTGCCAGTCGAATCCGTTCGTGCTCTTCGGAGGGGGGGCGGGGCTCCTCAAGGGTGGGCTTTACCTCGACTTCGGCGGGCGCTCTCACGGCGCGCTTCTGGTGACATTGGCGCGCCTCATGGGGGTGATGCTGCCGCAGGTGGGAACGGAGCGAGATCCCGAAGGGGCAGACGGACCTTTGCTCGAGGTATTGGCGACGTGAGCGCGCGGGCCCGACAGGGGGACCGCGGGGCCTGGGCGCGGGTGTCGGTCCTGGCGTTCGGGCTCGCTGCGTGCGGCGCGGGGGAAGCCCCCCTGCGAGACGCGGGGCTCGTGCCGGCCGATGCGGCTGCGGATGCGAGCGCGCCGGATGCGGCCGCGCGGCCCCCGGATGCGGCAGAGGTCTGCGGCCTGAATCCGCCTGTGTGGCAGCGGCTCTCCGTGCCGGAGATCGTGGACAGCTTGGCTCTGGCGTTTCCACACAAGGCGCTCCGTGCCGAAGACAGGCAGCGGTTCATCGACAAGTTCCTGCTGGATCCCGCTGGCCAGGGAGGCTTTTCGAACAACGGGCCAGGGCGCAAGGTTCAGGGCGACTTTGCGGAGCACTTGTTCGAGGTGGGGGAGTGGTTCACGGCCGATCCGCCCTTCTGTGGTGCCGTGCCTGCAGAGACCTGCGTGGCGGACGTGGTGGAGCGCGTGGGGCAGCTCTTGTTTCGCCGGCCGCTCGAAGCCGAGGAACGGGATTCATTTGCAGTGTTCTGGCGCGACAGCGTCGGTGAAGCCGGAGCGCAGGAGGCGTTATCCTCGACGCTGCTGGCGCTCGTGATGTCGCCGGAGTTCGTCTACCGCGGTCAACAGAGCCAAGCGGACCTGGCGTGGCTCGAGCGGATGAGTTTCGGCCTCGAAGGCCGGGGGCCCTCCGAAGCCGCACTCACGGAGGTTCTGCAGGCGGGGGCGGGTGCGCGGGCGCGCGACCTGATCGAGAGCGCCTTGTCCGGCCCCGTGGGGCGTCAGCACCTGTTGGCGGCGTTTTCAGAGTGGCTGCGCGTGGAGGACGTTCTTTCGGTGGCGAAGACCGAGCCCTTTGCGGAGGAGCTACGCCGTGATCTCGTCGAAGAGACACGCCGGTTCGTCGCCTTCCATCTGCTCGAGGCTCGTCGCCCGATTTCGGCGCTGCTCACGGAGACTCGCACCTTCCTGAACGCACGGCTGCGCGCGCACTATGGGCTCGACGGGGCGACGAACGCACCCGCGGAAGAGGCGGCCTTTTCGCTCTCGGTGCGCCCCCAGGGTGCGGGCCTTTGGGCCCAAGGTGCGCTCCTCGCAAGCCTTGGGCTCCCGAACGGGACCTCTCCCACGCGGAGAGGCGCGATGATTCGCACGAGGTGGATGTGCGACGAGCTGCCGCCGGCCCTTCCCGGCGTGATGCCGCCGGCTGCGAACGCGGCAGATGGGTTGACCACGCGCGCCCGCTACGAGACGGTCCACGCCGCAGACCCCTCCTGCGCGGACTGCCACCGCTTCGTGGATCCCCTGGGCTTCGCGCTCGAGGGCTTCGATGGCCTTGGCCGCCCCCGCAGCCACGAGAATGGCTTGCCCCTGGACCTCTCGGGGCAAGTATGGTCGCTCGACGACGATAGCGTGGAGCGCTCGTTCGACGGACCCCAGGAGCTCTTCACGTGGCTGGCGAACGACGAGAGATGGGCGCACTGTGCCGCCTGGCACCTCCTCGCGTATTTGGTGCCCGATCACCCCGAAGAGGGGGCTTGTCTGCTTCCCGGCCTGGCCGAGCGCTTGCACGCCGGTACGCCCTTGCTGGATGCGCTCGTCGAGACGTTTGCCTTGCAGAGGTGAAGCCCGCCCTTGGGCGGGCGCTCGCGTACCGTCAGCTGTCGTTCGCGGCCGCAGCGATACCCGGGTAGGGCATCCAGAACTCGAGGCGCGTGCCTTGGCCGGGCACGCTCGAGACCTTGACGTTGCCGCCGAGGTCACGACAGGCCTGCCGCAAAGCCGACATGCCCACGCCTCGGCCCGAGAGGCTGGTGACCTCGTCGCGGGTGGAGAGGCCATCGAGGAACAGCGCGTCTTCCAGATCTTCGTTGGTCGTGGACGGAGCGCCTACCGATGCCGCTTTGGTCCGCACTTTCTCCCAATCGATGCCGCGCCCGTCGTCCTCCAAAGCCACGACCACGTGACCCTCCTTGTGCTCGGTGACGAGCCGCATTTGGCCCACAGGACGCTTTCCTCGGGCTTGCCTCTCTTCGGCGGGCTCGATGCCGTGATCGAGGGCGTTGCGTACCGCGTGAATCAAGGCGCTCCAGAACCCGTCCCAGGCGAGATCGGGCAGGCGCAGTTGGTTGGCTTCGATCGTGACGTTGACGGGCCGGCCGAGGCGTATGCCCAGCCACTCGGCCTGGTGGGCGGCGCGCTTGAGACGTGTCTCGCTGCGCTCTCTCGACCAGCTGCGCACGAAGCGTTCGATCTTGTCGTGGCTGGTTTTCGAGCGAAGCGCCTCGAGCACCATCGTGTATTCCGTCTGGGCGAGCGTGATGCCTTCGTCCCGCTCCACGAGCACGTCCTCGAGCCGCGTCATGGTCTCACGCCAGGTCCTCACCACCTTCGCGAGAGCCTCACGGGCTTCTTCTTCCTGGCCCTGAGAAATCTCGTCTTCGAGGGTGTGGCAGAGCGCCGCGACCGACTCGAAGCCCCATATCGCTGCGTTGCCCTTGAGGGTGTGGATGATGCGGTTTTTGACCACCATGTCCTGCTCATAGTCACCCCGATCGAGCCCCCTCACCAAAGCGTCTGTCTCCTGGAAGAAAGACTCGAAGCCGTCGCGGTCCTTCATGATGCGCCGACATACGGCGACGAACTGACGGTCTTCGGCCTCTGCTCTCTCTCGTTCGAGCTCGGCCGTGATGTCCGAAACCACGATGAGAACGCGTCGAGGTGCAGGCGCACCGTCGTCGATCAAACGATACTCAACGGAGAACGTGCGCTTACCTCTCTTGAGGGTTTGCGGAAGCTGGCTGAGTGTCAGCTCATCGGGCAGCAGGCCCTCGCGCAGCTCGCCAAAACCCAGGGACAACCACTGGCAGAACGTGCTGTTGACGCCTTCTGGTTGATCCTCGGTGCTGCCTCCGAACCACGCCCATACGGGCTGATGGAGATCGGGCTTGCCGAACCATTTGTCCATGGTGGCCGAGTACTCACATGACATCCTGCCTTCGAGATCGGCTGTCACGAATCCCTGGTCCACGTTGTCGAGCACGAGGCGCATCCCTGCGTGCGCCTTCGCGAGCGATCCGAGGGCCGTTTCGATGTCGCGCACATCCGTGCCAATCACCACCAACCCTTCGCGTTTGCCCTGGGGCGAGCGGATGTCGCCCCAGCTGAAGAGGTGAGGGATGCGGGAGCCATCCTTGCGAACCAGGCCCCCGCGAAGCTCGCAGCCGCGAATCTGGGCGAACACCTGGTAAGCCCGCGAGAACTCGGGTCTGACCTTTTTGCCTTTGCTCTCGCGGAGGGCTTCGATCTCCTCGTCGACGAAGAGCCGGTCCGCCGAGACGCCCATCAACTCGGCTTCGCTGTAGCCGGTGAGCTCGAGGGTCCTGCGGTTGACCCGCTTGATGTAACCCTGAGGGTCGAGCACCAGGAGCGCTTCGGACATCGTGTCGAGCACGCGTTCCGTGAAGCCTTTGGCTTGGTCGAGGGCCTCGGCCACGGCCTTCTGTTCATTGCGCTGCGCCTCGACCTCGACGAGCATCACGTCCATCTTCGCGAAGCCCTGCGTGATGACGTTCTCCCGCTCGCGGAAGGCCGTTTTGATCGCGGCGAGCTCGTCCTCCAACAGCTGGATCTTGTCGAGGAGCTCGTCGCGCGGGTCAAAGTCTTGTGACTGCAGTTGTGGTTGCGCCATGTGTTGTGTCTCCGCCGTGTCCGGTTACGATCTTCGATGAAGCCAACGAGCATGCCCTCCGCACGAGGGCTGCGGCGGGCTTGACGGCGCCCGCGACCTCAGGGCTCAGTGTTTGGGAAAAGGGCTGGATACGGCCGACCTCGGCCCCGATGATCTCGATGGTCGGCACCGCGTCTTTTCCAAGGGAGATGGGTAATGTCTCGAACAGATGGTTCAGCCCGAGCGCGTGGGAGCTATAGGCTGAGGCGTGGGCGGGCAGGGCCTCCGGCACGAGACGAAAGAGCTGCCCCGGTGTGCCCATCCCCCGCACGCTGTCCACGACGACCGCGTGGCGGCAGCCCTCGAGGAGCAGCGCGGATCCCACACTACAAATTCCCGCGTCGAACACCGTCACGCCTTGTGGCAGGGGCTGCGAACGCAGTTCGTCGTACACCGCGCCTCCGAATCCGTCGTCGCCCTGGAACCGGCTCCCGAAGCATAGAATCCTTATGGGGCTCTGCTCCCACGGGGCGCCGGAGTCCAAGAGACCGTCGTATTCGTCAGAGTCCAAATCTCATCCTCTTGTCGGTGTCGAGCACGTGAACCGTGCACACCAGGCAGGCGTCGTGCGAGCGCACGATGTGGCCAAGCTCGATGGGGTTTTCCAGGTCCTTGACCACCGTGCCCACGAGGCTCTGCTCCCAGTGCCCCCGCTTGTCGTCCGAGCCGCGCGGAGAGGCGTTCCAGCCTGTGGGCGTGATGATCTGGTAGGATTCGATCTTTCCCTTTTTGAACCGGACCCAGTGCGCAAGGGCTCCGCGGGCGGCGCTGCCAAGGCCCACGCCCGTGCCTTCGACCACATCATCGACGGGAACGATGTAAGGCTCGGCCGCGTGAGCAAAGAGCTCGTCGAGGGTCTTGCGCATCGCCATCAGGGTGAGGGTGGGGCGGTGAAGGCGCACGAACTGTCGCGAAAACGCATTCGAGCCCTGCATCGTGAACAACGAGGTGGCGAGCGGATCGCCGGCGGTAAACAGCTCGGCCAGAGGGCCCGACTCACACACCTTGCCTTTGTACCTGGGGGCCTTCGCCCACGTATAGCGGCTGCCATCGGGGTCGTACTCGGGCACGGTCATCCCATCGATCGGGTGGCGGCCTCCCGCGTAGCCCACGAACCACGAGTGCTTGATGTGCTCTTCGATGTGCTGATGGTCGAAAGCTTCGAGCTGCTTCGTCTCTGCGTCGAAGAAGCCCGGGGCACGCATCGTCTGGGGGGCGCCGTAGGGAGGACGCCAGCGCTCCGGGTCGTAGCCGCTGCCGTAGGACAAAAGGTTGCCCTCTCCCAAGCCCAAGGTCTCGAGGCCGATCGAGCGGGCGAAGCGGATGAACAGCCCCATGGGGCTCTTGCGGTGAGACTCAGAGGCCTCGACCCACGCGAGCACGTCGTCGAAAGTGCGGTTTTCGGACCATCGCTCGAGAGAACATCCCAGGATGTCTTGCTCGTACCACTTCTGGTACGAGTCGATGAGCGTGCGCAACCGCACGAGGTTGCCTACCGTGAGCCGGCTCGTGACCCCACCGGGCACCATGAAGTTGGCGTGAGGCCACTGGCCTCCGATGATCGCCACCACCTTCAAGATGTTCTTCGTGTGTTCGAGCACGCCCCGGTAGGCCTTGCCCGAAAGCATCGCGAAGGACTCTTCCACCTCGGCCCGCAGAGGGTGATCGGCGTAGCGCGGGTTGCAGAAATCCACCGTGAACATCAGGAACGTGTGGCGGCTGTCGCTTTGGGTCTCCTCGGCCATGAGGCAGAGGTTGCGCGCCCGGATCGCGTTGGGCGCCACCTCGCACTGCAAGGCGTGCTCGATCGCGGTCACCGCCACGTATTGATGGGCCGTGCCACAGATGCCGCAGATCCGCGGGGTCAGGACGGCGCCGTCCGTGGCATCGCGGCCTTGCAGGATCTGCTCGAAGCCGCGGTACATGGTGCCGATGCACCACGCGTCCTCGATGCGGCCATCCTGGACCTCGATCTTGACCTCGAGGTCCCCCTCGACACGGTTGAGCCCGAGCTCGATGATCTCACCCATTGTCCACCTCCTCTGCGGTCGCGGTCGCGGCGGTCTTTGCTTGCGGGGCGGTGGGCTGGAGCCGCTCGGGCGCCGCGTCCCGGGCCAGTCCCTTGTAGGCCATGTACTTGGCGCGCTTGACCCCCAGCGGCAGCGACAGCGGGATGGGGCCCACCTTCAAGGTCACCAGCAGGTTTTGGGGCTTCGGGAAATTGGGGGCCGTGCACCCGATGCAGGGCGCCCCCGCGCGCGTTTTGCTGGATTCGCCATTCCATAGTTCGGTGTTGCAGATGGCCTGTGTGGTCGGGCCTTGGCAGCCAAGGTTGATGAAGAGACAGCCATCCCCGCCGAACGCTTTTTCCTCGACGTTGTACTCGTGGTACTCGTTGCGCGTGCATCCGCGGTGAACCGTGGTGCTGAAGAACTCTGCCGGCCGGTTGAGGGGATCGAGCTCGACCGGCGCTCCCAGCAGGGCGGCAACCAAGGTGCGCACCATGGAAGAGGGATGGGCGGGGCATCCCGCCACGTTGATGACCGGCAAGCCGCCCGCGGAGCGCCACGAGGGGTCCAAAAGGCCGCCGGGATCGGACTGGCGAAATTGCAGGCCCACCGAATCCGTGGGGTTGCAGCCCGCGGCGCTCACCCCTCCGAAGGCGGCGCAGGTGCCCATGGCGATGACGAACTGGGCACGGTCCGCGAGCCGCTTGATGATGTCCATCTTGGCTTCACCGAACATCGAGTCGAACATGCCGGTGCCATCCGGACCGAGCGCAATGGCGCCTTCGACGCAGAGGACCGTGAGCTCCTGCTCGCCGGCGCAGATCCGCTCGATGGTGGCCTCGAGCTCGCGCGGCGTTGCCGTCGACAGGGACGGGTGCCAAAGCAGGTCTACATTGTAGTTGGTCAGGGTGTCGTGGAGCGAGGGGTTTTCGGCGCAGAGAATGGCCATGGTGTCACCACTGCACCCGGCCGTTTGCATCCAAATCAATGAGGGCATCGTCTCTCCTGATTGGTGATTCCAAATCCGGAATCGGGAGCGTCACAGACCGGAAGCTGGACGCATCCAAAAAGGCTTCGGCCCCCTTTTGCGCAAGCTTGATGTTTTTTCGATGAATTGAACCATACCGGTCATCTCTCGACGCGCTTGCGACTTGCTTGGGCGCAGAAGGTGCGCGATTTTGAAAGGTGTGAGGGTGCCAAGTCAGGGAAGCGAGGGGCGTCGCGAGACAGCGAACCAAGGTTTTGGGCTTCGTGTCCGCGGGCAAGTGCAAGGCGTGGGCTTCCGGCCCACCGTGGCGCGGCTCGCACGAGCCCTGAATCTACCGGGCACCGTGTACAACGACGGACACGGGGTTTTGGTGCTCTTGGCTTGCTCCGGCGACGAAAAAGACGCGTTTTTGAGCGCGCTACATGAGTCGTTGCCGCCGCTCGCACGCATCGAGAGCCTGGAGGTCACGGCACATGTGTTCGAGACCCCGCCTTCGGGTTTTCACATTGGCCACAGCGTTGTTACCGGGGCCATCGAAACGATTCTGCCTCCTGATACCGCCACCTGTGCGGCCTGTCTCCATGACGTCCGGGACCCAAAATCCAGGCGTTTTCTGTATCCGTTTACAACGTGCACCGACTGTGGGCCGCGGTTCAGCATCGCCACGCGCTTGCCTTTCGACCGCAGCGCCACGACCATGACGGCATTTGCGCTGTGCTCTGCATGCGCGCACGAGTACGAAAACCCCGAGGATCGCCGCTACCACGCACAAACCATGGCCTGTGCGTCGTGTGGCCCCGTGCTCGAGGTGGCGGCGAGCAATGGACAAACCTTCGATCAACCTTGGACAACGTCTCTACGTGCAGACGGGCCTTCGGGACTCGCTCCCGCCATCGAGGCTTTGCGTAACGGGGGGATCGTCGCCGTCAAAGGGCTCGGGGGGTATCACCTGTGCTGCGACGCCACGAACGAGGACGCCGTGGCCCGCCTGCGCCGGGGAAAGAGGCGCTCGGGAAAAGCGTTTGCGTTGATGGCGCGCGATCTCACGCTCGTACGAGACTACGCCCATGTCTGCGACGACGAGGCGCAGGCGCTTACGAGCGACGTCGCGCCGATCGTGCTTCTCACGTCACGCTTTCGGGGCCCCACGGGCCTTCGCGAGGCGAACACGCTGGCCCTTGCCCCGTCGGTGTCGCCGGGTCTGCGGACCCTGGGCTTCATGTTGCCGTATACGCCGCTCCATCACTTGCTGCTCGAGGCGCTGGACAGGCCCCTCGTGTGCACGAGCGGAAACCTGTCCGATGCTCCGCAGTGTATCGACGATGACGAGGCGGAGCGGTGTTTGGCGCCGATCGTGGACGGCGTGGTTCGTCACGATCGCAGGATCGTTCATCGCGTGGACGATTCGGTGGTGGCGGTCTACGCCGGGCGTGTGCGTGTGCTGAGGCGTGCGCGCGGCATGGCTCCGGCGCCGATGCCGCTGCCGCCGGGGTTTCGTGATGTGCCGGCCCTCTGGGCGGCCGGGGGGCACCTGAAGAGCACGCTCACGTTCGTTCAGGGCGCGCGCGCCTGGGTGTCACCGCATCTGGGAGATCTGGACAGCGACGCCACACTCACGGCGTACGAGCTTTGTTTCCAGGCGATGTCGCAGCTGCTCGGGCAGGTGCCGGCACACGTTGCCGTCGACGCGCATCCCGACTACGCCTCGACACGGAAGGGTGAAGCCTGGGCCGTGGAGGAAAGCGCCGAGGTTCATCGCATTTACCACCATCACGCGCACGTGGCGGCGGTGCTGGCCGAACACGGCGTGCCGCTCGAGGAGAAGCCTTGCTTTGGTGTGGCTCTCGACGGTGTGGGGCTTGGTCCCGAAGAGGCGCTCTGGGGCTGCGAGGTTTTCACCTGCGATTACCGCCAGGCCACGCAGCGGGGAGGCCTCATGCCCGTGCGCCTCGTGGGCGGGGATCGCGCCGCCCGCACCCCCTGGAGAAGCCTCGATGCCTTCTTGCGGGCGGACCCCGCGCATCCGACGCTGCTGACCTTCCTGCGCGCGCTTCCGCGCTCCGCAGAGCTGGCGCGCCTTTGTGATCAGCACGCGCCCGCGCTCGCGCGGATCCTCGCCGGGCCCCTCCGCCCGGCCCCGCTGTCATCCTGTGGTCGCCTGTTTGATGCCGTCGCCGCTCTCGTGGGCCTTTGCCCAGGGGGGATGAGTTACGAGGGGCAAGCCGCCATGGAGCTGGAGGCGCTCATCGACGAAGACCACCTCCAGCACGCCCAGCAGCTGCCTCCCTACGTGTTTACAGTGACGGCGGCCCATGGCGACGACACGACCGGGCCCTTGCGTCTGGCCCCGGGTTTTTGGGCCCAAGCGCTCGAGGATCTGGCCTGCGGCCGCGCGCCAGGTCTGGTGGCGGCCCGCTTTCACCTGGGACTGGCGGAAGGTTTGACCCAGCTGACCGCGGCCGTGCGCGCGCGGGAGGCGGAGGCAGGGCGGCCGTACCGGCCCACGGTGGCTCTGGGCGGCGGCTGTCTCGGAAACCGGATCCTGGCCGAGGCGCTCGACGCAAAGTTACGGGCGGAGGGTTTCGAGGTGCTTCTGCCCGCCCTCTTGCCCGCCCACGACGGCGCCCTTTCCTTCGGCCAGGCGGTCGTCGCTTCAGCCCGCATCCTCAGCCGCCGATGAGGGGCCGCTAGAATGTGTTTGGGTGTGCCTGGTCAAGTGGTGGCGATTGATGATGCGAAGACCGCGCGCGGTGTCGTGGACGTGGGAGGTGTGCGCCGCGTGGCGAACCTGGCCTGCGTGCTCGAGGGCGATGACCCCCAGGCTCTCGTGGGGGCCTGGGTGCTCATCCACGTGGGCTTCGCCATGAGCCGCATCGACGCGGAAGAGGCCGCGCGTACCCTCGACCTCATCAAGCAACTCGGAGAGCTGGACGACGCGCCGTAAGGCCGCGCCCCCACTCGGAAAGTGCGTCATGAAATACGTCAGTGAGTTCCGTGATCCGCCGGCGGCGCGGCGGCTGGTCGCCACCATCGAGAGCCTGATGAGCCGGAGGCCCAAGACGCTGCAAGGGGCGCCGCTCAAGATCATGGAGGTCTGCGGCGGCCACACGCACGCGATCTTCAAGTTCGGTCTCGAGACCCTGCTGCCCGAAACGATCGAGCTCGTGCATGGGCCGGGCTGCCCGGTGTGTGTGCTGCCCGTGGGCCGCGTGGACGACGCCATCAGCATCGCAACGAGCGAGGGCGTGATCTTCTGTACCTACGGCGATGCGCTGCGGGTGCCGGGCTCGCGCACGTCGCTCGCCGGGGCGAAGGCCGAAGGAGCCGACGTGCGCACCGTGTATTCCCCCACGGACGCGCTGGCGCTGGCACGCGCCAACCCTTCAAGGCGGGTGGTCTTTTTTGGCCTGGGGTTCGAGACCACCGCGCCCAGCACGGCGCTGACACTGCTGCAGGCCGAGCGGGAGGGTGTGTCCAACTTCTTCGTCTTCTCGAATCACGTGACGATCATTCCCGCGCTGCGGGCCCTTTTGGACGCCGAAGATCTGCAGGTTGATGGCTTCATTGGCCCCGGCCACGTCTCGATGGTGATTGGGGTCGAGCCCTACCACTTCATCGCCGAGCACTACCGGCGCCCCTTCGTCGTCAGCGGCTTCGAGCCGCTCGACGTGCTGCAATCCATCGCCATGGTGGTGGCTCAGCACGTCGAGGGCCGCGCCGTCGTGGAGAATCAGTATAGCCGCCTGGTCAGCACGCAGGGAAACAGCGCCGCCCAAACGGCCATCCACGAGGTCTTCAAGCCGCGGGCGCACTTCGAGTGGCGCGGCCTGGGCTCCATCGCGGAATCTGGCCTCGAGCTGCAACCCCGCTTCGCCCGCTTCGACGCAGAGCAGGCCTTCCGGGTGCCCGCGCTCTCGGTGGCCGATCCGAAGGCGTGTCAGTGTGGGGAGGTCCTGAAGGGCCAACTGCGGCCCTACGAGTGCAAGGTCTTCGGGACGGCCTGCACCCCCGAGACCCCCATCGGCTCGTGCATGGTGTCTTCGGAGGGTGCGTGCGCCGCGTACTACTCGTACGGCCGCCTGACGTCTCTGCGTCGGGCGAGTGGCCTCAAGGTGCACCCATGACGGCGCCGGCGAGGCCCGTGCTGGCCGAGCACAACGCGGCCCAGGTGGCGCTGGCGCGCATCGAGGCCAAGCGCCACAAAAAGCGCAGGGTGCAGGATGACGTGGTCCAGGCGGCGCACGGCGGCGGGGGCAGGGCCATGCGAGACCTCATCGAGGATCTCATCCTGCCGGCTTTCGATCATGCCGTGGCCGAAGACGATCAAGCGCGCTTTGCGCTGTCCGACATGGCGGCCTTGGGAGGACAACTGGCGTTCACCACCGACACGTACGTGGTGACGCCGTTGACCTTTCCCGGCGGCGACATCGGCTCGATGGCCGTTCACGGAACGATCAACGATCTGGCCGTGGGGGGCGCCAAGCCGCTTTATCTTTCGTGTGGCCTCATCCTGGAGGAGGGGCTGCCCATCGACCTGCTTCGCACCATCCTGACGAGCATGGGCCGCGCCGCCCGAGAGGCCGGCGTGCGCATCGTGACCGGTGACACCAAGGTGGTGGCGCGGGGCAAAGCGGACAAACTCTTCATCAATACGGCCGGGGTCGGCGTCATCCCCACGGGGCTCCACATGAGCGCCCGGAGCCTGGAACCGGGCGACGTGCTCCTCACGAACGGAACCCTGGGCGACCATGGGGCCGCCATCCTGATCGCGCGGGGGGAGCTCGAGCTCGCCTCGCCGGTGATGAGCGATTCGGCTCCTTTGCATGAGCTCGTGCAGGCGCTCGTGCAAGCCGTTCCCGTGCGGGCCATGCGCGATCTCACGCGCGGGGGCCTGGCGGCCACGGTGAACGAATGGGCCCACAGCGCCAACCTGGGGCTGTGCATCGACGAGCCGAGCGTGCCGGTCCGCAGCGAAGTGCAGGGCGTTTGTGAACTCCTGGGGCTCGATCCGCTGCACCTCGCAAACGAAGGTAAGCTCCTGGCCGCGGTGCCCAAGGCGCACGCTCAGGCGGCCTTGCACGCAATGAGACGACACCCCCTGGGCGAAAACGCCGCCGTCGTGGGTGAGGTCACGTCGGCCCATCCCGGTGTCGTCACCATTCAGACGGGGTTTGGGACCGACCGGGTCCTGGACATGTTGGTGGGCGAGCCGCTGCCGCGCATCTGCTGAGCGGGGCCGCCTTCACGGTGCTCTGACCATGCACGAACTGTCGATCACCCGCAGCCTCGTCGAGCTCGTGGCCGAACGGGCGGGCACGCGGCGGGTCTGTCGGGTGCAAGTGGCGTTTGGTGCCTTGACAGGCGTTGACCCCCGCGCGATCGTCTTTTGCTACGAACTATGCGCACAAGGTACGGTGCTCGAGGGGTCACGGTTGGAGATTCGTACGCTGCCGGCACGCGGGACCTGCGAATGCGGGCAGACCGTGTCCTTGTCGGCGCTGCGTGCCCGCTGTGATTGTCCGCGGGCCGGACGTGTGACGGTGGTCGGTGGCGACGAGCTCGTCGTCACGGAGATGGAGCTCGAATGAGGAGGATTTGGCATGTGCGGACACTGCGGCTGCTCTGAAGGCAACGAGACCACCATTGGTGCGGCGGACGGGGAACACACCCACGTCTTGCCCGATGGCACGACGGTGCGCCATCGCCACGACGCCCACCCATTGGGCGCAAGTCACAGCCACGCGCACGCGCATGAGCACAGCCACGCGCATGAGCACAGCCACGCGCATGAGCACAGCCACGCGCATGAGCACAGCCACGCGCATGAGCACAGCCACGCGCATGAGCACAGCCACGATCACGCCCCCCCTCACCACGACGCCCCCCCACCGGCTGTACACAAGCCTGGCAGCAACGTGGAGATGCTCGCTGCGCAGATCTTCGCAAAGAACGATCGCCTCGCGGAGAGGAACCGCGCTTGGCTCGAGGGGCGGCGGGCGGTGGCCTTCAATCTGATGAGCGCACCTGGTGCTGGCAAAACGAGCCTGCTCGAGCAGACGCTGCGGGCGATGAAGCGGCCCGTGGTGGTGCTCGAGGGGGATCAGGAGACGCCCCTCGACGCCGAGCGGATCCGCGCGACAGGCACACCGGCGGTGCAAATCAACACGGGTACGGGCTGCCACCTCGAGGCCGACATGGTCTTCGAGGGCTTGCGTCAGCTGGATCCGGAACCGGGCAGCGTCGTGTTCATCGAGAACGTGGGCAATCTCGTGTGCCCGGCGCTTTTCGATCTCGGGGAGACGGGGCGCGTGGTGCTCTTCTCCGTCACGGAGGGAGAGGACAAGCCCCTCAAGTACCCTCACATGTTTCGGGCAGCCGATCTCGTGGTTCTGACGAAGATGGACCTTGCCTCCGCCGTGGGGTTCGACAAAGACAAGGCCCTCGCCAACGTGCGCGCGGTCAACGATCGGGCTGCGATCATCGAGACGTCGAGCCGCCACGCGGAAGGCATCGTGCCCTGGCTCGCCTGGCTCGAGCAGCAGGGCCCGGCCAGGGACCAGGCGTGAAGCGCGCTATTCGTCGGTGACGCAGCCTTCGGAGGCGCTCTTCACGAGCTTGACGTACTTGAGCAGGGCCCCTCGCGAAACACGCAGAGGGGGCGCCGTCCACCCCTGCTGGCGTCGGGCCCACTCTTCGGGGGACACCTCGACGTCAATCGTGTTCGCCACGGCGTCGATGGCGATGGGATCGCCGTCCGCAAGGAACGCGAGCGGGCCCCCCTCCTGGGCCTCCGGGGTGATGTGACCGATGACGAAGCCATGTGAACCGCCGCTGAAGCGGCCGTCGGTGATCATGGCGCAGCTTTTGCCAAGGCCTGCGCCCATGACGGCGCTGGTGATGCGCAACATCTCGGGCATGCCCGGGCCCCCTTTGGGGCCTTCGTAACGGATCACGATGACGTCTCCGGGTTTCACGGCACCTCCGGCCACCCCGGCGAGGGTTTCGTCCTCGGAGTTGAACACACGGGCGGGCCCTCGAAAGTGCAGCCCTTCCTTGCCGGTAATTTTGGCCACGGCCCCGTCGGGCGCCAGATTGCCGCGCAGGATGCGGATGTGGCCGTCGGCTTTCACGGGGCTCGAGAGGGGGAAAATGATTTTTTGCCCTTCGCTGAGCTCGGGCACGCCTTCGAGGTTCTCGGCCAAAGTTTTTCCCGTGACCGTCATGCCGCGGCCATCGAGCAAGCCCTCGCGCAGCAGCAACTTCTGCACGCCCGGCACGCCCCCTACCTGGCAAAGATCTTCCATGGAGTGTTTGCCCGAAGGGCGCAGGTCAGCGAGCACCGGGATCTTGTCGTTCAGGCGCTTGAAGTCGTCGAGCGTCAGCTTCACGCCGGCCGCACGCGCCATGGCGATGAGGTGAATCACGGCGTTGGTCGAGCCCCCGAGCACGATCACCATCGTGATCGCGTTCTCGAAGGCCAGCGGGGTCATGAGGGAGCGTGGGGTCAGGTCTTGCTCCAGGCACGTCCTCAGGGCTGCGCCCACGCGGAGGCACTCCTGGCGCTTTTCGGGGCTCACGGCCGGCAAGGACGAGCTGAAGGGCAGGGTCATGCCCATCGTTTCGATGGCTGAAGCCATCGTGTTCGCCGTGTACATGCCGCCGCACGCCCCCGGACCGGGGCAGGCATGTCGAATCACCTCGTCCATCTCCGTCTCGTCGATCTGCTTGGCCAGATACTGCCCGTACGCCTCGAACGCCGAGATGATGTCGAGCTTGCGCCCACGCAAAAGCCCCGCCTGTATCGTGCCCCCGTAGACCATGATGCTCGGCCGATCCAAGCGGGCCATCGCGATGAGCGCCCCCGGCATGTTCTTGTCGCAGCCCACCACCGAGATGTTGGCGTCGTAAAAGTGTCCGGCGCACATGGCTTCGATCGAGTCGGCGATGATCTCGCGCGAGGGCAGGGAGTGCCGCATACCGGAAGTGCCGTTCGTGATGCCATCGCTGATGCCGATGGTGTTGAACGCCCACCCCACGAGGCCGGCCGCCTCCACGCCCTTTTTTACGTCGGCTGCCAAGGCGTTGAGGTGCATGTTGCAGGGGTTCGATTCGAAGCCCGTGCTGGCAATGCCCACCTGGGCCTTGCCCATGTCTTCCGGCTTCAAGCCCGCCGCGTAGAGCTGCGCCTTCGCCGCGGGAAGAGACTGGGTTTCCGTGAGGTGTCGCGACCACTTGTTGAGTTTTTGGGGCATGGGTGAGGCGATTATCCCGCCAGCGTCCCGAATGTCCATCACGGAAGCGGTGGCGGCCGGCCCAGGAAAAGGCGATGCCCGGCATTGCCATTCTCGATTTGATCGGAAGCGCACGCACGGCCATAGAAACAGTTGAGGCGTTTTGCGTGGACACCGTCGTCAGGAAACCTTTGGCGGGGCGCACCGCCACCCTCGTCAGCATGCACGGCAAAGCGGCGGCGATCCGTCCCGCTCTCGCGCGTGTGGGGATCGACGTGGTCGGGGCCGCTGGCATCGACACGGACCGCTTCGGGACCTTCACTCGCGAGGTCAAGCGGGAGGGCGACGCCCTGTCCGCCCTCGCGCGCAAATGGGAGGCTGCCGGCCTTGAAGCCGATCTGGTCGTGGCCAGCGAGGGCAGCTTTGGACCCCACCCCCAGCTTGGGCTCTGTGCCGTGGGGCTCGAGTGGGTGGGCCTGCACAGCCGGCGGGAGCGCTGGAAGGTGCTGGGCAAAGACGTGTCACTCGACACGAATTACGGCACGCGATGGGTGGCGTCTGTGTCCGAGGCCCGGGACTTCGCTGCCGAGGTGGGGTTTCCCTCGCACGCGCTCGTGGTTCACGGACCTGTTCTCCACAAGGGAATCGTCGACGATGAGCACCTGGCCGCGCTCGTGACGCAGGCCTTGGCGCGGGGGCCCTCCATACAGTTGGAAACGGACATGCGTGCGCACGTCAACCCCACGCGCATGCGCGCCATCGCGCGCGCGGCCGAGGACCTGGCGTTGCGCCTCGCCACCTTGTGCCCTGGGTGTCACGAACCCGGATTCGGTGAAGTCGAGACGATCACGGGTCGCCCCTGCGCCGCCTGCGGCACACCCACGTGGGAGACGCAGGGGGCCCTGTGGCGTTGTGACCGATGCGGGTTCATGGACGAGCTTCGCGATACGAAGATCTCCTTCGCCGACCCCGCCCACTGCGAGCTTTGCAACCCGTGAAGGGGCGGCGCGATGACGGCCGCGCTTTCAGGGCTTCGGCTCGTCGAGCTGCACCTTGGCGACGAAAGCGGCGTTGGCGGCGACCCCTGTGAGACCCGCAATGAGGACGGCGCCGTCGCCCGCAGGCGCAATGCGCAGCGCGGCCACGCCTTCTTGCACGGGCAATGCGCCCTCCGTCTCGAAAGGACCCACGGGCAGCCCCGTGGCGAGGTCCAACGCCGTCATCCAGGTCGTCACGGGCGATGCATCGTTGGTCCCCACGAGCACGATGTCCCTGTCACGAACGATGAAGTCGGTCCAGCGCACGTCCGCATGGGGCAAAGGGGCAAGCCCGCCGTTACCAAAGGTTGAATTGATCTTTCCGCGTTCGAAGAAGGCAAAAATGGCCCAGGACGGCGAGGCGGTCTTGGTCGTGGGGGGGACCGAGGCCAAAGCGTAACGGGTGCGATCGGGAGCTACTTTCAGGCGCACCGGCAGGCTCCCCAGGAGCTCGCTGCCCTCCCTTTGGTCGACGGTGGCGATCTTTCCGTCATTCGACATCGCCAGGGTGAAAAACAAGGGCGGAACAACGGAGCTCTCGCCCAATCCAACCCCGATGGCCTCGATGTCTCCCGTCCCCGGCTGGTCGATCCACAGGACGTAGTCTGAAAGAGTGAGATCCGTCGTTGCCCCCGCCGTGTCGCCACGGGCCTCTTGCAAGACGAACAGCGTGGCGTCCAGGTTGCCAGGGTTTTTGGTTGATCCCTTGTACCCCGCTACCACGGGGCCGGCATTGCTCAGGCCCATCGCAGTGATGTCGTCGAGCGGAATCTCGAAAAAGGGCGAATCAGCGATCAAAGTTGTGGTGGCGCCCGTGCGATCCAGCGCGCGCACGAGGCCCATGCGCTCCGTGAGGCCCGCCGATACAAGAATTCTGCGTGCGGGATGCCAAAGCAAGGCCCGCCCCCTGCAGGTGGGCTCTCGATATCGTCCCTCCTGGGCTCCTTGGGCGTTGGTGATCCAAACGGCGCAGGCGCTTTCGAGCATCAGCGCGCTGCCCCCGTCGGGAAGTGAGATGAAGTCCACGAAGGTCTGCTTGTCCCGGGCAGCAGGCGTTTCGTACATTCCGCCCTTGCCGAAGGAGGTCACGAGGCGGGGTAAACGGGGCTCATTGACCTCCGGGCCATCGGCGGGGGGGGCATCTGCAGGCGCAGAGGTGGCGTCAGGCTTTTCGAGAACCTCCTCATCATCGGAGGGCGAAGCGTCCACCGCGGGTGTGACGGCGTCCACGTACCGCGTACAAGCGAACGAAGGCGCCAGCGCCAGCACGAGCCACCCTCCGAGGGATGCTGCGGCCGGGCAAGCCCTCGCACGGGAGCGGAGCCGGGGCAGATAGGAAGCGATAACCATCAGAAACAAACAGTTTGCCGAACTTGGGTAGCCCTCGGCCACATGAATCGACCTACGGCCAGGGGCGCCCGGCGGGCCTGCGGGAACGGCTCGTGCGCGTACGGCGCGCCGCAGAATGTCGACCCTGACACAAAATTCTCGAGCCGTAGGGGGCGCTGGCGCGTCTCCCCCTTCATGAAGCGGACCCTCCTCGTCGGAATCAGGTACATGTCTGCCGCCTCGTCGCTTGGGGCCTTGATTCTTGGAGCGGGCTGCGGGCCGGTCGGCGGGGGTCTGGGGGCGGAGAGACCCGACGCACAGCCTCCCCCCCCGGTGGTGCTTCCCGACGACCTGGGGGCGGCGCCGGAGCTCACGAACCAGACCGCCTGCGTTCAGAGCACCGCCAAGGCCACCGCGGTCAAGCGACCCGTGGACATCGTACTGGTGTTGCCCGATACGAATCTGGCCTTCAACAACCTGGGAATCGCCCGCAGCATCAACCGTGACTTGTACCCGATCGTGGAGGCTGCGAAAATCGACTATCGCCTCACCGTGCTCTCCCGGTACCACAAACCCCTGCACGGCGACACATCAGGCATCTGTGTTGCGCAACCCCTTGGTACGGCACAGGACGCCGATGGTGACGGACTCTGCGACTTCGACCGCCCCGAAACACCGCGGCTCGCAGAGCGCTTTTTGCAAATCGAACATCCTCCCTACGACCAAGAATCGTGGTGCCACCTCATCAAGTACCTCGACCCCTCACTCCAGCAGCCGTGGGGCGCGCTGTACGGAGACGGTTCGGGTACCTTTCAGCTGTTCGAGCCGCCCCAGAAACTGACCGACAGCCTACAGAAAGATTCGTTCAAGCTCATCATCTACTTCGGTGACCAACAGTTGGACTGTCGCATTGCCAACTACGTTTTCACGAAAAGAGAAAATGTCGAAGATTTGCCACAGCGAACGAGCGCAACGGACGCAAAACGCTACGCCGAAGTCTTCGACGAGGCGCTGCGCGTGCTGGCTCCGGAGTACTTCAAGCTCTCGAATGGGTTCCGCAACTACTCGTACTGGAGCATGGTGGGCGTTCCGCCGTGGATGGCCTCGAGCAGCGCCCCGGGTGGTTTGCCTTACCCGCCGGACGAAACGCAAGCCCCTCTCGTCGAGGGGAGCTGTTCATACACTTCGCCCCAGGGCCAGGTGCTGACGACCCCTTCTTCGGGGTTGGCCCATCAGGCCTTGAGCCTCATAACCGGCGGGTTGCGATACCCTGTCTGCAGCACCGACTTCAAGACCATCTTCGAGCGCATCGCCCAAAGCGCTGTGGATGGCGCCGAGCTGCCCTGTACGTTCACGCTGCCCACGCCTCCGGCAGGAAAAGAGCTCGACACCACGACAATCGAAATGACCTACTCATCTGCGGGGACACAGAAGGGCAAGATCCGTCGGACCATGAGCCCCGACGCCTGCGACGACAAGAGCTTTTTCCTCGAGGCCGGCCAACTCACGCTGTGTCCTCAGGCATGCCGCGTTTTGCGGGAGGACAAAGATGCAGAGTTGACCACTCTGTTCGGCTGCGCCCTTACAGTGCTTTGAGCCGCAGCGACCCCTTGGGGCCGCTTCGTCGCCTCAGTACCCGCGTGCGCTGGGGGTAAGCGGGCCCCTCACGGCCGCCGCAGTTCGACCCCCGTGGCGATGAGCTGGACTTCGCGCGCCTTGCCATCCGGCCCGCGGGGAATCTGTGCGCCCTCAGACGCCCAGTGTGCCGCCTCCCCTTCGCTGAGCTCCGCCACTTTCACCTCACCTTCCACCTTTGCCATCGCCCCGGCGGAATTGGTGGGCACGAAGAAGCCGTAATCCTTGAAGCGCACCCGCACGCCCGGCCCCTTCGGCGCGGCGGCAAGCTCCATCCAACAGCCCTTGTTCGTACAGGCCTGCCGCACAGCTCCCTCGAGACCAACCGTCTTTCCTGCGTGGGGCAGCGGATCCGCCAGCAAGGCTGCAAGCGATACGGCCGGTGCTCCAGTGAGGGACGCGCCGTGCAGACTGACGTTCGCGGCCGCCGCGCCTGTCGTCGAGGAGGGAGAGGGGGCGTCCGGGGCAGAAATTCGCCTGCACCCGAGTGCAACCACTGCCCAAAACAGCACGCTCGTTTTCGATATCCGGTTCATGAATTGGCCTTCTCGAGACGAGGCTGACTCCTGCACACGGCCGTGTCCAGGCCCTTGCGGCCGACGCTCAGGCCTCAAAAGGAAAAGGCGGCCCCAGCGGGGGCCGCCTCCTTGGGCGCAAACGTGCGGCGCTCTAGAAGTTGTAGGCGACAGACGCCTCGAAGTACTGCTGAAGCCGGGGCAGCGGCTGCCCGGGGCCGGCATCGGCCACGCGGTACTTGCTTCCAAAGATGTTCGTGCCGTAAAGCTGGAACGTGAAGCTCCGCCACAGGTAGCGAATCGTGGCGTCGAAGGTGACGTACGGATCGAGCTCGGTGGCCCCATCGATCGATTGGTTGATGTACGTCGTGCCCGCACCGCGTCCGAACAGCGTCAGGGTCAGCCCTTCGATGGGTGACGAGCTGGCGCCGAAGCGGAAGTTATGCCGGGGGATGGATCGGATGCGACCGTTGTTTCCCATGATGAGATTCCCCTCACTGGTGCTGTCGGTCGAGCGGATCTGGCTGTAGCTCGCGCGCAACGTCGCGAAGCGGTTGATGCGTGCCTCGGTCGCAAGATCACCACCGTAGTAGTCGGCCTGACCGGTGTTCTGATAAACGCCGTTGACCTGGTTAATGAAGTCACTGGCCTTGTTGTAGTAAAGATCAGCGCTCACGGTGTACTTGCCTCTGCGATAGGCGCCAATGAGCTCGAAGGCGTCCATCTTCTCCGAGTGAAGATCGGGGTTGCCCACGAAGTTCGGATCGGCCGAGCTCAGATGGAACACGTTCGGGGCGAGGTAGGACTGTGCGTAGAGTGCCTTGAAGGATAGGCCTTCGATGGGTTTGTACACCACGCCCAACCGAGGCGTGAGCTTGGGTGCAGGGGGTTCCCCATCGATCGCCCAGAGCCCTTGCTCGAACAGATCGAAACGAAGGCCACCCGTAAACACCAGTTTGTCACCAAGTAACGAATAGATGCCCTGGGTAAAGAAGCCGTAAGTGTAGGTCAGGTCGCGAGCGTGGGCGCCGAAACGCCTGAGCGTGTACGTCTGGCTTGCCTGGTCGATGGCGATGCCGTCCTGGCGCAGCCAGCGGGCCACGCGGCCGTCCATGCCGGACGTGAGGTTCAAGTTGGGGAGGATGTCCCAGGTGTGATAGGCGCGAATGCCACCCACCGTGTGCTCGTCGAGAACGCCGGAGCGGTCTCCGAGTGGGGGAATGTCTTCAGCTCCGAACCGGAGAAACGACATCTCCTGGTAGCGGTAGTAGTGCACCATCGGCTGGACCACCAAGCGCTGCGCCGGAGAGATGTTGAAGGTGCGCGCGTAGTCCACGAAGAAGTCGTCCATCGTGTACCGGGGCGGAAAGGGCTCGGTCTCGGGATTGTAGAAGCCGTCGCGGCCCCGCGGTGTGGCCCGCACGAAGTGAGAGCCCCGCATCGTGAGCACCTCGTTGTCGGTACGGAGCACGAAGAGGCCGGCCCAGTTGTGGGGATGGCGACGCAGAAAGACAGAGCCAGGCGTCGGCACGGCGGCGGGGTTTGCCCGCGGAAACTCCATGGGGTTGGGGGCCCTGTCGTAGTTGGCCGGGAAGTCGATGCTCTGGCCGCTGGCGTCGTACATGGTGAAGTTGAAGAGCATGTCGGCGTTGCCGAGCTTCTCTCCGATCGTAAACACGTACTCGCGCGAGTTTGGCCCGAGCCTGAGCTTCGCGGTCCTTCCGCCGATGTCGGCGCCCTTGCGGGTCACGATGTTGATGACGCCGTTCATGGCGCCCGTGCCGTGAATCGCCGATCCAGGGCCACGAATGACTTCGATGCGCTCGACCACATCGAGGCCGATGAACTGGTCCATGTTGTAGCGGGCCAGCTCCATGTCATTCATGCGGTGACCGTTGACCAGCGTCAGCGTCTTGTTCGAGGTGGTGGCGAACGTGCCGCGAATGCTGACGACCTCTTCGTTGACGTCAGAGACGTCGATGACGCCGGCGACGTCCACGAGCACGTCTTTGATGGTGCGGTAGCCCCGCTCCATGATCTCCCGGTGGGTGATGACGGCCACGGACGAAGGGGCATCCTCGGCCGCCTGCGCCTTGAGGGTCGAGGACTCGACGAGGCGCATCTCCAAGAGGTCGACGAGCGAAAGCGAGGCGTCGCTCTCTTGGGCTTGCGCGGGGGCCGGCTTCGTGACCACGGCGGAAGACAGCGCAACCGTCAAGCTCGCCACGCAGAGCCGGGACAGCTTGGCCCGCCAGGGGCCCGTGGGCGGGTGCTGCGCCCATCCTCTTCTCGATTCAGTTGTTCTCGACAGGTATTTCATGACTCTGACTTCCCTTTCCATACCGCAATCGTTGCCTGCGGCTTTCGTCTTCGGTTGGACGCAGCTCACCCACCTCGGGTGCGCCTTCCCCGATGACTCACATACAGACGCGGTGGTCGTGTGCGACGAAGCTCTACTGAACCAGGCGATTGACTTCGCCAAGCCGGCCTTCGTTGATGCCGAACATCGAGCGCGCCTCTTCCACCTTCAAAATGGTCTTCACCGACAGGGGAAGATCCACACTGCCTTCGTCCAGTTCCCAGTCCGCTTCCATCAGCTCGAAGACCTTGTTGGCGGTTTGCACCCCCAGGGCCTCGTGATCGGGAAGAACGGCGAAGGAGCCGAAGCGGATCTTGGGATCCACGAGCGCTTCGACGTTGACGATGACCGGTACCGTGCCTGCCTGAATCCCTGGCATCCAGCCCGTTGCGAGCAGGGTCTGATTACCAAGTAGGGCGTTGTCGTTGAGCACCCATACAGCGTCGACACCACGCTTGCTGAGAGCTTCGAGCCCATCTCGTATGTCGGAGGCTGAAGGGCTTGCCGGCATCTCTTGAGGCACGAGCTCGAACTTTTCGAGGGCGGCAAGCTTCGATTGTTTGCCCACGAAGCTGGCAAAGCGCGCCCGGTGCAAGACACCGACCTTCCTCACCTGCCGCGACAAGACCGAGCGCAGCCGCACGAAGGCGGACACCCCAGGGACCTCGTAAGAGATGCCCACGGCGTTTTTGAGGCCCTTGATCTCTTCCTCGAGGAAAGAGGACATGACCACCACGGCCGGCGGGTAGGTGCGACCTGGCTGGCTGGCCTGCAGCTTCTTATAGAGATCGAGGGTCTTGTTGTTCATCAATACGACGCACTTGGGTGTGGTGCGGTCAAGCCCCGCGGCGAGCGTCTCGGGGCTGGTGTCGTCGCCCACAGGTAAGGAGACGAGGTCGAATTCGTCTTCCAGCTCGGAGAGCAGACCCTTGCGCACCTCGAGCATCACGGCCGACGAGGGCATCGCCACCAGCACGACCGGAAGCCCGGGACGCCGCGGCGCGTCCTGGATCTGGACGGAGGGCTTGGTCCCTGCCGGGGTTGCGCATGCAACGGAAAACGCGATTGCCAGGGTCACGAAGCAACGTGAGACCCAACTTTTGACTAGCGCCATGATTCTACCCCCAGCGCGGCTTTGACCTTGCTGTCCATGCCGATGAAGCGATCCTTGAGTGCCGAAGCCAGGCTTCCGCCGACAGCCGGGAGCTCAGCGCGTGCGCCTTCGATTTCTGAAACCACGAGTTCCTGTTGGCTGCGGCTTTTGATCTCCGCGGCCGCCGACGCGGGGAGGATGAGGGCCTCCGCCGCACCGAACTGCAGAAGGGGCAGCATGTCTTCCAGCTTGATGACACGCTTGAGTTTGAAGTCCGAAATCCCGCCCAGAATGGCCGTCACGTGGTCGGTGGTCTCTTTACGACCGAGGGTGTCCAACACCCCGATCGTTTTTCCAGCCAGCTCCGCTTTTGAAAGCGCCTTGCCCACGCTCATGCTGACGTAGGGCTCCCAGTCCTTTTGTTTGGCGAGCCCTCTGAGGGCCGGTGTCAGCTGGAACTTGGCGTGCACCGGGGGGTAGGACAGAAGCGCACCGGGCGGCTTGGCCTGCATGGCGTCTTCCAGGTCCTTCACCCGCGAGAATACTGTGATCTCGGACCCCGGCAGGGCCTGAGAGACCAGCTCCTCGAGTGACTTCGCCTTCAGCGTGGAGTGTAAATACACGTACACGGCGCCAGCCTGGGCTCGCGCCGTCCGTGCGTGAAGCTGGGACCCAAGAGCTGCCAACGAGCCGAGCACGATGTGCCGTCTCGTCAGAAACGCGAGCCCGCATGGCGGTTGTTGCAACTGTTTCGACATCTGACCCTGCGCCGGGTCATATCGGAGCCGAGCCACCGAGACTTTAGGACGAATGTTCGGGGCCCTTCATTCGGCGGGAGCGAGCAGCCTCCAGCTCAAGGTGAGCCCCACAACTGCCGTTTGACTCGCCCAGAACCACATGACGATGCGACGAGAGCGTATTACGAGTCTTCGAGCAAAGCTGGTCAGCACGGTCTTCGTGATCTTCGCCGCCGTAGCGACCAGCACGATGGTGGTGGTGGGCTGGATGAACTTCGAGGCTTCCCGGCGCAACCTGGAAGAGACGAAGCGGCTGCTCCAGTACAGCATCCAGGTCAAGGGACGTGGCCTGGCTGGCAACCACGCCTTGGCCTTGCGCAATCTCGCGAGCGACAACGCTTTTTCTGACGTGACGGCCATGGTGAATCGCGCCGTTGCGGAGGACGACGACGTTGTCTACGGCATGTACGTCGACAAGGACGGTCGCCCTTGGGCTTATGTGGCTCCCAATGTCAAGGAGGGCGAGGAGATTGGCGACACCTGGAAGGCCCTGGGCTTTGCCACCGGCGATGCAGAAGATGCCGCTGACCAGTCCGTCAAGGAGGCGGCCAAGGACCTGTTTGGACAGCGAGTGCAAGAATACTCCGCCCGCGTCGTGGACGACGGCGAGACTCTGGGATTCATCGTATATGGCATCAGTACGCGCAAGCTCGACCTCGCGACTGAGCGCGCGCGGGTGGAGGCCCGGCGCGAGCTGGTGTCAACTCTGGCCGTTTTGGCGGGACTGGCGATCGTTAGCTTGCTCGCGGGCACTCTGTTCATTCGTCGCACAGCCGTCAAGATTACCAAGCCGCTTGGCATTCTGACCGAAGCGTCCAAGAAGATCGCTTCCGGCGACTACAGCGTGCGCTGCGAGGTGAAGAGCCGGGACGAGATCGAGGTTCTCGGCGAGGCCTTCAACGGCATGGTGAGTGATCTTTCCGAATCCCACCGGCATCTCGCAGAGCTCAACCACACTCTCGAGCAAAAAGTCGAGGCCAGGACGGCAGAGCTATCGACGCGTAATCGAGATATGCGCCTCGTTCTCGACAACGTCACCCAGGGCCTTGTGACCCTGTCAAAAGACGGCATCGTCTCATCCGAGCGTTCAGCGGTTCTAGAGTCCTGGTTCGGAAAGCCCGCGGAAGGCCAAACGTTCTGGGAGTACATAGGCGCGGCGAGCCAGGACTTCGCAGGGTGGTTCAAGTTGTCCCACGACGACCTCTTGGAAGACATCATGCCCGCCGACCTGATCGTCGATCAGATGCCGCGACGGCTGACATCCTGGGGTCGCATCTACAAGTTTGCGTACTCTCTCATCATGGAAGACGACGGGCGCCGTGCGGGCCTCTTGGTCGTCATCGATGACATCACCGCCAGCGAGGCAAGCGCGCGCAAAGAAGCCGAGCAGCGTGAGATCATGCGACTCTTCGAAGGTGTCACGGCTGACCGCGAGGGGTTCCTCAACGCCTTTGCCGAAGCCTCACGTCTTGTGGAAGCCTTGAGACGAGCGGAAGACATTCCCTTGTCGCAAGTCAAGGCGGCACTTCACACCTTGAAAGGGAATTCGGGGATCCTCGGGTTCGAGGTGGTTGCGAAGCTTTGCCACGCCCTCGAAGACGAGATCGAAGCCGAGCGCGCGCTGCCTCCGCCCGAACGGATCAACGTGATCGCGGACCGCTGGGAGCACCTTGAAGACAAGATGAGCGGACTCACCGTCAAGCGGGGCGAGATCGTGGAGGTCCCGACGGGGGAGTACCGTGCCCTTCAAGATACGCTGGAGCACGCCCCTGTGAACTCGGACGTAAGGTCGATGGTGGCTTCGTGGAGTTGCGAGCCCCTGCGCAAGGTGTTTGCCCGCTTCTCGGTGCAGGCGCAAAAACTCGCAGAGAAGCTTGGCAAGGGAGAGCTCGACGTGAGGATCGAGGACCACGGGGTCAGAGCCGACGCCGACGAATGGGGCCCCCTGTGGAGCGAGTTCGTGCACGTGGTGCGGAATGCCGTGGACCACGGGCTCGAGTCTGTCGCCGAGCGCGAAGCCGTGGGCAAGACGGATCCGCCCACCATCTGGTTCGAGTCCAAGTTGGACCAGGGAGATCTCATCATCACGTGCCGCGACAACGGACGCGGTATCGACTGGGAAGCCGTCAGAACGCGTGCCAAAAGCCGCGGCATGGCCAGTGAGAGCCAAAAGGACCTCATCGAGGCACTTCTCAGCCCCTCCTTCTCGACGAGAGACACCGTGACTGAGACCTCAGGCCGTGGGGTAGGCATGTCGGCCATTCGGGATCTCGTGAGGCCGCGGGGAGGCGACGTCTTTGTGGCTAGCCAAGCCGGGAGCGGGACGCTTTGGACCATTCGCGCGCCGGCGCTACGCGTACTCGTCGAAGAACACCTGCGATCCTCGGCGACCCTGGCTGTCCCTCAGTTGGGTTCCTAAGCGCAAGCTTCCCCAACAGGGGCGGCTACTGGTACCCCGCAGCTTGCAAACTGAAGAGGTGCGCGTAACGACCGTTGCGCGCCAACAGGGCCTCGTGGGTGCCTTCTTCAGCCACGGTGCCCCCCGCCAGAACCACGATGTGATCGGCCATGCGCACCGTGGGAAAGCGGTGGGAGATGACGATGGTGGTGCGCCCGTGCGCCAGCTCGCGGAAGCGCTGAAACACGGCGTGCTCCGCCTCGGCGTCGAGCGCTGCCGTGGGTTCATCCAAGATCAGGATGTCGGCCTCTTCGCGCATGAACGCGCGGGCCAGCGCCACCTTTTGCCATTGACCCCCCGATAGCTCCGCACCGTCTTTGAACCAGCGGCCAAGCTGCGTATCGAGCCCCTGGGCCAGGCCTTCCACGAAGTCGCGGGCGCCGCCGCGATCGATGGCTCTGCCGATGCGAGGCGCGTCTTCGAGGTGGGCGATGCTGCCCAGGCCCACGTTCTCCCGCAGGAGGAATTGGTACTGGTTGAAGTCCTGGAAGATCACCCCCACGCGCTGCCTCAACGCAACGGGATCCCACTGCCGTACGTCGCGGCCATCGAGGAACACGTGCCCTTCGGTGGGGCGATAAAGGCCGGTCAAGAGCTTGATGAACGTGGTTTTCCCTGCGCCGTTTTCTCCCACCAGCGCCAGGCTCTGCCCCTTGGGGATGAAGACGCTCACGTGCCGCAGCGCCCAGGTGCGCCCATCCGGATAACGAAAGCCCACGTCCTCGAACCTGATGCCCTCTTCGCTCACGCCGGGCGGTGGCGCCTCTTCGTGCGGGAGGGCCGTGGGGATGGCCAGGTACTCGAACAAGTTCTGCATGTAGAGGTTGTGCTCGTAAAGCCCGTTGAGCGAGCTCAAGATCCCCTGGAAAGATTGCTGCCCCTGCCGAAACGCCATCAGGTAAAGCGTCATGTCGCCGAGGGTCAGCTGGTGGGCCACCGTGGCCAACACCACCACCGCGTAGCAAGCGTAAAACGCCCCCGTGCTGAGCAGTGAAAGCACGTACGCCCATCCGGTTCGCCGCACGGCCAGGGCCCTGTCTTCCTGGTAAAAGCGTTCGGCGAGCGTTTCGTAGCGTGCGAGCAGCGCGGGACCGATGCCGAAGAGCTTGACCTCCTTGGCGTGTTCGTCGTTGGCCAGCACATACTCGAGATAGTTGAGGCGCCGTGCATCGGGCGAACGCCAATTGCGCAGGCGGAACGCCATGGCCGAAAACTTCGTTTCGGAGACGAAGGCGGGCACCGCGGCCAGGAGCACCACCGCGAACATCCAGGGCGCAAACGACAGGAGCAAGCTGGCGTACCCCGTGAGGGTCAGCACCTGGCGGATGATCTGGAAGTTTTCCGCCACCAACGCCAGTGGGCGGGACGAGGCTTCGCGGCGCGCCCGCGTGAGCTTGTCGTAAAACTCGGGGTTTTCGAATTGGGGCAGCTCGAGCGCCAGGGCCTTGCGCAAGATCCTCAGGTTGATGTCGACCCCGATGCGTGCCCCCACGAGCTGCCGTACCAGCGCCAAAGCCCGCTCGACCACGGTGACCAGCACCGCAAGGCCCACTTCGAGGAGCACGAGGTCGACCACCCTGTCCGTGACCCCGGCCACCGTGGGGCCTGCGTCGCGGGCGGCCAATACGGCGTCGATAATGAGCTTGGCCACGTAGGCCATGGCCGGAGGCAGCGCCGACGCGAGCACCGTGAGCGCCGCGAGCATGACGGTCCCGGCCCGTGCCGAGTCCCAGACCAGGGTCAGCGTGGGGCCCGTCTGGGCGAAACTGGCCGCAAGCCGCCGCCGCCACGGCGGTCGGGAGGGATCAGGGCTGCGCGAAGGGGCGGGGTGAATCACGGGCGTGCCCAGGCTATGCCAGGAGCGCCCGCAATGCACGCCGCTGCCACACGGGTGTTTCACGCAGAGGCCAAGCTCGTGGCCGAATTGTGGGTTGTGCGCCACACGCAGGCCACACGGCGGGGGGAACCTCGGGCAGATGAGCAAAGTCCCCGAGCTGAATCTGGCAGCAGCGTGGCGTTTGCCCTGGAGGCTTGGTGGCCTCGCGGCCCAGTGCTGGACGCTGCGCCGCGCGCGTGCCGAAGGCCCTCCCCAAAGCGCCGCCGCTTTGCGGGCGGTGGCGGCGCAGGTCCAGCACACCGCGCGTGGCTTGTGCACCGCGCACGGCCTCGAGGTCACACGAGGCGGGGCGATGCCCGAGGGGCCCGTCATCATGGTGGCCAACCACGTCAGCTACGTCGACACGCTGGTGCTGCCCTCGCTCACGCCCAGCACCTGCATCGCCAAACGCGAGGTGGCCGCGTGGCCGGGAGTGGGTCACGTGGCCGAGCGCCTCGGCATCTTGTTCGTGAACCGGGGCGATGCCCACAGCGGTGCGCTCGTGTTGCGCCGCGCCCGGCGTGCCCTGCAGGCGGGCGTGACGGTCATCGCGTACCCCGAGGGTACGACCACGGCGGGCGACCGCTTATTGCCGTTTCACCGGGGCGTGTTCGGGCTCGCACGCCTGATGAACGTGCCCGTATTGCCCGTTTCCATCGAATATGCGGATCCCCGCATCGCCTGGGTGGGTGAAGCCTCGTTTCTGCGCCACTACCTCACCACCGTGGGGGCCACCCGCAAAACGTCCGTGACGGTGCGGCTCGGGCCGCTGTTGCCGCCCGCCGCCTTCGGCAGCGCCCACGCTCTCGCCCAGGCTGCGCGCCAGGTGATTGCACGCAGCTTGTGGGCCTCGGTCTAAGGGGGTCTAAGGGCGTGCGCCAGCGCTAGGCCGCATCGCGGGGCGGGGCCTTTGCGGCGGCTTGTAGCGACGAGATCGTCTGCGCCGGCCCCCGCAAGCGAAACACCACCGCGTCGGCTTCGTAGGTCTCGGAGAGCACCTCGCAGGCCTCGTAGATCGGCCCCCGCAGGTGCTGGGCGGCATAAGGCACGCGCAGCTCGTCTTCGACCAAAAAACGCTGGAAGTGACCGGCGATGGCTTCGTGCAAGTGCCGCACGTCCTCGGGATCGTACGCGGACATGATCACCGCGTCCGGGAACCGCGAAGCAAACTGCTGGGTGGCCTGCACCTGCTCTTCGGCCGAGGCGAAGCGATCAATTTTGTTGAACACCCGCAGACGTGGCAGGTCGTCGGCGCCAATCTCGGCCAACACGCGATCCGTCACGTCCATCTGGCGTCGCCACCCCCGGTCCGACGCGTCGATCACGTGCAGCAGCAAGGAGGCCTCGAGCGCTTCGTCGAGCGTGGTTTTGAAGCTCGACACGAGCCCGTGCGGCAGGTTGTCGATGAAGCCCACGGTGTCGGAGAGCAAAACCCGCGGGCGCGTCTCCGGGTGCAGCGTGCGCACGGTGGTGTCCAGCGTGGCAAAGAGCTTGTCGGCCACGTAGACGGCGCTGCCGGTGAGCGCGCGCATCAGCGTGGATTTCCCCGCGTTCGTGTAGCCCACGAGCGCGACCCGGTTTTGTTCCCGCCGCCGCGCGCGCCGCGTTTGTTGCTCCGTTTCGAGGCTCTCGAGCTCGGCCGTCAGCTCGGCGATGCGATCCCGAATCTTGCGTCTATCCAGCTCCAGACTGGATTCGCCCGCGCCTTTGCCGCCGATGCCTCCCCGTTGCCGGTCGCGCCCCTTGCCCTGCTCGCGCAGCCGCGGCGCCAGGTACTGCAGGCGCACGATCTCCACCTGCGCGCGGGCGGCCCGCGAGTGGGCGTGGCGGTGGAAGATCTCGAGGATCACCGCCGTGCGATCCATCACGTCCACGTCCACCGCGTTTTCCAGGTTGCGGGCCTGTGAGGGCGACAGCTCGTGATCAGTCAATACGAACGTGGCCTGCTTGGCCTCGACGAGGGCAGCGATCTCGGCCAACTTGCCCGATCCGAAATAGGTCCCGGCGTGCAAGGCGTCGCGCTTTTGGGTGACCTCGCCCACCACCTCGAAGCCAAGCGTCGTGGCCAGGCGGCCGAGCTCTGCCAGGCCATCGAGGAAGTCGGCGTCCTCCACGGAGGTCAACTGCACGGCCGCCAAGAGGGCGCGGGGGCGTGCTTCGGGCTCTGGGGACGAGGGCGTCTGATCAGGGGGAGGCTTCATGCGCACAAAGGTGCCCGAGTATAGGGGATCGGCGTGCGTCGTGCCGGAATCGCGCCGTTGTCATCGTCTCCAGGGACCTAACGCATAAAGGCGGCCCATGGCAGACGCAGCCGTTGCGGCCTGGGCTGCTAACCTCGCCCCTCATGAAGCGTCGCAGGTTGTATGGGGGGGGAACCTTGGTGGTGTTGGTGGTCGCGGTCGTGCTGTGGCGCAACCCCTTCGGGGCCCGTACGCGGCTGGCCGACGTGATCTCGCGAGGGGCCCGTACGGCCGGGGCCGCGGCCGCAACGCCCTTGCCACCGCCCGCGGGGCCCCTGCGCTTTCGCTCTGTGGTGGTGGATGCGAAGTTTCATGGCGACTGCAAGGCGGTGGGTGATCTCGATGGGGACGGTCGCCCGGATCTCGTCGTGGGCGGCAAGGGCGGCCTGGCCTTTTTCACGGCCCCGCGTGACGCGGCCAAGGGACGCTGGGTGCGCCACGAGATCGCGAAGGCCACGATCGAGTTCACCACCGACATGCAGCTTGGCGATGTGGACCGCGATGGCGATCTCGACGTGCTCGTGCCAGACGGTGACAAAGGCAACAACGTGCTGTGGTTCGAGAACCCCCAGAAAGAGACGAAGCCGGGCGGCAAGGGCACGTGGCTTCGTCACGAGATCGGGGCCAACGGCGACTGGGCACACGACCTCGAGGTGGCGGATCTGGATGGCGACGGCAAGCTGGACGTGGTCGTTCGCCAGGGCCGCACCACGATCTTTTTCCAGGACCAGCCGGACAGCTGGCAGAAGCTTTCCATCGAGACGAAGGGCCGCGGCGGCACGGCGATTGCCGACCTTGATGGCGACGGCCGTCCCGACCTCGTGCAAAACGGCTATTGGTTGCGCAACCCGGGCGCGCGCGCCAAGGTCTGGGCGCGCCACGAGATCGCGCCGGGATGGCCGGAGGACGTGGGCGTCACCGTGGGCGACGTCAACCGAGACGGTCGGCTCGATGTGTTGCTTTCGCCTGCCGAGGTCCAAGGGCGTTTGGCCTGGTACGAAGCCTCATACACGTTTCCGAAGTCACGGGATGCGGCGTGGACCGAACACGTCATCGCCAAGGACGTGGCCTTCGTGCACACGTTCAAGCTCGAGGACATGAACGATGATGGCGCCCTCGACGTGGTCTTCGCCGAGATGGCGCAGGCGCCGAAGAAGCGTGTGGGCATCCTCTACAGCCGCAAAAACGGACAAGCCTTCGATCTGCAGGTTCTGTCCACGCGCGGATCCCACAACGTGCGTGTGGCCGACTTCGACGGCAACGGCCGCCCGGACGTGGCCGGGGCGAACTGGCAAGGGCCTCCCGTGGAGGCGTGGATGAACGAGGGACCTGATGGCCTCGGCGCGTGGCAGTACCTCGAGATCGATGGCAGCCGCGACGAGCGGGCGTTCGGCTTGACGTTCCCGCGGCGCGCCCAGGGGCACGACATCGTGGCGGGCAGCGTGCACTACGAAAATCCCGGCGGTGACCTCGGGGGCCCCTGGAAGCGCACCGTGCTGCCGCGGCCGCTCGACGTGATGTGGAGCCTGGACGAACGCGCCCAGCCCCCCGGGGCGTTGCCGCCGCTCGTGGGTGAGGCGCTGGGCAAGGTGTACTGGCTCGAACCCAAGGCCGGCGGTTTCGGCAAGCACGTGGCCGCTGCGGGCTTTACGCCCACCGAACACACGAACAGCCAGGGCTACCTGCGCGCACCTCTTTTGCGCGGCCCTTCCCCCGAGCTCGTGTTCACCACCGGCAAAGGGGTGTTCGCCCTGCAGGTGCCCGCCTCCCTCGCGGAGCCCTGGCCCTCGTTTCGCATCACCGGCGATGAAACCACCGAAGACGGGATCGCCGCGGCCGATGTCGATGGTGACGGTTGGGTGGATGTGGCGGCGGCCGGTGGGCCGAAGGGCAACGAGCTTGCGTGGTGGCGCAACCCGGGCCCGGGCAAGGTCACGGCGGGGCCCTGGCAAAAAGCGCCGCTGGGCGAGGTCGAAGGTTGGGCCGATCGCTTGGTGCTGGCGGATCTCGACGGTGATGCGCGCCCGGATCTGGTGGTCTCCGTGGAAAACGGCGCGGCGCAGGGGGCCTCCACATCCTGGTTCAGAAACCCGAAAGAGCCCGCGAAAGGGCCCTGGACGCGCACCCCGATCGCGCTTCAGGGCAGCACCAACGCGCTCGACGTGGCGGACATGGACGCCGACGGCCACCTCGACGTGATCACCGGTGAACACCGCGGCGCCCAGCGTGTGACCGTGTGGCGCAACCTCGGGCGCGCGCGCGGGTTCGCTCCGCACGTGGTGGACGAGGGCAAAGAGAGTCACCTGGGCGCACGCGCGGTGGATCTGGATGGCGACGGCGATCTCGACCTCGTCAGCATCGCGTGGGACGGCTACGCCAAGCTGCACGTCTGGCGCAACGATCGCATTCAGAGCCCCGGAAAAGGCGCCCCCACGGCCGAGGCGTCCCTTCCCGCACCCTGAGGCGGTGTGCCAGGGCTCCTGAAGTTCAGGAGGGCTCTACGTCCTCGTGCGCGCTCTTGGTCGGGTTCGTCTCTGCCGCCACGTCGCGCAGGCGGCGCACGGTGGGCAGGCGTGCGCCCCACTTCGCATGAACGAGCCTTTGCGAAGGGTAAATCGAGCGGTGCCCCGTCAGCAGGTAGGCCATCACGCAGACGATCGCCACGTGGGGAAAGGCTGCGCCGCCCATCAGTTCGACCGCCATCACCGCCAGCGCCAAGGGGGTGTTCGAGGCCGCGGCGAACACCGCCGCCAGGCCCACGCCTGCTGCCAGGGGCCGGGGCAACCCCAAAGGCTCTGCCAAGGTGCTGCCCAAACAAGCGCCCACGAAGAAAAGCGGCGTCACCTCGCCCCCCAAAAAACCCACACTGAGCGTGAGGGCCGTGAATATCAGCTTCAAGAAGAAGGCCATGTCGGGCACGCCCGTTTCGCTGAAGGCCTTCACGATCATCGGTATGCCGAGCCCCAGATAGTCGTTCGTACCCACGAGCTGCCACAGAAGCACCAGCGCCAGACCGCCCAGGGCCATGCGCACAGGCAAAGAGGGGCACTGGCGCTCCGTCCAGCGCTTGAGCGCCTGCGTGAGCTCGATGAAGGTCAGCGTGGTGAGCGCCACGGCGGCCGCGAACACCGCCCATTTTGCGAGCAGCAGCGGCGACAGCGGCACGTAGGACAAGAGGGGGTAGGGCGTGTGCACGATCCCCAGGGCGCGCGTGGTCATGTCCCCCACGACCGACGCCACGAGCGCCGGCAGAAGGGCTCCGTAGGCAAGCTGACCCAGAACCACGACCTCGAGCCCGAACACCACCCCCGCGATTGGCGTGCCGAACACCGAGCCGAAGCCGCCGGCCACGCCGGCCGCCAGCACATGGCGCCGCAGGTTGGGCCGCAGCGAGAGCTTGTGCGCAAGGGTATCGGCCAGGCTGGCTCCCATTTGCACGGCCGTGCCTTCACGTCCCGCGCTGCCGCCGAATAGATGCGTCAGCACCGTACCCACCAACACCATGGGCGCCATCCGGACGGGAAGCCGCGGGCCTTCGTCGTGGATCGTGTCGATCACCAGGTTGTTGCCAGCTCTGATCGACTTGCCGTAGCGCGCGTAGAGCCACCCGATGGCCAGCCCCGCCACGGGCAGCGTGTACACGATCGCCGGGTGGGCCTCGCGCAACGCCGTGGCCTCGTCGAGCAGAAATAGAAAGAGGGCCGAAGCTGCCCCACAGAGGCCCCCCACGAGCGCGCCCAGGACCAGCCACTCGGCGAGCGCCCGGGCCCCCTGGCGCGGCCCGGTCACGGCGTGGGCACCGGGGCGGCTTGCAAGGCGGGGCGGGGCGCAGGCGAAAGCGCAAAGCCCTCGGCCGTCCGCTTCACCTCGAAGAAGGCGTCATCGTGCGTGTAGGGTTGCGCCCGGGCGGCCGGCACGAAGTCACCTTTGTCGCGCGGCACCACCACGTGGGCACGGAAGTCATCGCCGAGCTTGAACGCCAATACGCTGACGTCGTCCCGTCGCTCGAGCCCTACCACCCAGCGCGCATAAAACGGCAGGCCTGCCAAACGCTGCGCAGCGGCCGGGGCGCGGGGGGGCAACACCTGCATCGACGTCCACGTGAACGCGGGCAGATGGCTCATATCCACAGGTGCGCCGCCCCCCTCGTTGAGGGCCCGGGTAATGCGAATGCGCAGCGCCATGTCGCCCGAGCGGGTCCGCAACCCCACGAGCACCGCCCCGAAGAGCAAGGGGCCCAGAATGAACAGGGCCAGCACCCAGAGATTCCGCTGCGGTTTGGCAGCGGCGGGAGCGCCGGTCGGAGCCCGCGACGTGGAAGCCATCGAGGTGGTCATACGCCCGACCGGCATAATACGGAACGTGCCCGGGCGCCACGTGATTCGGCTTGTGCGCCGCGGGCCCTAGGTCGTGTGCCAGGCGGTTTGGTTCAGGCCGTGATCCCCTCGGTCTCGAGCGCTTGCTTCACGGCGGGACGGCTGGCCACGCGGTCGAACCAGGCGGCAAGCGCCGGCCATTGGCTTCGGTCCAGCTTGAACATGGGCATCCAGCGGCTCACCGCAAAGAGATAAGCGTCGGCCACGCTAAAGGTTTGCCCCGTCAGGTAGGGCCCCGCTTCGAGCTCCTGGTTCACGAGCGCGTAGCGTCCCGACAAACGCTCGAGCGCCATGGTTCGGGTGGCTTCCGGCGTCGCAGGGTTGAAGAGCGGGGAGAATTGCTTGTGGATCTCGGTGCCCACGAAGGTCAGCATGGACATCAGTTGGTAGCGTGCGAAGCTGCCGGCCGCGGGCGCCAAACCCGCCTCGGGGGCCTGGTCGGCCAGGTACTGCACGATGGCAGGCCCCTCCGTCAGCACCTGGCCGGGGGCCAGCTCCAGGGCGGGCACGTACCCCTTGGGGTTGATCGTGCGGAAGTCGCGTCCGTCGGCGGTCTCCTTCTTGCGAAGGTCTACCTTGACCGGCTCGAAAGCCAGGCCGGCCTCGCGGGCCACGATGTGGGGGGACAGGGAGCAGGCTCCCGGGGCGAAGAAGAGTTTCATGGTCATGGCGGAGCATTGGATGCGAAAGGACCGGGCCCGTTTCACGTTTTGTGACGCCCCCCAAACGCAAAACGGGGGACCGCCGAAGCGATCCCCCGCCTTGTTTCTACGCTGCCTGCGTTACTCGGCCAGCGCGGGCTTGCTTGCCAAGGAGCCCACGGAGGCCTCCCTCGCGTCGGTCACGACCATCGTGGCGTGGCCCGACGCGCTGGGGAACTCGGGGTAGGCTTCCATGCCGTGCTCGGTGACGTCGAGACCCTCGATCTCCTCCTCAGGGCTGACCCGCAGACCCATGACAGCCTTGACCGCCTTGAAGAGCAGGAAGCTTGCGCCGAACGACCACACGAAGGCCGCCAGCATGCCGATGAGCTGGGTGGAGGTCTGAGCGAAGCCGCCGCCCGTGAACAAGCCGCCTTCCTTCGCGAACAGGCCGGTAGCGAGCGTGCCCCAAGCGCCGTTGACACCGTGAACGGAGACCGCACCGACGGGGTCGTCAACCTTGAGCTTCTCGAAGAAGAGAGCTGCGAAGACGACCAGGACACCAGCAATGAGGCCGGTGAGCAGAGCGTAGGGTACGGACAGGTTTGCGCAACCAGCCGTGATGGCCACGAGGCCAGCCAGTGCGCCGTTGAGCGTGAAGGACGCGTCCGGCTTCTTGAAGAGGAGCCAAGCTGTCACCATCGCGGTGATGGAGCCGCCGGCTGCGGCGATGTTGGTGGTCATCGCGATCACCGCGAACGACCCGCCTCCCACTGCTGTCGTGCTACCGGGGTTGAACCCGAACCAACCGAGCCACAAGATGAAAACGCCCAAGGCCGTGAGGGGCAAGTTGTGTCCGGGCATGGGCATCGACTTGCCGTCCTTGAACTTCCCGATGCGCGGGCCGAGCACAATCGCGCCCGCCAAAGCCGCCCAGCCACCGATGGAGTGGACAACCGTAGAACCGGCGAAGTCGATGAACGCAGGCAGACCCAGGCTGCTCAACAGCCCACCGTCTGGCTTCTCCAGCCAGCCCTTACCCAAGAACAGCCCGCCCCACGTCCAGCTGCCGAAGACGGGATACACGATAGCGGTGATGGCGACCGTGTACGCAAGGTAAGACTTGAACTTCGTGCGCTCGGCCATCGCGCCCGACACGATGGTGGCCGCCGTGGCCGCAAACACCGTCTGGAAAATGAAAAAGGCCCAGCCGAACGACTCGGTGATGCCCTTGGCTTCTGCCAGCGTCTTCCCGTCCGCGCCCACGTTCGTGGGGTCGAAGAAGAAGCCGTTCGTGCCGAAGAAGCCGTTCGTCAGCCCGAACATGAGCCCGAAGCCCACGACCCAGAAGACGATCGATCCGATGGAGAAGTCCATCAGGTTCTTCATGATGATGTTCACCGCGTTTTTCGCGCGGGTCATGCCGGTTTCCACGAGGGCGAAGCCCGCTTGCATGAAGAACACCAGGAACGCGGCCAAACAGGTCCACAGGGTGTTCACGTCATCGAGTGCCGCAGAGGCGGGCGCTGCTTCGTCTGCGCGGGCCGTGCCCACCATGACGGCGAGCAGCGCAGCAGGTAGTAAAAACCGTCGCATGTGATTTCTCCTTGTCATCGGTCAGAAAGTCTTTGGTGGCTTTGTGTTCAAACCTGGGACTCAAGGTACCTGGCTTGCGTTTCCGACACGTTTCTCCTCGTGCAAAACTGAGTAACTAGGTGCGAGCGCTGGGCCAAGTGCCTAAAAAGGCTCGAAAATTCGCCCACCTACATGCTGCCGATTTCGTGCCCGTGAACGCAGACGTGTATGCTTCCGGGGGAAAATGACGCCGAATCGACACACGTCTCTTGGTGCCTTCGCCGTGGTTCTGACCCTTGCAGGTCTGCACTTCGTGCGCGATTCCGCGGCTTTTGCCGCCCCGGTCTTTCTTCAAACCACACCCGCGCACTTCGAGGAAGGTGAAGCGAAGGGCACGATCGTGGCGCCGCCGGGCCAGGTCGAGCCAGGGTTCGAGGCGCAACGCCACGACGTGGACGCAGGGTTCGTCTGGGCCAGTGCGCTATCCCTCGATGGCAATACAGCCTTCTTCGGTACGGGGGATCCGGGCCGTGTGTATGCGCTGCCCACCTCCGGGGGAAGCGCGCGCTTGGTGGCGGAGCTGCCAGAGCCTTGGGTGACAGCCCTGGCGGTGGAGAGCGCCGACACGCTCCTCGTGGCCACCACCCCCGGTGCGAAGATCTACCGCGTCGGCGTGCGTGACGGCAAAACGAGCGTGCTTGCGAAGCTCGACGGCGCGCACGTGTGGGCTCTCGTTCATGACCCGCAAGGCAAGCGGACGTATGCGGGCGTGGGAGGCCCCGGTAAGGTGGTGGTCATCGAAGCGCGCGGCCAAACGAAGACGTTGTGGGACGCGCAGGACCAGCACGTGATCGCGATGGTCCCGGATGGTCGCGGTGCCGTGCTGGTCGGTACTGCCGAAAAGGCCATCCTCTTCCGCGTGACGGCCGAGGGCCAGGCGCGCGCGCTGCACGACTTCGAGGCCGATGAAGTCAGGGCCGTGGCCAAGGTGGGCAAGGACCTCTACGTCGCGGTCAATCGTTTCGAGGGAGGCGAGCCCGAGCCCGCCGGCAGCAACGACAAGGGTGCCAAGGGCACGCCGCTCGTTACGGGCGGCAAATCACCCGCGGCCCCGGGCACGTTGCCGCGTCCCGGGGCGCCCAAAGGCAAGGGGGCCGTTTACCGTCTCGAACCTTCGGGTGCGATCGAGGAGATCCTCAGTCTCGATACCGGCTATTTCACGGCGCTGCTGGCGGGTGACGGCCACGTGTTTGCGGCCGCGGGCACCGAAGGCAAAGTGTACCGCGTGGACGCCGAAGGCCAGGCCGTGTTGATGCTAGATGTGCCTGAAAGGCAGGCGCTTACGCTCGCGCCGCACGCGCAGGGGCTCTGGGTGGGCACCGGAGACGGGGCCGCCCTATTCCGGGCCGTGCCTGCGTCGCCGAAGTCGGCCCTTTACCTTTCCAAGGTGTTCGACGCCAACCGTCCCGCGCAGTGGGGACAGCTGCGCTACGACGCTTCGATGGCGCTGCCTTTCGAGACACGCGCGGGAAATACGGCCAAGCCCGACGACACCTGGGAGGCCTGGACGGCCCTTGCCTCTGCGTCCTTTGATGCCAGCGAGGGCGAAGGGCGCATGGCGAGCGCGCCCGGCCGCTATTTGCAGTACCGCACCTCGCTCCCCCCGGGCGCCGTGTTGCGCGAGATCGCGCTTCATTACCAACCGCAGAACACGCGTCCCCGGGTGACGGAGCTTTCCCTTGCGGAAGCAGAGCCCAAGGCAAGCGACGTTCGCGAGCACGCTTCTGTGCTCAAGCTCCGCTGGAAGGTGGAGAACCCCGACGCGGATCAGCTGGCTTACGAGCTTGCGTACAAAAGCGAAGAGGATGAGGCGTGGCGACCCCTCGGCCCCACCGAGGCCCCGCTCACCAAATCCGAGTACGACTGGAACACCGAGACGGTCCCCGACGGCCGCTACGTGGTGCGCATCGAGGTCACGGATGCCCCCTCCGTGGCGCAAGATCGAGCGCTGTCATCCACCTTCGTCTCGCCGCCGCTCCTCGTCGATAACGCGCGGCCTACGGTCACCGGCCTGCAAGCGCGCCTGCCCACGATCACAGGCGAGGCCTCGGATGCCGCCTCGCCCCTGACCCACATCGAGTTCTCCGTGGACGGAGGCCCCTGGCAGCCGGTGTCCCCCAACGACGGCCTGCTCGACCAACGACGAGAGGCCTTCAGCTTTCGCGTGCCGCACCTGACCCGCGGCGCCCACGTGGTGGCGGTGCGCGCCTACGACGCCGCGAACAACCTGGGCGTGGCCGAGCTCGTGGTCGAGTTGAAATAAAGACGAAGAGGTTCCCCATGCATGCCACCGATACCGCTCATTTGCCTCCTGCCCCTTCCGTGTTGCAGACGGAGGTCGGCCTGCTCCAGAACTTTTGCGAGCTGCTCTACTGCCCTCAGACGAAAGAAGCCGCGCTGGTGGATCCGGCCTTCGAGGTGGATCGGCTGCTGCGCATGGCGAGTGACACGGGCGTTCACGTCAAGCACGTGCTCATCACCCACACGCATCACGACCACATCGAGGGGCTTGCGGACACGGTCGCGGCCACCGGAGCCCGCGTGTACGTTCACCCGCACGAGGTCGAAAAAGTGCGGCCCCTTTGCCGCGAGATCACGCTCGTCTCCGATCGGCTCGACATCGCCATCGGGCACACCGGCGTGCGGGCGCTCGAGACCTTTGGCCACACCCGTGGTGGCACCTGCTTCCTCGCGGACGGTTTCGTCATCACGGGAGACGTGTTGTTCGTCAGCGGCTGCGGGCGCACCGACTTCCCGGGGGGCAGCACGGAGGCCCTGTGGCAGAGCCTGAACCGGCTCATGGGCCTTCCCGAGGAGACCATCGTTTACCCCGGGCACAACTATGGCCGCACGCCCACGTCCAGCATGGGCCGCGAGATGCTCGAAAACCCCTACCTGCGGTGCGACAGCTTCGAGGCCTTCCGCACCCTGCGCGAACGCGTGCGCAAGGCCTGAGCCAACGCCCCACTTGCGACGGCACGCGACGTCGCGCTTCGAAACGAAGAAAGGCGCCCTCCCGCTTTTGCGGGGACGCCTCTTCGTCTTGATGGGCGGGGCCCGGCGTTGCCGGCCCTCGCCGTGCAGCCTTTAGGCTTTGGCTTTGGCAGCCGCGGCCTTGAGCCGACGGCTGGCCACGCGCTCGAGGTCGAGCAGGCGCGCCGACGAAAACGAGCCGAGCTTGGCCACGAAGTCCTTGTCCTTGCTCTTGCTCATGGCCGAAGCCGTGGCTTCCACGAGCTTGTCGTGCGAGCCGAACTTGTCGTCGGTGGTCTTGCAGGCAGCGTGGAGCTTCAGGAGCTTGGCGTTCGAGGCTCCCAGCAGGCGCTTCCGCAGGTCGTCCTTGTTCTCGTCGGTCTGCTTGCTGAGCATGGCCACGATCTGGTCGACCAGCTTGTCCTTGTTCTCGAATTTCGCTTTGACGATGGCGAGCGGGGCGGGCATGGGAAAATCCTGTGTACGGTTTGCCTTGAAAAGGGAGGCCTTCTATAGCCCACAAACTGCCCGGACGCCACCCCCAAGGCGGGGTTGGGCCCGATGGGGGGTCAGGCCAACGTGGCGAAGGTCTCCTGCGCCGCGGCAATACACGTGTCGATCTCGTCTGCTGTATGAGCCCCGCAGATGAATCCGGCCTCGAGCTGGGCCGGGGGCAGATAAACGCCCCTGTCCAGCATGCCGTGGAAAAACCGGCCGAACTTCGCCGCGTCCGCCTTTTTGGCCGTGGCGAAGTCCACCACCTCCGTGCGGGTGAAAAACACGGTCCAGGCCGAGCCCAGCCGTTGCACCCGGGCCGCCACGCCGGTGGCCTCGATGGCGGCGTTGAGGCCGGCTTCCAGCCGGGCGCCCAGCACCTCGAGCCGCTCGTAGAGCGCAGGCGTCAGCTTCTTCAGAGCGGCGAGGCCCGCGGCCATCGCCAGGGGGTTGCCCGACAGGGTGCCCGCCTGATACACGGGCCCCTCCGGCGCGATTTTGCCCATGATGTCGGTGCGGCCGCCGTAGGCCCCCATGGGAAGCCCACCGCCCACGATCTTTCCGAGGCAGGTGAGGTCGGGCCGCACGCCGAAACGTCCCTGAGCGCCGCCAGGGCCTGCACGGAAGCCAGTGATGACCTCGTCGAAGATGAGCAGAGCCCCGTGCTCGTCACAGAGCTTCCGTGCCTGCTCCAGGTAGCCGGGACGGGGATGCACCAGGCCCATGTTGCCGGGGATGGGCTCGAGGATGAGTGCTGCCACCTGGCCCGGGTTGGCCTTGAAGAGGGCCTCGAGCGCGGCCACGTCGTTGAAGGGGCAGAGCAGCGAATCGGCCACGGCGGCCGCCGTGACCCCCTCCGAACCGGGAATGCCCAAGGTGGCGGCGCCCGACCCTGCAGACACGAGCAGCATGTCCGCGTGGCCGTGATAGGCGCCCTCGGTCTTGATGATCTTGCTGCGGCCCGTGAACCCTCGGGCCAGCCTGAGCGCCGACATCGTGGCTTCCGTGCCCGAAGACACGAAGCGCATGCGCTCCATCGACGGAAACGCCTGGCGGATGGCCTCGCCCAGCCAGATCTCCCGCTCGGTCGAGGCGCCGAAGGTGGTGCCCGAGGCGGCGGCTTCGACGAGGGCCGCGTGCACGTCCGGGTCCGCGTGCCCGAGGATCGTGGGCCCCCAGCTGCTCAGAAAATCCAGGTACCGGTTCCCGTCGGCGTCCCAGACGTAGGCCCCCTGAGCGCGCGCCAGGAAAATGGGTGTGCCGCCCACCGCCTTGAAGGCCCGCACGGGGCTGTTCACACCGCCGGGAAACAGCTGTTGCGCCGTCTCGAACAGGGCCAGGGACTTGTCTCGCTTCACGTGGTGGTCCTCCCGCGTTGATGCCGCACGGCTACTCCTCGTCGCCCGCGTCCTCGCCCTCGTCGTCGGCGATGTCTTCGTCGTCTGCTTCGGCCTCGTCGCCCAGATCCTCTTCCGCTAGAGGAGCCCCCGCGAGCTCGGCCCGCGCCGCTGCCACCTCGGGAGAGACCTCACGCTCTTCGTCGTCTTCGGCCTCGGCAAGCCGCTCCATGGCCACCACCTTTTCGCCCTCCTCGAGACGAATCAAGCGCACGCCCTGGGTGTTGCGGCCAATCGTGGGCACGCCGTCCACCGGCATGCGGATCAGCTTGCCGCCGTCGGTGATGATCATCAGATCGTCTTCGTCTCCCACGAGCCGCAGCGAAACCACCTTGCCGTTGCGCTCGGTGGTCTTGATGGTGATGACACCCTTGCCGCCGCGCCCCTTGGTGGGGTAGTCCGAGGTCGGCGTGCGCTTGCCGAACCCGCGTTCGCACACGGTGAGCAGCGTCACGGTGCCGTCCCGCGGGATCACCGCCATGCCCACCACTTCGTCGTTCGGGTCCCGCAGGTTGATGCCCCGCACGCCGCGCGCGGTTCTGCCCATGGGCCGCACGGTCTCCTCGCGGAAGCGAATGGCCCAGCCATTGCGTGTGCCCATGAGGAAATCGCTCGAGCCCGCGGTGATGCGGACGGCGATGAGATCGTCGTCGTCGTCGATGGACAGGGCGATGATGCCGGTGGTCCGAATGGCAGAGAAGGCGTGCAGCGAGGTCTTTTTGATGACGCCCTTGCGCGTGGCCATGGCCACGTAAGCCCCCTCCGAGAACTCGCGCACGGGCTGAAGCGCCACCACCCGTTCCCCCTCTTGCAGGGGAATAAGGTTCACGAAGGCCTTGCCCTTGGCATAGCGGCCGGCTTGCGGGATCTGCCAGATCTTCTTCGAGTAGCAGCGGCCCTTGTTCGTAAACATCAAGAGCACATCGTGGGTGGACGCCACGAAGAGCTGCGCCACGAAGTCTTCGTCGTGCGTGGTGGCGCCCTTGACACCGCGCCCGCCGCGGCGTTGCGCCTTGTATTCGGTCTCGGCGTTTCGCTTGACGTATCCGCCGTGGGTCACGGTGACCACCATGTCCTCTTCGGCGATCATGTCCTCGATGTCGATGTCGGTCTCGTCGACGTCGAGAATCTCGGTGCGGCGGTCGTCTCCGTAGAGCGTGCGCACCTCTTCGAGCTCGGCCACGACCACGTCCATGAGCACTTTGTCACTGGCCAAGATGGACTCGAGGCGCGCGATGAGCGCGGCCACCTCACGCATCTCGGCCTCCAAAGCCTCGATCTCGAGGCCGGTCAGCTTGGCGAGGCGCATATCCAAGATCGCCTGCGACTGCCTCTGGGACAGGCCAAAGGTGCCCATCAAGGAAGCGCGCGCCGATTCGGTGTCGCGCGAGCTGCGGATGATCCGGATCACCTCGTCGATGTTGTCGACGGCGATCTTGAGGCCCTGCAGGATGTGCATGCGGTCGCGGGCCTTCGCCAGCTCGTAGGCCGTGCGTCGGGTGACCACCTCGCGGCGGTGCTGGATGAAGTGCTGCAAGCACTGCTTGAGCGTCACCATCTCGGGGCGACCATCCACGATCGCCACCATGTTCACGCCGAAGCTCTCCTGCATCGGCGTCATCTTGTAGAGATTGTTCAGCACCACTTCGGAGACCGCGTCGCGCTTGAGCTCGATCACGATCCGCATGCCTTCGCGATCGGATTCGTCGCGAATGTCCGAGATGCCTTCGATCTTCTTCTCGCGCACCAGCTCGGCGATTTTCTCGATGAGCCGGGCTTTGTTCACCTGATAGGGAATCTCGGTGGCCACGATCGTCTTGCGGCCCGTTTTGGGGTGCTCTTCGACGTTCGTGCGCGCGCGCATCACGACGCTGCCACGCCCGGTGCTGTAGGCCCGACGCACGCCCGCCCGGCCGCAGATGAAGCCTCCCGTGGGGAAATCGGGCGCAGGCACGTGCTCGAGCAGGTCTTCCCACCCCATGTCGGGGTTCTTCACCATCGCGATCGTGGCAGAGATGATCTCGCGTAGGTTGTGGGGCGGGATGTTCGTGGCCATGCCCACCGCGATGCCCGAAGCGCCGTTGACCAGCAGGTTGGGGATGCGGGTGGGAAGAACGGTGGGTTCGACCTCTTTGTCGTCGTAGTTCGGCTGGAAGTCGACCGTTTCCTTGTCGATGTCGGACAGGAGCTCCTGGCCGATCTTCTCCATGCGGCACTCGGTGTACCGGTAAGCCGCCGGGGGGTCGCCGTCGATCGAACCGAAGTTGCCCTGGCCGTCGATGAGCGGGTAGCGCATCGAGAATTCCTGCGCGAGGCGCACGAGCGCGTCGTAGGCGGCGGCGTCACCGTGGGGGTGAAACTTACCGAGCACTTCGCCGACCACGCGCGCGCACTTGATGTACGGCCGGTTCCACACGTTGTTCATCGTGTGCTGCGTGTAAAGGATGCGGCGGTGGACCGGCTTGAGGCCGTCTCGAATGTCGGGCAGAGCCCGCGAGACGATGACGCTCATGGCGTAGTCCATGAACGACGACTTCATCTCTTCTTCGATCGAGACCGGAACCCGGAAGCCACCCGCGCCGGGGGGGCCGGCCGGCGGCGCCGGGGGCATCGGGGGAGATCCAGAACCGTTGGCGCCTTCCACGGAGGTCATGCGCTGCGGACCCTATCAAGAGCGCCCCCCGAAATCGATAAGCAATCGTCATCGTTGGGAAACATGCCCGGGGAGGGGGGGCTGGGCCTCGCGTGGTCCGTCTGGGGCTCCGTTGAGTCTTTGGATAGTAACGCAAAGTGACACCGTCACGGAGTGATGCAAGCCACACCAGGGTCCTTGTCCGACATGGCAGGAGAGGGCCTACACAAAGGCCGACAGCACTCGATATGCGAATAACCCGATGGAAGAGCGCCGAAATCCAGCGCACTGCTACGCGTTGCAGGCGTGCGGGGACGTCCTCTATGCCCAACGCAGGCACGCTAGATATGGCTAGTCATACTTCTGACGGACTTGGTCGGACAGTTCTGGTAATCGAACGGGCAGGTGTGTAAACTTCGGCGCCATGAACGGGATGCTTGGTTCAATTAACAGGGTAAGAGTCTTTAGTTTCCTGGGCTTAGCCACGATGCTCGGGTGCTTCGGAGGGTGCGGTGACGACTCCTCCGGCAAGAGCAAGGCGGCCGTCAACGTGACGCCAACGACGGGGCTCACCACCACGGAGGCCGGGGGCCAAACCTTCTTCACGGTGTCTCTGGGCGCCCGTCCCAGCGCGGACGTCACGATTGCGCTGTCGACCAATGACCCCACCGAGGGCACGGTCTCGCCCGCCACGCTGACCTTCACCAAGGACAACTACAACGGCGCACAGGTCGTGACCGTCACGGGCGTCGATGACGCTCAGGCAGACGGTAACGTGGCTTACGCCATCGTACTGGCGCCCGCGACCAGCACCGACAAGAAGTACAACGGCATGGACCCCGCCGACGTTGCGGTTGCCAACGTCGACAACGAAACGGCCGGAATCACCGTGACGCCCGTTGCGGGCCTGCGGACCACCGAGGCGGGAGGCGCGGCGACTTTCACCGTCGTGCTGAACAGCCAGCCCACGGGAGACGTCACCATCCCCGTGGCGAGCAGCGACCCCACGGAAGGCTTGGCCGCGCCGGTTGCGCTGGTATTTACTCCCGTCAATTATGCCGCGCCGCAGATGGTCACCGTAACGGGTGTCGATGATACGGAGGCGGACGGCGAAGTGGCTTACACCGTGGTGCTCGGAGCCACCACCAGCGTGGACCCCGCCTACAACGCGCTCGATCCCGCCGACGTGGCTTTGGGCAACGTCGACAATGACACCGCAGGCGTGTCGGTCGAACCCACCACCGGGTTGGTGACCAGCGAAACAGGTACCACGGCCACCTTTCAGGTGCGCCTCAACACCCAGCCAAGCGCCGACGTGACGATCCCGCTGGCCAGCAGCGACGTGGGCGAAGTCACCGTTGAACCGGCCGCCCTCGTCTTCACTGCGCTGAATTGGAACGCGCCGCAAGCGGTCACCGTCAAGGGCGTCGAAGACGACGTCGCCGACGGCAGCCAGCCCTTTACCATCAACGTCGGGCCCGCTACCAGCGCCGACCTCGGCTACAACACCTTCAACCCCGCAGACGCCACAGGCGTCAACACCGACAACGACTCTCCGGGGTTCGTATTCGCTCCGCTCGTGGCCCTTACGACCACGGAAGCGGGTGGTCAGGCGACCTTCACGGTTGCGCTGCAGAGCAAGCCTTCGGCCGCCGTCACGATCACGCTGGTGAGCAACAAACCGACGGAAGGCACGGTCTCTCCGGCCTCGTTGACGTTCTCGACCGACGATTGGAACGCACCGAAGCCGGTGACCGTCACAGGCGTCGACGACCAAGCCGCCGATGGCAATCAGGTGTACGCGGTCGTGACCGGTGCCGCGACCAGCGCCGACCTGGGCTACAACGGGGTCGACCCCGTCGACGTGCCCGTGACGAACACCGACAACGACACGCCCGCGATCGTTGTGAACGCAGCATCAAATCTGGGCACAACCGAGGCGGGCGGAACCGCCACCTTCACCGTCTCTCTGCAGACGCAACCCGCAGCCAACGTGACCATCGCGGTGTCGAGCGACGATGCCACCGAAGGCACGGTGTCTCCCGCTCAGCTCATCTTCACGCCGACCGACTGGAGCGGCATCAAGACCGTGACCATCACCGGGGTGAACGACGACATCGCCGACGGAAACCAGACCTACAAGGTGATTTTGGCCGCCGCGGTCAGCCCGGATGCCGCCTACAACACGCTGGATGCTGCGGACGTCACCGTATCGAACACCGACAACGACAGCCCGGGTGTGACCGTGAGCCCCACGGGGGGATTGGTGACGACGGAGAGCGGTGGGCAGGCTACTTTCTCTCTCGTGCTCCGGAGCCGTCCGTCTGCCGACGTGACCTTCCCGATTTCAAGCAGCGATACGACGGAGGGTACCGTTTCCTCGGGTAGCGTCACCTTCACGCCGGATTCGTGGAACAGCGCTCGAACCATCACGGTCACCGGTATCAATGACGACCTGGCAGACGGCAACCAGCCCTACACCATCGTGATTGGCACGGCCACGAGCGAAGACCCGACCTACCGGCTCAACCCTGATGACGTGACCGTATCCAATACCGACAACGACAGTGCAGGTTTCGCGATCACCCCGACCGAAACGCTCGTCACCACGGAGAGGGGCGGAAAGGCCAGCTTCGTCATCAAGCTCACCTCGCGCCCTGCGGAAGGAACCACCGTCACGGTGAACTTCACGAGCAGCGACACAACAGAAGGTACGGTCTCGCCGGCATCCTTCGTGTTCAATCCCAACAACTGGAACGCAGAGAACCGAGTTGAGATCACGGGAGTACCCGATCAGCTCTTCGACGGCGACCAGGTTTACACGATCGTGACCTCGGAAGCGGTGAGCACGGATCCGAACTACACGGGAAAGAATCCCCCGGACGTCAGGGTCGTCAACGAAGACGCGGACCCGGGTGTGGTCGTGGTTCCGGTGGCTGGGCTTACCACCACCGAGCTCGGCGGAACCGCCACGTTCCGTGTTTGGCTGAACACGGCACCCGCCGGCGACGTGAGCATCACTCTCGCCAGCAGCGACCAGGGCGAGGGCGAGATTGACAAGACGCAGCTGGTTTTCACCCCCGTCACCTGGGAGAGCCCCCAGACGGTGACCGTCACGGGACAGGACGACGAGTTCGCCGATGGCCCTCAGGAATTCACGATCGTGACCAGCCTGACGTCCAGCGCCACCGATCCAGCGTACAACAACCTCGTGGTGGACGACGTCAAAGTCACCAACATCGACGACGAGACGGAAGGCGTCAACGTGGGCCCCATCTCTGGAAACACCAGGGAAGACGGAACCACCGCGAAGTTCACCGTGGTGCTGAACTCGAGGCCTACCCAGGATGTGGAGATCGGGCTCGAGAGCTCGAACCCCGCAGAAGGCACGGTCGACAAGGCCAAGCTGACCTTCACGAGCGCCAACTGGAACGCCCCGCAAACCGTCACCGTTACCGGCCAAAACGACAACGTGGCGGACGGCCCGCAGAGCTACACGATCCGATTGCTCACGGCGGTGAGCGGGGACGCGAAGTACGCAGTCATCGACCCCGCGGACGTGACTGTCGTGAACGTGGATGACGAAACGGCAGGAGTCACGGTGAGTCCCACCGTGCTCGTCACCAACGAACAGCGGACCTTGGCACCCCAGTTCTCCGTGGTACTCGACAGCGAGCCGCGGGATGTCGTGACCATCGCCGTGCAGAGCAGCAACACCGCAGAGGGCACCGTCAACAAGAGCTCGCTCGTCTTCACGCCAGAAAACTGGGCGACACGTCAGTTCGTGACCGTGCAGGGCGTAGATGACCCTATCCAGGACGGAGACCGCTCCTACAGCATCGTGCTGTCCCCGGCGACCAGCACCGATCCTCAGTACGCCAATCGAGATCCGGCGGACGTGGTTGTCACAAATATCGACAACGACACAGCCAACATCCTGGTTCTTGCGAACTCGGGTCTTCAGACGACCGAGGCGGGCGGCATCGCCAAATTCGAGATCGTTTTGCAGACTCAGCCCACGGCCAACGTGACCATTCCGCTTCGCAGCGGGGACATCACGGAGGGCATCGTGACCCCCGCCTCCCTCGTATTCACGGCTGACAACTGGAACGGACCCCAGGAAGTCACCATCACGGGTGTGAACGACGAGGAGGCAGACGGGGACCAGGTGTTCGACGTGATCACCGATCCCGCCACGAGCACGGATGCCAACTACAACCAGAAGAACGCTGCAAATGTTTCGATCACGAACAAGGACGACGAGACCGCAGGGTTCATCGTCACGGCGCCCGAGGAAGGCCTGGTCACGGACGAATCGGGCAAACAGGACAAGTTCACGATTCGCCTGACCTCTCGGCCTGTTGCAGACGTGACCGTCACCTTGAGCGTCGACAACGACGAGGCCACGGTGAGCCCCACGACGTTGACCTTCAACAGCATCAACTGGAAGGGTGAACAGGAAGTGACCGTCACGGGCCGTGACGATTTTGTGAAGGACGGAAACGCCACTTACAGAGTCATCACGAGCGCGGCTGAAAGTGGCGACAGCAAGTACGACGACGTCAACCCGCAGGACGTGCTTGGTACGAATGGCGACAACGACAGCGCGAGCGTCAGGGTCGTTTTGGACCAAGCCATTTCCGTCACGGAAGACGGTTCGCAAACCGCGACGTTCTACTTGGTGCTCACCTCCCAGCCGAAGGGGAACGTGACTGTGCCCAACATCCGGGTGTCGGATGCATCGGCGGCCACGCTGAGCGTGTCCTCCATCCAGATCACACCCCAAGACTGGGACGGACGCAAGTTCATCACCGTCACGGGCAAGAACGACTTCGTGGCGGATGGCAAGCAGCCCTTCCTCATCGAGTTCGGCGCTCTCGTCAGCCCGGACGATGCTGACTACGCTGGGCTTACGGTCGACCCCGTGCCTGGCGAGACGTTGGACGACGAGTCGGCAGGCGTTTTGGTGACGCCGAGGACCGGTCTCGTCACCAACGAGAACGGTGCCGTGGCCACCTTCAAGGTGCGCTTACTCTCCGAGCCGAAGGCGCCGGTTACTGTGTCCTTCGCAGCGGCCCAGGGTGACGAGCTCAAGGCGATTGCGCCGATCGTGTTCACGCCCAATGGCCCGAATGCGTGGAACGTGGAAAAGACGGTGTCCGTGCAAGGGACAGACGATGATGTGGCAGACGGAAACAGGTCCTTCCAGATCACCGTGAGTTCCACGTCGGCGACCGACCCCGAGTACAACGACAAGACCTGGGGAACCGTCACCGGCACGAACAACGACGACGAGACGCCAAACTTCACCGTGTCGCGCCGGAGGGGCCTCGTGACCACCGAGAGCGGCGGACAGGACTCCTTCACCGTGGTCCTGGATTCGCAGCCCAAGCAAGAGGTCGTTATCACCCTGACGGCCAACCCGGAAGAAGGCAGTCTGGACAAGACCTCGCTGACCTTCAACGCCATGAACTGGAAGGATCCACAAACGGTGACGGTGACGGGAGTGGACGACCAAGTGTCGGACGGCAACCAGTCGTACTTCATCGTCCTGAGCCCTGCCTCGAGCAGCGACCCCGACTACAAGGTCCTGCCGAGCCAATCGGTTGAAGTAACGAACAGCAGCAACGAGTAACGCCAGCTTCAAGCGGACTCGGAAAGAGGGGCGCTCCGGTTACCGGGGCGCCCTTTTTTCGTGGGCGGGGCGACGGCTTCGCCAGATCGTTATGGCTTTACGAAAGCGCCCAATCGGTACTAATCTCCGCGCCACGGTGTTTCGTAGACGCGTCCTGCAATCGACGGCTGCTCTTCTTTTCGTTTTTCAGACGACGTTGGTGTTTGCTGAGGCTGAATCCAGCAAAGACACCAGCGAAAGGCTGATCCGGGAAGGAATCGAGCTGCGACGGGAACACGACGATTACCGAGCGCTCGAGCTTTTTCGGCAGGCTCATTCGCTAGACCCCAACCCGCGGGCAGCTGCCCAACTTGGGTTTTGTGAACAGGCCGTGGGGCACTGGGTGGATGCTGAACTGCACCTCAAGGCCGCGCTGGACAAGGGCAAAACGGACAAGTGGATCCGGGCGAATCGTGAGTTCCTGGAAGAGAGCCTCAAGGAAGTACGCACGCACATCGGGTTTTTGCGTGTCAGGGGTGTGCCGCAAGGGGCGCAGCTTTTCGTGAACGGCAGCTCCGTGGGAACCCTTCCCCTTGAAGAGCCACTTCGGCTCAATGAAGGGACCTACGATGTATCCGCATCGTCGGAGGGGTATGAGACTTCAGCCCAGAAGGCAACGTTGGCATCCAGCCGACAAACCGATCTGTTCTTTCGCTTGGTCAAGACTCCGGTGGCCAGCGAGCCTGAGTTGGCATCCAAGGGCACGGCTGCAGCAAGTTCAAAGCCAAGTTTAGAGGCCTCTCTGGCAGACTCTACTGCCCCCGAAGCCGTCGAGCGGACGTCTACTCGGTGGCCCTGGATCGCCGGGGGGCTTGCTGCTGTGGCGGGCGCGGTAGTGCTCTTCTTCGTTCTGTCGGGTACCGAAGACCCGAAGTGTCCTGACTGTTCGTTGCCCGACGCAACTCTTCGTTGAACGGCCCTTCATGCGTTCTTCCTTCTTCCTCACCGTTGGCCTCGTCGTCCTCTCTGCCTGTGTTTCCGAGAACGCAGGTATGGTCGTTCATATTGACAGCGACATCCCGACGCCCTCCGAGCTGGATCAAGTTCGCCTTCAGGTCAAAGACCGAAAAGGAGAGTTGAAGTATGAAAGCACGTGGGATCTCGCGCCCGTACCAGGCGGCGTTACTCTTCCCGCTTCGATCCTGCTCGTGCGCGACGGGGACGATCTCGAGCCGGTAACCATTGAAGTCACCGGCTACCTGGCAGAGAGCCCGATCGTCACGCGCCGCGCGGTCCTCTCGTTTGCGGACGGGCGTACCGTTGTACTTCCGCTCAGGCTTCTCAATCGCTGTGTCGGCCAGATTTGCGGCGAAGGCTTGACGTGTAAAGAGAACGGATGCCAATCCGAAGCGGAGAAAGCCGAGCTGCTCGCTGCGTACTCACCTGGAGCTCTTCCCCCCAAAATCGAGACTCAGGAAGGAAGGGATGCGGCAGCCGCCCCTGATGGGGCAGCCGAGGAGCCTGACGCCAGCCCACTCGACGAGGATGCCGGTTCCGATGCCGAGCCGCCACCCTTGGGACAACCCGGTGACTCCTGTCTTGGCAACGCAGACTGTGCGTCGAACGCATGTGTCGAGGGTGTGTGTTGCCTCGAACCCTGCGGGTCTGCCTGCTCGTCCTGTCTCGAAGCGCGGACGGGCAAACCATCGGGCACATGTGCGCCGGTGGTCAAGGACGGCGACTCGCTGGGCGCCTGCGACAACGAGGTGGCTGCAGGCACCCTTTGCGGAAAGACGGGCAAATGTGACGGTACGGGAGCCTGTGCTCTGGCCACTGCAGGTACCGCCTGCGGGCAAGCTTCGTGTGCGGCGCAAACCTTCAAACCCGCCCCCGCCTGTGACGGCCGAGGAGCTTGTAAGGCGTCGGACGACGTGTCTTGCGGTGCCTTCAACTGCACCGCTACCAGCTGCCGGATGCGCTGCGAGGGCGACGCGGACTGCAAACCTGGCGTCAAGTGCCTGGTCAACCTTTGTGGTGGAAAGCTCCCCACGGGAGCGAGCTGCCAGACCAACGGTGACTGTGAGCTTGGCTTTTGCCGCGACAACGTTTGTTGCGGAAGCGCCTGCACGGGATCCTGCTTGGGGTGTAGTGCGACCAAAACGGGCAAGCTTGATGGGCAGTGCGCGCCTCTTCCCGCCGGAACGCCGAGCCCGGGATGTACGGCTTCGATGAAGGTATCTTGTGGCCAAGACGGCACCTGTGATGGCGCAGGCGATTGCCGCAAGTGGATGGCCGGCACAGAGTGCCAAGGGGCCGCGTGCTCGGCCCCTGCCGAGAGCCGGTCCGCAGGGACTTGTGACGGAAGAGGTACGTGTATGGCTGGCGCCAAGACCGCTTGCGGTGTCTTCGCGTGTGCGAGCGCGGCCTGCCTGGCCTCGTGCGCAAACTCGAACGGGTGTGCCCCGGGCTTTGCCTGTGCGGCTGGCAGTTGCGTCACGCCCTTGGTGGTTCTCGAGGCAGCCTCGCCGCTCGTCACGACCGAGTCGGGGGGCATGGCGCAGTTCAAGCTCAGGCTCTCTGCGCGCCCCTCTGCCGCGGTCAGCGTCTCGGTCAGCTCGACCAAACCCGGCGAGGGCCAGCCTGGCAGCGCTACGGTGGTAATCCAACCCTCCAATTGGACGGATTGGCTCGTGGTCCCCGTCAATGGGGTGGACGATTCTGTCGTCGATGGAAGTCAGGCGTACGAGATCGTTCTCTCGAATACATCCAGTGACGACCCCTTATTCAACGGCCTCGCGGGGCGCCGACTCGCAGCCAGAAACGATGACAATGACGTGGCTGCTGTCGTCGTGGGGGGCGCCTCTGGCGGCCTCACGACAGAATCCGGTGGAAAGCTGACCTTTTCTGTCCGGCTCAACTCCCAGCCCACCGCCGATGTCGCCATCCCGCTCCAGAGCACGCGAACAGACGAAGGCACCGTCTCGCCGTCCATCCTGGTGTTCTCCAGCCTCAATTGGGCCTCGCCAAAAGTCGTGACTGTGACAGGCGTTGATGACTTCCAGGCCGATGACAATCAGGCGTACGCAATCCAGATCGGACCGGCCATCAGCAGCGATGCTTCCTACAGCGGACTTTCCGCGCCCAGCTTTGCCGTAACGAACGTGGACAACGAGAGATCGGACGGCGGATCTGATATCGACGGCCTTTGAGGCCAGGCTCCTACCTCGGCAGCGTCTTACCGAGAGCGTGCTCGGCCTTGCGCCACTCCTCGATGTGGTGAATGAACACCTTGACCACCGAGGCGTCGAACTGAACGCCGCTGCAACGCTCGATCTCGTGAATGGCCACGTCGTGGGGCAGGGCGCGGCGGTAGGCGCGATCTGAGGTCATGGCGTCGTAGGCGTCGGCCACGGCCACGATGCGCCCTGTGAGGGGAATGTTGTCCTTCATGAGGCCCTGGGGATAGCCTGAGCCGTCCCACGCTTCGTGGTGACAGTAGCAGCCGGGCAACAGGTCTCGCATGAATGGGATGGGCTCGATGATCCGACGCCCCTTTGCCGGATGCGTGCGGAACATGGCCAGCTCTTCTGGCGTGAGCTTGCCGGGTTTGTTCAGGCGTTCGTTGCGAATGCCGATCTTGCCGATGTCGTGAAGCAGCGCCGCGCGAACGACCATGTCGATTTCAGGCTGCGGCAGCCGCATGCCAATGGCAATCACGCGGGAGTACACTGCCACGCGCTCGGAGTGACCACGCGTGTAGCGATCGGACTCTTCCAGCGCATGGGCAAAGCCCATGATGGTCTGCTGGAAGTTTTCTTCCAAAGAGAGGTTGGCGCGCGTGAGATCTTTGTTGGTGGACAGCAGGCTCTCGTAAAGACGCGCGTTCTCGATCGAAACCGCTGCGCGGCTTCCGAGCACGTAGAGCATCTTGCGCTGTCCCTCAGAAAATTTGTTGCCCTTCGTATAGCTGTAGGCATTCAGCATGCCCACGATGCGCCCTTTGAGCTTGAGCGGTATCGAGCAGAAGCTCACGAGACGCTGTGGGGGGGGCCCAGCCAAAAATCGGTGGACGCGCCCGCCGTGCACGATCAGGGGCCGGTCTTCTGCGAAGAGCGGCAGAACTTCTTTGAAGTTCGGGGCAGGGGCGGGTTCGTCGTCGCGCAGGTGCGTGGCCCGGTGGGACACCTTTCGCATCTGTTCTATGTATTTGCGATCGGAAGGGGCGTTGCCCGCCTGCTCGCTGCCCGGATCTTCCAAAAGCAAGGTCACCACGTCCGCGTCGACGGCGTCGAGCGTGGCATCCAGCACCAGATCCAGGATCTTCTCGACCGAAAGGGACGTGGAGATGGCTTCACTGATCTTGTAAATCGAAAGCGCATCTTTGAGGCGAATGTTTTCGTGCTGCAGCCGTTGCCGATCGAGCCCCCTCTGCACGATGTGAACGACTTCCTCGACCTTGAAGGGCTTGAGGATGTAGTCGTAGGCGCCGCGCTTCATGGCCTCGATGGCGGTTTCCACCGTGCCAAAGCCCGTCATGATCACGGTCAACACGGGTAAGCTCAGCGCCGTAATCTTTTCGATCAGCTCGAGGCCGCCCATGTTGGGCATCTTCAGGTCGCTGATCACCAGGTTGTAGCTGCGCCTTTGCAGCTCCTTGAGCGCCTCGACGCCGTCCTCCACCGTGCGCACGATGTAGCCTTCGAGGCTGAGGAAGTCCGACAGGATCTCACGGATGACCCGCTCGTCGTCCACCACCAGGATGCGCGGGCTGTCGGCGTGGAAGTGGTACTCCAGCGAACGGCCCACCGGCAGACTTTCGTCCAACTCGTCGGGCGGGTAGCTGTCTTCCACGAAGCTCATGAAAACGTTGGTCGGGCGGCTAGAGGATCAATCGGGGGCCGAACAGGTGAATGTTAGTCGAAACGGAGCGTCACGAACCCTCCTTCTGTGAAGAAAGCGTCAGGGAGTCAAGGATTTCCGGGCACTTGGCCTCCACCCGCGCCCGCACCCGCTGCCAGCACCCCCGCCCCGCGGGCTACTGCCCCTCGGTTATGGCTAGTTGCGGCATCACGGCCCTTGGTCCGGCACCCTTCTGGAGTGTCGTGAAAAGGGTTCAGGGCGCGTCCGAGACCGGGACCCGCGACGCCGAGCGTTTGGGCAGCGTGCCGAACCAGCCAAAAAAAGCGGTCAGCTGGGCCTTTCGTTTCGGCTCGAGGTAATCGAAGTTGATGCCGCGGTCGGTGACCTCCCAGAAGTCCTTATCGGTGACGTCCTCGAGTTCCTGACGGATGGAAACCAATCGGGCGGGTGACTCCCGGCGCATGTCTTCGTAGATGGCGCGGGCCAAAGGCTCGGCGCCATGGACGAGGTAGTAGGTGGCAAGCCGCACCTGGGCTTTGCGAACGCCGCGCAGGCCCTTTTCTTCGTCGGCCGTTTCGGCTTCCTTGTCGACCTCGAGAAAGATCTCGAGCAGGGCGTTGTGACAGCTGGCCTTCACGGCGAACGCCCGTTCGCAGAGCACTGAAAGATCGTACGCGGCCGTCTCGGTCACGAAGCCAAGCCCCATGCCGTAGGCGATTTGCCCGTAGTACTTGAAGTGGCGGGCGATCCCCAGCGTGAGATCCTGCAAGCCCAGGTTCATCACCACCTCGGCGAGCAGGCGGTACTCGTGGAGCACGTTGTAGGCCGCGCGCACATCCGCGCCGTTGAGCGCGGTACGTAAATAGGTGTTGAAGAACTTCAAGCTGGCCGCGATGCCGCCCCGATCGTGCGTGGCCACGGCGGCTTCGCCGATGCGGCGGGTGGCCACGGCCACGTTGTGCGCGACCTCGGGCAGGGACTTGAGCGATTCGGCGAACACCAAACGCAGCTGGCGTAGCCCCTTCCACTCGAACCAGGTGCGGTCGGCCTCGATCTGTGCCCGGGACTCGGGCGCCATCACGGCAAAGTCGGCGTCCTGTTGCAGCCGCTCTCCTACGATGAACCACTTGGGCGGTAGGCGTTGTTTGTCTTCGAGATAGCTGACGAGCACGTCTTTCAGCGTCGCCACGGCGTGCGAGGCGATCACCTTGTCTTTTTGGGCCACCGAGTTGACAGCCACGTCGGCCAGGCGCTCGAGACTGGTGGTGGCGGCGTCGTGCCGCTCCGTGGTGCTTTTGCCGCCTGCGGGGCGTCGCTTGAGGGCGGCGTCGAGCGCGCTGCGGCCGATCTGCTGAACAACCCGCGCCGGATCGAGGAAATCGAAGACGTAGGCGAAATAGGGAATCAGCACCAGGAGACTGCCCGTGAGTACCACCAAGGAGGCCACCACCGAGGCGCGGGGCATGAAGGTGCCGTGCACGCCCAGGCTCACCCACACCACGTCGATGCAGGCCACCACGAAGAAGCCCATGATCGCGAGGTTCGTCCGATCTCGGAAGAAGAGGCTGGCGATGTGCGACGAGTAACGTGTCGCGGCCAACTGCACCACGATAGACACGACCGTGATCGCGATGCCGAGCACGGCCACGATGATCTGGGCCAGGCTGCCCAGCGTGTTCTGGAGCGTTTCGATGTCGAAGCGGAAGAAGACCTCGAGTCCCAGGCGGCCAAGCGCGTGCGGCTGACCTTGCGTTTGAAGATCGAAGAGCCAGAACACGCCAAAGAAGATCCAGGCTGCCGCAGCCAAAATCGCGGCGCTGGCGAAGAGCTGGAAGCGGCGCCGCGACAGCCCAATTGGCCGCGCCGCTGAGCTTGGACCCGCGGGGCCGCGAGGAGGGGGCGGAGGAGACGGGCTTTCCACGTGAAGGGACACGGGTAGATGAGGGAGCCAGCGCGGCTCAGCGCACGTTCGTGATGGCCAAACGAAACGTGCCTACCAGGCGCGCCGTGGAGCCATCGTCGCACGAGAAGCCGGTGGCGTCGATGCTTCCCGTGACGAAGCCGCCGGCGCTGGGCGGCGCCGCTTTGAACGAGACGGAGCCCTGGGTTTCCGGGGCAGGCTGGCAGAGCAGGCGCTTGCCGTTCGTGGGATCGGCCAGCAGCACCACGAGCGTGGCAGGTGCTGCGGGGCCCGGTGGTCGCAGGGGCAACACGCCGGTAAGTTGGCCAGCAGGTTGGAACCCGAAGCGCAGGGAGATCCGCTCGCCCAGGAAGGCCACGTCGGCCGTCCGGGCGGCGACCTCGCGTGGGAACTGCTCGCTGTGGTCGTGGGGCCAGCGGGGGTCCTGCGGGGGGCGCCCCGCGGGGGCAGGTGCGGCCGTCGTGGGCCAGGAGATGCCGAGCGCGTCGAGGGGCGCTTGGACCTGGAAGCGCTCTTGAATGCCGTCCTGGCGCTTCTGGTCGCTCAGGAAGCGGAGGTGAAAGTGAAGGCCCCCGGGTGCGTCGGGCTTCGTCTCGGGGGTGGCGGGCGCAAGACGAAGCGCGGCGGCCTCGAAGAGGGCTGGCCCCTCACGGGCGGGAATCAAGCCTTCCCAGTACGCCAGGGCGGGACGGCAGTTCTCGGGGGCGTCCTGGCAGAGATCGGGCTGGCCGCTCACGAGCGCGCGGCACCGCGCCGTGGACGGGGCGAAGACGCACAAGCTCGCGTCCCGGCGGGCCATCGCCAAGCACTCGGCGTTCCGGCCCACGGGGCCGTTGGGCAGCCACAGGAGCGGGCACTCTTGCGGGCGTCCGAGCACCCGCGCGCGCGTGTCCCAACACCGCAGGGCCGCGAGCGGCGGCTCTCCGTCGTCGCGCCGAAAGTCGACCTCGAGCCGTTCGCAATAGCGAGGGGCGTCCTTGGTCACCGCTGCCTGAACGGCGCACTCCTCCACCGTTTCGTCGCCGATGCTGGCGTGGTGGGTGGGGCGGGCGTAGCCCTTGTCGCGCGCACGCTCCGCCTCGCGCCGGCGGGCGACGTAAGTCTTCACGGCACAGTCCCGAAAATCGACCCAGCGGCGTAGACGCGCGGCCAGGCTGGGCGCCTCGTCCACGGAGGGCAGCGCCCGGTTGCCGAAGGCTGTTTCCAGGTTGGCCGAGATCTCGTTGAGCTTGCCATGCTCTTCGGGCGACTCCGCGATGGGTCTCTTTTTGCAGCCGGCCAGCACGGCCGCGCACGTGGCGAGCAGTAGCCAGGTAGGGGGGAGACGCCCCCGCGCGCGTCGTTCTGGGATCCGGTACAATGGGCGGTCCATGCTGCTGGCCGTCGACATCGGCAACACACACACCGTCTTTGGTCTCTTCGAGGGCACCGAGCTCCGTCGCCACTTTCGCGTCGAAACACGGGTCGGGCGCACCTCCGACGAGCTGGCAGCCATGCTGAGTGGGCTCTTGCAGCTCGAGGGCATGGCGTTACGGCAGATCACGGCGGGCATTATATCGTCCGTGGTGCCCCCGGCCACCGACGCCGTCGAGCGGCTGTTCGCGCGGCACCTCGGCCAACCGGCCGTATCTGTGGGCCCGGGCATCAAGACGGGTATGCCCGTGCTCTACGACAACCCGCGCGAGGTGGGCGCCGACCGCATCGTCAACGCGGTGGCCGCATTCGATCGTTATCAGGGCGGGGCCATCGTGGTGGACTTCGGCACGGCCACCACCTTCGATGTGGTCACCGTCAAGGGTGAGTACGCCGGCGGCATCATCGCTCCGGGCTTGATGACGGCGGCGGAAGGTTTGTTTCGTGCCACTGCCAAGCTTCCGCGCGTGGAGATCGTGCGGCCTCGCTCGGCCATTGGGAAGAACACGGTGGCCAGCATCCAGGCGGGCTTGGTGTTTGGGTACGCGGGTATGGTGGATGCGCTGGTCACACGCATCCGTGGAGAGCTCGACTTTTCGCCCCGGGTGGTGGCCACCGGAGGCTTGGGCGCGCTGGTGGCAGCCGAGTCGGCGACCATCGACGATCACGACGAGTTCCTGACGCTCACCGGATTGCGCATCATTCATGAGAGAAACCGAGGCTGAGCCGAACGTGCCAGCAGACCTGCTGGCGCCGCTTCCCCCCGAGCACCTGCCCCCGGCGGTGCAAAAGGTGCTCGCCGGCCCTGCCGCGGCGCGCACGATGGCCGCGCGGGGTATGGCACCTCTGCGTCCCGTCGAGCTGGCGGTGACGCTTTTCCAGCTCGCGTTTGACGCCGATCCAGGCCTCAGCGCCACGGCACAAAGCGCGCCAGGGGCTTTGCCCGAGCCCGTGCTCCTGGCGCTGGTGAAGGAGAGCCTGCCGCCTGCCGTCCTGCACTTTTTCGGCACCCGCCTGCCTGAACAAAGGGCAGGAGCTCTGGACGCGCTGCTTTTGAACGCGGCCACTCCCGATGCGACCTTTGCCGTGTTGGCGGGGCGCTTGTCCGAACGCTTCGTCGACATCATTTTCGCGAACGAGACGCGGCTCCTGCGCGCGCCGGCGATCGTCAAGGCTCTGTTCGGCAACCGGCACGCGCGCATGTCCTCGGTGAACCGCGCGCTGGAGCTGTGCGCCCGCAACGGGGTCGAGGTGGACGTGCCGGGCTTTCAGGAGATCGTTCAGGAGATCCGCCAGGCGCCCGAGGCGTTGGACACCGCCATCGATGCGGCGTTCGCGGCGGTAGCGAACGCCTCCGTCGTCTTCGAGGAGCACGTCTTGCCAAGCGAGCCGGCCCTCGAAGGCTTCGACGAGAGCGCCGACACCGCGGCCGATGCCGAGACGTTGGGGGACGACGAGACCCCCGAGGCCGAGGCGCCCGAAGCGCCCGCGAAGCCAGAAGACAAGCGCAAGTCGGCGATCATCGACTTCAACAAACTCAAGATCTACGAAAAGATTCGCCTGGCGACCTTGGGCAATGCCTACTGTCGCAACCACCTGATCCGCGACTCGAACCGCCTCGTGGCGATGGCCGTGATCAAGTCTCCGATGATCACGGATTCGGAAGTGATCACCGCCTCGTCCAACAAGGCGGTGCATGAAGACGTGATTCGCTACATCGCCAACTCGCGCGACTTCACGAAGATCTACGCGATTCGCTGGGGGCTCGTGAACAACCCCAAGTGCCCGTTGACCGTGGCCATGAGGTTCCTGACCACGCTCACGAAGACGGATCTCAAGAAGGTGGCGAAGTCGAAGAACATTCCCGCGGCGCTCTCCACCACGGCGCGGCGCTTCCTGAGCAAAGCGCCGAGCTGAAGCCGAACGGTTGTATTTCGCCCCGGGTGAAGCAAGCTTCCCGGCACACCGATGAACACGTCCGGCGAAGCCTCCGAACCAGCCTCTGAACTTGCTTCGGGGCCCGCGGTCCCGGTCCCCCCTGCGCGTGACCGGGGGGCTTTCCCCGCCCGGGTGGGCGCCCTGCTCGTTCAGCCCCTGCGCGCGTTTCGCGAGATCGAACACGAGGGCAAGGGCCTCCGCGACGCGGTTCTCCTGGCGCTACTGGGCATCGTGTGTTTTTGGCTGCGGGACGTGGCCGAGGCGGTCCTTGGTTTAGCGCATCTTCCGCTCGTGGACGTGGTGGTGCGCCTTTGGACCTTGGTGGGCATGGCTTTTCGCGAGGCGGTGGTCGTGGTTCTGCCGGCGTCCCTGGCCTTGACCGTGTTGGCGGGCCAGGGCCGTCGCGATCCCTCGCGTGATCTCGAGCTGGGAGCCGCGTGCTACGTGCCGTACTTCACGGTGAATGCAGCGCTTCGCGCGGCGGAGGGCTTGCTGGGACCCTCGAGCTACCCCACACACCGCGCGGTGAAGCTCATGGCCTTCGCGGCCGCAGGGCTTTGGTTTGCGCTGGCCTTGCGGGTGGCGCGGCAACGTCCCTCCTCGTCCGAGAGCGCGCCGGTGTTACGCCCCACGGGGGGGGCGGGGGTGCGCGTGGCAGCCACCGCGCTGGCCGTGGTGTTGGGTGTGGCCCTCTTCGCCAACGCCCTCTGGGTCGTGCAGAACACTCACGTGGTCAAGCCGTTTTCGGCAGGAGAGCGCGTGCCCACGTTTTCCCTCGAGCGGGTGAATGGACCCGGCGGGCGGGTGTCCCTGGAAGACCTCCGGGGCAAAGTGGTGCTGCTGGATTTTTGGGCCAGCTGGTGCCATCCCTGTCTCAAGCTGGCGCCGGTGCTTCACGCCCTTCACGAAGACTGGTCCCGCCGAGGGTTCGAGGTGGTCAGCATCAACACGGACCTCTCGCCGCCAGAGCTCCGGGACTTCCTGGAAAAAAATCCGGCGCCCTATCCGGTGGTGGTGAGCGACGGCGCGGGGCGGGTGGAGGCCCAGTACAAGGTGGTGAACCTGCCTCACCTCGTCATCCTGGATCGGCAGGGGCACGCGGCCCAAACGTTTTGGGGATACAAGAGCCGGGCACAGCTCGAAGAGGTGATCGCCCGCCTGGTGACGACCGCGCCTTCGCCCTAGGCACCCTCAGATCGAAACGCGCAGCGCGAGCCCGAAGTCGGCCAGGGCCGGCTGGAGGGCAAAGGGGATGCCACCCACCGTGAAGCCGCTGCCCGTGCCGAAGCGGAACTCTCCCTGGGTCTCGCCGTAGTGCACGGCCACGAAGGCCTCGAGCCGCAGGTGGGTGAGCAGCGTATAGGTGTAGTCGAAGCGAGAGATGAAGCTCAGGTCGGAGACATTGCCAATCGTCGACAGCGTGAAGCTGTGCAAATCCCAATCGAAGGGGGCAGGCAGGGCCGCAAACACGGCCGCGTAGTGCTGACCCAAGTAAAAGAAGCTGGCGGGTGTGGCCAGGGCCCGAGAGTGGGGGAGCACGAGCCCGGGATAGACGCGCGGATCGTCGTAGCCGAGGCTGTTGTAAAAGTACTCGGCCCCCAGGGTGAACACGTCTCGATCGGCGTACTGAATCGCGTAGGTGAGACCACCCACCGCCTGGGCCTTGACACCGCTTTTCCGGTAGGTGGGGTAGACGCGGTCTACAGCGGTCTGCAGGGACGTCAAGACGTACGCGCTCTCGGATTGCCACGGCAGGCGCTCGGGAGCCGGTGGCACCACGGCTGTGTCATCGAAGCGCACGCGGTCGATCTCGCTGCCGTAACGAAGCGCCACCTCACCGTAAAGATCGAAGTCACCGATCCCCGTCGACAGATCGGCCTGAAGGCGAGGCTTGCGACCGTCCTTCACCAGGGCCCCCAAGCCGAGCTCACTCGTGCCGAGCACGAACTCGGCCCGCGCCGCGCCCGCGATGGCGCCCACGTTGGGGGTGGCGCCTTCGGACTCCGTCACCACGTAACCGTAGAAGTTCCAGCCGAGCGCTTCGACGGGCAGGTGAAACTTCACCATCGTCGTGCCCACGCGGGCGTCGAACACCGCCAGCGGGTTGCGTAGCGTGATGTGAAGAAAATCGCTGGGCGTCCAAAAGCGCCCTGTGCCCCAGCGTACGTGCTGCTTGCCAGCGGTGACGAACACACGGTGCCCGAGGTCGAAGCGGAGCCAAAGCTGGTCGAGCACCGTGCGCGGGCCCCGCGTGGCGGGTTGAAAGATCGAAGCCAGGCTGGGGCTGCCCTGCACGGAGCCTGTGTCGAGGGTTTGGCGCTGGAAGTCCGCGGCGGAGGCGCCATCGACGCGGCTTGGATCGTAGAGCATGCGCCCCAGCACGAAGCCCCGGACCCGATCGTTGGGGCGGGCGTCGAAGTAGGCATCCACGATGGCCGGTGTGCTGAACGTGAAGTCCCGGGCGGCCTGCCCTTCCGTGGCCGAGCTCTGGCTGCGCAGATAAATGAGGCCTCCGATCGTGAGCGGGTCGGGCGGGGCCACGTCGGGCGAAAACTGGGTGGCGGCGTTGGGATCGCCCAAAACCCGGTCATCGCGTGATTGTGTATCCACGGGGATCCGCGCGGGCGGGGCGCTCTCTGCATCGCCCCCGAACATCTCCGCCTCTTGCGGCCGCTCACCCGCGCCGGCGACGTCGTCGGAGGCTCCACCAAACAGGTCTCCTTCGTTCGGACGTTCGGCCTCCTGGGCCCACGCGGCGCTCGTCCAAAGCCCCCCCGCGCACACGCAGAGCAGGCTGCGCATCGCGAAGGCCGACACGGACGAGGTCATCGCGAGCGGCTCTCCAACCAGGCCTTGGTGAACAGGTTGGGTTCGAGGGCGCGCAGGTCGACGCTTTTCATGAGGATCAGCGTCGAGTTGGCCTTCTCCACTTCGTCATAAAAGCGGATCTCCTGAGGATACCAGATCTCGGCCTTCTTTGATTCGCTGTAGACCTTTTTCCACTTCGGATAGTAGGAGGTGCGCAAGAGGCGTCCCGAAAGGGCGAACTCCTGGCGCTTCAGCACGTTCAAGGTGGCCTTGTCCACCCACAGCTTGATTTCGGGGAAGGCGAGGTCCAGGCCCTTTTTTCCCTTCAACGTGAGGACCTGGGCGTCGTAAACGCCGAGCTTCTCCTGCCCGGAGTCTTCCGGGTCGTACTCCTCGGCCAGACGGGACTCGTCGAAGTCGGAGCGGCGCGAGTTCGTGCCGCCGATGCGCTCACGCTCCGTGCGGCGTTCCCACTTGCCCACGGAGGGATCATAGAACCAAAGGTTCTTGTCGAGCCGCAGGTAGCCCTGGCCTTGTGAGGCCTTGGGCTTGGCGAACACGATCATGAACTTTTGATCTTGCGAGCGACGAAACACCAGGGCCTCGTACACGACGTCGACCTTGTTCTTTTCCTTCTGCTCGATGTACGCGAGGGATTGCCAGTCGCCCTGGTTGCGCTGGCGTTCGTCGATCTCCTCGAGCATCTTGACCATCTGTGCCTGCTCGAGGCCCGCCGCCACTGCGGGGTTCGGCCCCACGCCGAGGGAAGCGGCCCACGCGGCCAGGGGCCAACATGCGAAGGCGGAACGAACGAGGCGACGTCGGCTGGTGATGCAGGTGTTCATGCGGATTCATCCAAAGTGAGACATGGCCTCGACCGGACGGAGACGAGCGGCGCGGCCGGCAGGGTAAAGAGCAGCAAGCACCGTAATGCCGGTGATCGTCACGACCGCCGAGACGAGGGCCTCGGGAAGGACCAGCACGCGGAGCTCGTCGGACATCAGGAAGAGCTGCACGGAGATCGGCACGCCGATGTGAGCGCTGTTGAGCCCCGCGGCGATCGCCACACCGAAGAGCACCCCGGCCGCGGTACCCAAAAGCCCAAGGAGCAGAGACTCGGCGATGAACATCCGTAAAATACCGCCTCGCTGCATGCCGATGGCGCGCAGGGTCCCGATTTCGCGCGTGCGCTCCCGGATGGCGATCCACATCGTGTTCATGATGCCCGTGACCACGATGGCGATAAGAATGATCATAAGCACGAACTTCAGCCCGTCGAGCAGGCTCAGCGTCCAGATCATGAACGAGAGCTCATCTTCCCACGTGGTGACGTCCAGCTTCTGGCCGGTCCAGGCCTCGCGGTTGACAGACTCGAACTTCATCCAGAAGGCTTGAGAGGCCGGCTCCATCACGCGGTACCCGGCAGCCTCCAACGCTGGGCGCAGCCGCGCGGCGATCTGTGTGCTGTTTTCGATGAACTCGGGCTTGAGATGAACGTGAATTGCACCCGTCGCGTCTTCCCGCAGTTGGTAGAGCTGGCGGAGCGTATCGGCAGGCACGTAGGCGTTCCACTTCGAGAGGAGCCCCACATCTTTCACGATCGCCACCACGCGGGTATCGATGGTGTTGGCCACGCCCCGCGTGGTCTGAGCAGAGATGGTGATGGCATCGCCCACGCCCACGCCGAGCTTCTCAGCCATGCTCTGAAACAGCATCACCGTGTTCGGCTCGGCAAGGCCGTCGAGGTTGCCCTGTTTGACCGACAAGACCCGCTTGAACGCGGGTTCATGGGTGATGTCCACGCCGTTGATCCCCGACTGGGTCGATCCCGTATCGGATACGACCTTCGCCCAGCCGCGTCCTCGCTCCACCATGAACGCCGTTTCAGGCACCGCCTTTGCGACGAGCGGACGCAAGGCCTTGACGCCCGTGACGACGGCGCCTGACTGTCCGGAGGTCACCTTGAAGAAGCCCCCCACGTTCACATGCCCCGTGCTGAGCGTGGTGGCCGTGGTCACGAGGCTGTCGCGCACGCCGGCCGACAGCCCCCCCAAAAGGATGAGCAAGGTGGTCACGGCGGCGATGGCGCCGCCGAGAAACAGGGTGCGCCGGCCGTGCTGCCAGAGGTTGGCGCTGGCGATCTTGAGCGTGACGAAGAGGCTCGACATGGGTCTATTCCTCCGCCTGCATGGCCTGGCGTGGGGTCACGCGCATGGCCAGATAGGCTGGATAAAGGCTCGATAGCAGGCTGACCAGAAACACGATGGCCAATGCGCCCACCAGGTTCGACGTGGCGAGGGCTGGAAAAAATCGCGGGCCCGAAAAGAAGAAGGTGGCAATGTCGTTGAAGGCCGGAATGCCCTTCCACCCGACGGCGGCCACGAGCCCCGCGCCCAGGAGCACGCCCAACGTGCCAAAAACGGCACCCGTGATGAGCCCCTCCACCAGCAACATGCCCAAAATGAAACGCTTTTGCGCACCCACGGCGCGCAACGTGCCGATCTCCTGCACGCGTTCCAAGGTGGCCATCACCATCGCGTTGTTGATGATGACGAGCGCGATGACGAAGATGATGAGCACGGCGACGTAGAGCACGAGGCGCATGAGCGTGACGAACTGGCCGATGATGCCGGAGGCCTTCTGCCACGAAATGGCCTTGAGCGGCACGCCCTGGGCCTGGCTCACCCGTTCGATGTCCGCGATCGCGCGCTCGATGTCTTTCTCCTTGGCGTTTTCGAGGATCACGGCAGCGTTCAACACCACGCCCCCTTCGAGGTTCTTCGGGTCGTACACGCGATCAGCCATGTTCTCGCGCTGGAGGCGGCCCGCCAGACCGGCCAGCGCCGCTTGCGCTTCCACGGCCCCCGTGGCGCTGGCTTCCACGGTACCCCCCGAGGCCTCTTCGGCAGGGGCCCCAAAGAGCACGTCTTCGGCGTCCTCGCGAGAGACGTCACGGGCCCCTACGCTCGCCTTGAGCTCGTCCAGCTCCTTTTGGCGGTCGGCCGTCAAAAAGCCGTAGAGCTCACGGAACGACACCATGTCCATCAAGTTCAGCTCGCCCGCCTGGGGAGAGCCTTCGAGGCCCTGAAACTCGAAGGTGCCATACACCCGCAGGTTCACGGACTGTACGTAACCGCTGCGTGTGAAGGCCTTGATCGTGAGGGTGTCACCGATGCGAACCCTGTAAAGATCGAGCGAGGGGGCGAGCTCCTCGTAGAAGAAGGCGTACCGCTTGGGGAAGGTCTCGTCGTTCGTATCGAAGAAAGTGGCGAGCAGCTTGCCCACATCGGTTTCCGGGCTCTCCAAAAGGCCCTGCAACTTCCGACGAAACACGTCCGTCTCGAGCTGGTCGAGCTGCAGCAGCAGCTCTTTGACCTGCGAGCTGTTCTCGCGCACGAAGCGCGCCAGCTCGGGATCGGTGGCGATCGTCGCACCCCGGTTTTCGATGGCCTTTTTGATCTTGTCGAGACGCAGCGCGGTCTTGAGCTTCACCTGCTCTTCGTAGGTGTACTTCGAGAAGAGAAAGCCCCGTTTACCCGGGGGAATGGTCTGCCCGTCCACGATCCGCATGCGGTCGAAGGCCTCCGAAAACACGCGGGGGTCCGTGCCCATGTAGCGCAGGAAGAGCATGTCGGCGTCAGCCGCCAGGGTGGCGAGCCGGTTTTCCATGAATTCGAGGCTCTCGAGGGGGGTCTCGTCGAAGGCAGCCCAAAACGGCGCCGAGGCGGCCTTGTGCACCGCCGCTTCATCTTCCGGAGGCAGCGCAGAATCGTCCTGCAGCTGCTTGATGTTGGCGATGTCCCGCTCGAGCACCTGCACGATTTGCCTCACGTGTCCCTTTTGGGCTTCGTAGGCCTGGGTCGTTTTTGCGCTCAGATCTCCGTCCTGACGCTGGCGGACCAGCTCCCTCAGCTTGGCCAGTTCGATGTCGATCGTGTTCCCCGACGTGACGATGGCGCCGCTGATGCCCATGGGAACGACGGCCTTGACGTTGGGTACTGACATCAGGGTTTTTCGGACCTTCGCGAAGTCGTCGAGGGCATCGAGGTCAGCGGCCTCCATGTCCATGCTGCCCATCACGGTGAGCTCGTCCTTGGACTTGGCCGAATACACCTGCACGTGACCTGCCACGGAGCCGATGATGCTTTGACTCATCGAGCGATCGAGGCTGTCCAGCAGGCTCGTGCCCACCACCACCAAGAACGCGCCCCCCATGATGATCCCACCCACGATGAGCGTCTTCCAGCGGCTGGCGCGCAGGTTGCGCAGCGCCATCCGGCTCAACATCGAGAGCGTATCAAGGCCGCGCATCACCGGCTCCGATGCGGTTTGCGACGTCGGCGAAGCCCACCCGAACGGCCTCCGCCGCCGAGACACGGTCGAGCACTTTTCCGTCGGCCAGCCGCACCACCGAGCTCGCATGGGACATCACGCGGGCGTCGTGGGTCGAGAAAATGAAGGTGGTCTTCTCCGTCCGGTTCAGCTCCTTCATGAGGTCGAGGATGTTCTCACCCGTGACGGAATCGAGGTTGGCCGTGGGCTCATCGGCCAGCACGAGCTGGGGCCGCGTGACGAGCGCGCGCGCGATCGCCACCCGCTGACGCTGCCCCCCCGACAGCTCCGTGGGACGGTGTTTCAGGTATTCTCTCAGCCCCACCCGGTCGAGCAGAGCCGCCACGCGCTGCCTGCGCTCGGCCGCTCCCAGCTTGCCCTGGAGCAAGAGAGGCAACTCGACGTTCTGGAATACGGAGAGCACCGAGACGAGGTTGAAGCTCTGGAAAATGAACCCGATGGTCTCGAGGCGCAGGCGCGTGAGCGCCCGCTCCGCGAGCTTTGCGGTGTCCTGTCCTGCCACCTCCACCACCCCGGAGCTTGCCGTATCGACGCATCCGATGAGGTTGAGCAGCGTCGTTTTGCCACTGCCCGAGGGGCCTGCGATCGACAGAAACTCACCGGGTTCCACGTCGAGGTTCACGCCGCGCAGCGCGGGCACTTGAATCTTGCCGAGGGTGTAGTTCTTCGTGGCGTTGCGGATGGAGACGATGTGATTCATGGAAGGTCGCTCGCAGAAAAGAAACGAAGAACCCCGAAGACGTGAGCCCTCGGGGTCAGTCAATGCTTGGACGGGCCAGGTGGCCCGAAATCAGCGCTCAAAAGGTTCCGGACCATATTCGGCGTCGAGCGCGGCTTCCTTTTTCCGGCGACCGCGCTCGATGACCATGACCACCAGGATCGAGAGGTTGTAGAGCGCGAACACGGGCCCGGCCAGCAACATCTGTGAAACCACGTCCCCTCCCGGCGTCAAAATGCCGCCCAGGAGGGCCGAAAGCACCAGGGAGTACTTGTTGAACTTCCACAGCGCCTTCGCCGTGACGATGTCGAGCGCTCCCAGGATGCTGACCACCACGGGGAGCTCGAACGCGATGCCGCAGCCAAGCAGCATCATCGTGGTGAAGCCCGCCACGTCCTCCATGCGGAACATGGTCTCGATGGTGATCGGGTCCGTTCCGGGTCCCACGGGCACGGAGTTGGTGATGGAGACCAGGAAGTAGATCGCCGGCTCGACGAGCACGTAGTAGCCGAAGACGGCCCCCCCCACGAAGCAAAACGCGGTCGAGCCCACCACCAGGAGCGCCAGCCGCTGCTCCTTTTTGTAGAGGCCAGGCGCCACGAACTTCCACAGTTCCCAGAAGATGAGCGGCGCAGCGATGATGAGCCCCACGAAGATGGAGAGCTTGAAGTAGACCCAGAAGGCCTCGCCCGGCGCCGTGATGACGAACCTGACGTCGGCGTCTGCCCTTCGCATGGCGGCGCGCACGGGTCGGGTGAGCACCTCGTAGAGCCGTTGGTTGAACACGAAGCCCAACACGAGCGCGCCCACGAACGCGATGGCGGCGTTGCGCATACGCATGCGCAGCTCGGACAGGTGCTCGAAGAGCGACATGCGCTTGTCGTCGGTTTCCGTCTCGGCAGGATCTTCCGCCGCCTCGGGCTCGCTGGTCACTTGGGTCAATGGGCACTCCGTACGGTCAGGGCAGGAACGTCACGCTCGGGGGCAGGGCTGATTCGAACGAGAGGCCTCAAACCTCGTCTTCGTCCGGCGCGCGCACGGGCGTTTCAGGGGCGGGCACGGTGCGCCCGGGAACCTTGGGGGCCGGCAAGCGCACCGCCATGGACGCCGGGGGCGGAGGCGGTGGGGTGGGCCGGGACGGTGGCGTGCTGACGGCGGCCGCAGGAGGCACACCTATCATCGTCCTTCCGCCCACGGCCACGGCACCGCGGGGAGGCGCGGTGGGCAGACGCGGTGCTGCCGGCAGCCCCAGGTTGGAGGGCGGCAGCGGGGCCGGCGGACGGACGGGGGCGACCGGCGCCTCCGGGGGCGGGGCCGCCACCGGCAGGGGGGCGACGAGAGTTTTGTCCGAGGCGTCGGGCCCCAGCGCGGCAAGGGTGCGGTCAGTGCCTGTGGCAGACGCGGACGGCAGCGTGGTCTTTGCCAACGCGGGGTCGGCCGTGCGGTGCGAGGACGACGAGATCCCCTCGGCGAGCGCCCGTGGCGCCGGCGCAACAGACGCGGTTGAGGCACCGGTTTCGTGGTGCTCTTCGGCGGCAACGGGGCCGTCGTCAGAGCTCTGGTCAGAGGCCAACCCCTCGCTTTCGAGATCGGCGTGATCGTCTCCGCTGACCTCGCCGCTCGACCCGCTCGCCTGGGCCTCGACGCTGCGCTCTTCCTCTTCCTTTTGGCGGCGCTCCCACTCGGCTTTCCATTCATCGCGGCGCTTGAGCTCTTCTGCAGGAAGCGCCATGGCTTCGCGAAGCTCCTCGAAAGGCTTGCGAATGTTCTCGTCGAGCTGGATCTCTTCCTTCACCCCCGCCGTCATCTTCTTGATTTCCCGAATCATCTTTCCGAGGCCTGACGCCAGCTCGGGAAGCTTCTTGGGACCCAGAAACACCAGGGCCAAAACGAGCACCACGGTGATTTCGGTCATGGAGAGGTTGAACGGCACGGTTCCTATTTCTAGCCCGGATCGGGCCGGGCTTCCACTCGGGTTGCGCTGCGTCAGGAAGAGAGGCCTTCAATCGGCGGACGGGGACGTAAAGAGCATCATCTGGGCGGGAGGGCCCAGGGTATACGCGTCGAACCCTGCGCTTCGTAACGACGTGGCGAAATCCCCGCCCGGGTCATTGATGGTGGCCACCTGCCGGGCGCCCGTCGCCTTGACGTAGGCCAACAGGTCCGCACTGTCCGCCTCCGCCGCCAGCGGAAAGCCCGCAGACACGTTCGCGTGCTGAAGGGCGGCAGGATTGCAGGCGTAACCGGAGACCAGGGCCATCTGGGGGGCAGGCAAGCCCGCGAGCGCCCGCGCGCTGCGCGCTGACAGGGGCCAGAGCAGCGCTTCGTGGGGACCCAGCCCCTTTCCAAACCGTTGCAGCTTCACAGGGGGCAGCCCCGCTAGCCCGGCGATCTCGGCGAGCCGCACGAGGCTGTTGTGAGCGCGCACGCCCAGGCCTTGTTCGTCCAGGGCTCGTGCCAGCGTGAGCGCCATGGGGTCCACGGCTGTCAGCAGCACGGGCTGTCCGCCCTGTGCATGCACGTCGCGCACGAAGGCCAGGATCTGAGCGAGAGCTTCGGCGGGTTCGGGGAATCGAAACGCCGGGGCGCCAAAGCGGGCATCGATGCAGAGCGCGTCGGCCGGACGGATTTCGGCCGCGGCCGTCTGGGCTGGTGGGCTCTTCAGGTTGAGCGGCCCCGTGAAAACCACCCGTCCCGCGGGGCTCTCACAAAGAAGCGAGGCGGCACCCGGACCGTGTCCCGAGGGGAAGAGCTCGACGCGAAGTGTACCCAAGGCAAAGGGCCGGCCGTAGGCCGCCACGAGCGCGCGGGGCCCCAGAGCGTGTCCGCCCGCGGCGAGCAGGTTGGCGCTCGTTTGCGTGAGCAAGACCTGCGCGGCTGACAGGGGGCTGCGCGCTTGCCCGAGCGCTCCGGCCGCACCCGCGTGCGACAGGAACACCAACGCGCCCGCCGTGCGAGGGGCGTCGCAGACGAGCGGCGTGCCTTCGATGCGCACGCCGGCCTGAAAGCCGAAGCTGCGCGCGCGCGTCGCGGGCTCAGCCCTGCGTGATTTGCCGCTTGCCAAGGAGGTCGACGATTTGGGCGATCACCTGCGCCTCGGGCTCGTTGCCCCGGATACGAAGGTCACAGGGGGCCGTGCTCTTGCCTTCGGGATCGACGTCCACCACGATGCTCGTGGCATCGCCGAGCAGCGCTTGCACGTCGGCGTAGTCCGCCAGCCCGATGGCGTTGGTGGTGGAGACCACCAGCATGCCCGCGTCGAGCAAAAGGTGAGCAACCTCGGCGAAGCGGCGCACCAGTTCGCGCTGGGTGGCGTCGACGAAGTGCAGATCGGCATCGATGCCCAAAAGCACGTTGGTGCCGTCCAGCATGTACGCGTTCCGGCCGCTCTCGAACAGGGCGTTCTCGAGTGCGCGGGCGTAGCCGTGTTTGCCCGTCTTTGCCCCGCCCACGAACATCACGAGCGCCGCGGGGTGACCATGGCGTTCTGCCCGCTGGCTGGCGGTCACGCCGCCCTTGACCCAATGGAAGTCGCGCATGCGCGCCTCGAAGCGCAGCTCGTCGCGCTCTTCTTCCTCAGCCGAAACGATGATGCCGCCACCGGCGATCTCATACCCATCGACGATGACGAAGCGGCCGCTGGCCTCGTTGTCGCCCACGGTGTCGAACGCGACAGGGCTTTGCGTCTCCAGCACGAGATCGGCCACGTCGTGCCGGTCCACGCGGCGCTTGTCGAGCTGGCTGCCCGCCTCGGAGGCGTCGATGACCTTATTGATGCGGTGGATGCGCACCGGCACAGCGGCCGTGTGCAGCTTGAGCTTGTAATCCCGGCCCGGCTCGAAGGACTTGCGGCCCAGCCAGATGATGTTTGCACGCAGCCGCGTGCTGACGAGCGGCGCCCGCTCCACGTGGCTCATCACCTGGCCGCGCGTGATGTAGAGCTCTTCGGCGAGCGTGAAGCCCGTGGACCAACCCGCCTCGACCTCGTCGCGCGACTCCGTGTTGAAGCCCTCGATGCTCTTGACGTAGGTGATCTTGTTCGAGGGCGTAAAGACGACCTTGTCGCCCACCTTCACCCGGCCCGATTCGATGCGGCCCGCGATGATGCGGCGATCGTCACCCTGGTTGGTGAACTTGTAGACGGCCTGCACGGGCATGCGCAGGGGGCGATCCACCTTCGGCGGGGCCTTTTGAAAGGTGTCGAGCATCTCGAGCAGCGTGGGCCCGTCGTACCAGGGAGTTTTGTCGCTGCGGGACGCAAGGTTGTCGCCCTGCATGCCGGAGATCGGAATGAAGCGCTCGGGGGATACGGCGCCAATCTCCGTGAGAAACGCCCGGTATTCCTGCTCGATGCGCCGGAACACGGCCTCGTCGAAGTTGACGAGGTCCATCTTGTTGACGCACACCACGACCTGCCGGATGCCCAGCATCGAAAGAATGTAACCGTGGCGGCGGCTGTTCTCGCGCACACCTTCCTTGGCGTCGATGACCAGCACCGCCGCCTCGGCGCGGGCCGCGCCCGAGATCATGTTCTTGAGAAACTCGATGTGCCCGGGCGCATCGATGATGATGTAGTCCCGGGCGTTGGTCTTGAAGAACACGCGGGCCGTGTCGATCGTGATGCCCTGGTCTTGCTCGTCCGAAAGCGCGTCGAGCAAGAAGGCATACTCGAAGGGCTTGTCGGTGCGCAGACACTCGCGGCGTACGGCTTCGAGCTTGCCTTCGGGCAACGCATTCGTATCCGCCAGCAAACGGCCCACGATGGTGCTTTTGCCGTGGTCGACGTGGCCAACGATGACGATTTGGTACTGTTCGCGCTTCGAGTCGTCCTGAGCGGTCACGGGAGTTCCTGGATGCGAGGTGGGGGGCGCTGAGGTGGGGGGCGCTGAGATGGGGGGCCCTAAGGAATGCCTGTCGGGTTACATGTACCCGCCGCGGCGGAGCTCTTCCAAACCGTGTTTACCGTCCTGCAGACGGCCCGATCGTTCGGCCACGTTTTTGAGCTTCCCGCTCTTGAGCTCCACGATGACGTCGTCCACGTTCTTCGAGGTGCTGTCGATCGGGGCCTGGCACGGACCGCACCCGAGGCTGCGGTAGCGCTTGCCGCTGCCCTGGTCGTAGTAGAGCGACACGGTGGGGATGTTCTCGCGCTGGATGTACTCCCAGATGTTGAGCTCGGTCCAGTCGAGCAGCGGGTGGATGCGCACGTGGGTGCCCGGCGAGAAGTCCGTCTTGAATTGATTCCAGAACTCGGGTGGCTGGTCGCCGACGTCCCAGGCGTTGTTTTTGTCGCGGGGCGAGAAGTAACGCTCTTTCGAGCGGCTGCCTTCCTCATCGGCACGAGCCCCGACGATGACGCCCGTGTACGGCTGGGAATCGGGGTCTGGGTCGTACTGCCCGGTCTTCAGGTTCATCCGCATGCGGGGCAGGGTGCCGTGGAGCGTGCCGCGCAGGGCTCCACTTTTGAGCTGACCGCAGCAATCCACCCGGGAGACCTTGTCCGGGTGCCCTTCGGGCAGGTCCTGGGTGTCGGGAAAGGTTCGCTTGGAGGCGAGCACGTCCTTGTTTTGGCCCACGACCATCTGCAGCTTGTACTCGAGCGCCAGGCGGTCGCGGTAAGCGATCATCTCGGGCAGCTTGAAGCTCGTGTCGATGTGCACGAGCGGGAAGGGCACGTGGCCGAAGAAGGCCTTGCGCGCCAGCCACAACAGCACCGTGGAGTCCTTGCCGATCGACCACAACATACAGAGGCGCTCGAAGTGCTTGTAGGCCTCGCGCAGGATGTAAACACTCTGTTGTTCCAGTTGGTCCAGATGATCCATGGTGGATTTTCCAGGGGTTGGGCGCTCCCAGGGGGGCTAAGAGCGCGTCAGTATGACACAAGGATCGGGAATGGCGACTCTGTCCGCGAGGCGGTCCGCGCGGGGGCCTGGCGGGCCGGAGGGGCTTGATTTAGCGCGTCGCGAGAGGCTTTTTTAGGTCCTAAATGCGACACGCAGCCCGCAAGGCCGCGCGGAGCTGTCCCCCGTAGGTGCTGCCGAAAAGGTTGAGGTGTACCAGTAGAGGATAAAGCTGGTAGAGCGCGACGCGCTCTTCGTGCCCCCGCGCCAGCGGGTGGGCTTCGTGGTAGGCGGCGAAGACCCGGGGGCCGTAACCTCCAAACAGGCGCATCAGGGCCAGGTCGACCTCACGGTGGCCTCCGTAAACGGAGGGGTCGAAGATCACGGGCTGCCCGTCGGCGTCGGCAAGGTGGTTGCCGGCCCACAGATCTCCGTGCAGGCGGGCCGGGGGCTCGGCAGGGCCGACGAGCTCGTCCAGACGGTCGTAGAGGTCATCGAAGGCGTGCAGGTCGGACGCCCCGAGCGTCCCGGCGGCGTGCGCCCTCTGCACGAGCGGCTCGAGCCGGCGCGCGCGGTAAAACGCCGCCCACGTGGAGGCCGAGGCCGCAACGTTGGCCTGCGGCAGGGTGCCGATGAAGTTGTCGCGCCACCAGCCGAAGCCCGGCGCACCCGCGCGATGAAGCGCCGCAAGCCCTCGGCCCAAGGCCTCGTCGAACTCCGGCCCGGGGCGCCCGCGCGGGATGTGCTCGAGGGCCAAGAAGCGGAACGCGGCGCCGCTGCCCAGGTCCTCGTCCGCGACGGCGCGGACCTTGGGCACGCGCAGCGCTTTGGCCTCGGCGAGCCAGTCCAGCCCTGCGGCTTCCGCCGCGAACATGCCCGCGGGCGCCTGGCGGTGTGTTTTGACGAAGAGGCGTTCACCCGACGCAAGCTCCGCCTCGAAGGCGTCGTTGATGTCGCCTCCGCTCACGCCAACCAAGGCGCGCACGGCGGAGCCGAGCGTCGTGGCCAAGGCTGAGGCCAGGGCCTCGGGGTGAGCGTTCACGAGAGCAAGGGTAGCGCACGCGCGCGCCCGGGCGCGGTGACAAAGGCGGTTTGGGCCGCGGGCCGCTCCGCGTTTGACCATCGCTCGACACTGCCACAAAATAGCGCCGCGCCAACCACCTGCCCCTTGCATGTGCTTGGCTTCGCCGTGACATGCCCCACCCCCGATCTCGCGCCCCTTCCGCTTTGAGCAACCTCGGCATGGCCGGGGTGGTCTCGATCTTGTGGCGCTACTTCCGGGAGAAGGCACTCGAGCAGGTGAAGACCGTTTGGTTCATCATCGCCTACCTCGTTCTGTTCCAGGTGATGGTCCTGAACCTGCCTGTCATCTTTGGCGTTACGATCGCGCTTGGCATCGTCATCGTGGTGATGGGTCTGACCTTCTTCATGGAGGGACTGCGCCTGGGATTGATGCCGTTTGGAGAGACCATCGGATCGGTTCTGCCGAAGAACTCGAAGTTGCCGCTCATCACGGTGTTTTCCTTTTTGCTGGGGCTCGGCGCTACCTTCGCGGAGCCCGCGATCTCGGTGCTGAAGAAGGCCGGTGTCGGCGTCTCGGCCACGGACGCCCCTTTGCTCTACAGCCTTCTGAACGACTTTTCGGGTCAGCTCGTGGCTGCGGTCGGAATTGGCGTGGGCGTGGCGGTGAGTCTGGGCATCCTGCGATTTTTTTACGGGTGGTCCCTCAAGCGACTCCTGGTTCCCGTGGTTGCCCTCTTGGTGGCGGCCACCCTCTACGCCTACCTCGATCCGATCCTGAACCCGGTCATTGGCCTCGCTTGGGATTGCGGCGCTGTCACCACCGGCCCCGTCACTGTGCCCTTGGTACTGGCACTGGGCATTGGCGTGGGCCGCATCGTGGGTACGGAGGATTCGGGAGGGGCTGGCTTTGGCGTGGTCACCTTGGCTTCGTTGTTCCCCATTGTGGCTGTGCTGGGCTTGGCCATGGGGCACGCCCGAGCGAAGGACTACTATGGCGCCGAACATTACCAGGGGCCTTCCCTGGCGGTCTTTGCGCCAAGGGAGCCCGCGGAAGCCAACAAACGCTTGGTTCGAAAGACGAACGAGCCACCGCTGCGCTTCACCGAAAAAGAATTTCGAGAGTACCAGGAGTCCCGCACCTTGCCTGAGCGCCTGCACAAGTACCGCACGATTTATCGCGGGGGGCAAGTGACGTTCGAGGATGGCAGGATCGTGCACAAGAACGCGGAGATTGTGCTCGAGAAGAAGGAAGAGGCCGGCGCGCTGGAACGGTTCGTGAAACGACAAACGCAGCACCCTTGGGATGCTCGATTGGCCTTCGCCAAAGAGTTTCGGGATGCGGCGCTCGTCGCCGCGCAAGCCATTTTGCCACTGTGCGGCTTCTTGCTCCTCACTTTGTCGGTCGTGTTGAGGGAGAGTTTGCGCCGCCGTGACGAGATCGTGCTGGGCGTAGTGTTCGCTGTCGTGGGCATGACGCTCTTCAGTTTCGGGCTTACGCTGGGACTCATTCCCTTGGGCACGCAACTCGGAAGCAATGTGCCAGTCACGTTCGCAGCCATCGAGCCTTGGGGCGTGTCGGAGGCTGTGGCCCCGATATTCGAAAACGCCACGACGGGCAAGCTCGTGACCATGGCGTTCGCCTTTTTCTTGGGCTACGGCGCCACCTTGGCCGAGCCGGCCTTGAACGCACTGGGGCAAACCGTCGAGAACGTGACCGTGGGGGTCCTTCGCAAAAAGTTGTTGATGCATGTCGTGGCGATCGGGGTAGGCCTCGGCATCGCAGCGGGCGTGGCACAGCTGGCGTTCGAGTCGCTGAGCCTCACGGCGCTTTTGGTGCCGCCCTACGTGCTGCTGCTCCTTTTGACTCTGATCTCTTCCGATGAGTTCGTGAATTTCGCGTGGGACAGCGCTGGCGTCACCACGGGGCCCATCACGGTCCCCCTCGTGCTCGCCATGGGACTGGGTATCGGGCAAACCATGCCAGGGGGGCGAAACGGGTTCGGTATTTTGGCTCTGGCCTCGGTGGGACCCATCATCACGGTGCTCCTGGTAGGCCTCGTCGTCAACCGCTCGCGGCGCATCAACGCTGCACCCATTGGGGAAGATGCCGTTTGATTCGCACAGCCACCGTTCTTTGGTGACCGCCATTTTGCCTCGGCAAAGTGCAGGCAAGGTCTTGAACGAGGTCATCGGCTCGGGCGCCGCGCAAGCCATGACAGTGAACGCCCGCGGTACCTTGATTCAGGATCGTTGGTATCAATCGTTCCTGCCCGCCATCTCACCCGAACAAGAGATTTTGTACTTCCTCGTTCCCAACGAAGACGTCGATAGGTTGATGGAGCAGATAGTGATGGTGGGCCAGCTGCGCTTGTTCGGTGCCGGCTCTATTTTCGCGGTAGACTGCGAGGAATTCGTTTGTACGAAGGACTTCCCGCTGTGGCAGACGGGACAGTACGCCTTCGAGCCCGTTTCCTTCGCAATCAAGTTCAAGGCCGATCTCGTCAACCTGGTGCATGTCACCGATCGCGGCTCCGGTGAGGTCGTGGCGCGGGCCGCACTGAGAGCCGGTGCTCAAGGGGCCACTATCACCTACGTACGCGGCTATGGCCTGCGCGACAGGCTGGGATTGCTCCGGATCACCAAGAGTCACGACAAAGAGCTCATCACCGTCGTCGTAGATCAGTACGATAAAGACCCTGTGTTCGAGGCCATGTCGGTTGCAGGGCGCGTGGCGCAGCCTGGGCGTGGTCTCATATTTCAGCTCCCCGTCAGCAAAGGCCTCACCAACCTGGCCAGCGTGTTTCAACCCAACAAGCATTCGGCCAGCATTCAGCAAATGGTGCGCGCGATCGATGATCTTCACGGGGGTACGGACTGGCGCGCCCGACAACTGATGGTGCGCGATCCACGGGCGAATGAGTTTTCTGCCTCCCGGCGGGGCGTTAGCAAGGATCTGAAAATGCTGAACGTGGTCTCGTTGCGAAAGGATACGGAGGTCCTCTTGAATCATTTGCTCGACTACGGCGTCTCGGGTGCCAGCGTCAGCAATTGGCGGTTCACCGGCGCTAGCAGCGAGCAGACCCCATTGGCCCGAAGAAGCAACCGTGAGTTCGGGTGCATTAGCCTGATTGTCAACCCGCACGCCCTGCGTGCGCTATGCGCCAGTCGCTGAGGGATGCGATCGAGGCCAACGCCACGAAGGAGGCTTGCCTGTTCACCCAGGCCGTTCCCTCTTGCCAAGACGTTCGCGCATCTGGGGATAGGATACGGCATGGCAGCTTCGTTTTGGCTGAAGCGAAGAAGGCCTGTCGATGCGATGGCTCAACGCCGCGACCAGGAGAGTCGACCAGATTAGAGCGCGGTATCGATGCAGGTCGCCGAGGACCTCGTAGGAGACTGTGGCGCTAATCTGAGGACCTCGCCCCCTCCATCCCGACGGTTCATGTTGGTTCTTCTTGGCCCGCGACGAATCGTCGACGGCTTACGTATGAGGAGAACCCGTCAAAGCCTGTGTCCGGACAACGCCCGCTGCGAACCGTGCGAAGCGAGAGCCGAAGGAGCCGCGTGTCGCGCGCATCAAGTCTCGCGGCCACAGCGTGTCGCTCAACGACTCTCGATCAAGCGACGCAGAATGCTGCGGTGGCACCGGCTCTCGTCGCTACACGCCGAGGAACAAAGCAGGGTGATCGTTTCGCCCGCCTTGTGCCGATGGATGAGCGCCCGCAGGTGGAAGGTTTGCGCCTGCATTTCTTGCAAGAAGCGGTGCTCGTAGGTGGCGAAATCCAGGGGGGGAGCCCCGTTTTTGCCCCAGAAAGCCGCGTGCAGGTCGCGGCTTGGTCCAAGGTGAGGCCACCAATCATCCCAGCTTTCCTCGCTCTTGCTCACCCCCCGCGGTCGGTAGCGCGTGACCAGCAGACGATACCCGTCGTCGGGTTCTGCAGGATCGTTGAAGCGGCGCGTGCGGACCGGCATGTCTTCCAAAGATGACATGACAAAGCGCCGTCGAGGGCAGAGGGGCGCAGCGCGTTGCGCTAAACGATTCTTGGCCGGATTTCGTCCGGCTATCCGTCTAGTGATAGACACCCGTCCGAGACGATTCGTTGTCACCCCCGATGATCCCCACCCTGGAAGATGCCTACAGGCAGTACTTTCCCATGATTCAGGCCAAGTGCGCCCGCATGCTGGGCAACGGGGAAGATGCGCGCGACGTGGCCCAAGAGACCTTCGTGAGGTTCTGGCAGGCCCGCGACGCGCTCCGTGTTCCTGAAGCTGCGGTGGGTTGGGTCTACCGGACCGCCACGCATCTCGCGATCGATCGCGTGAGGGCCCGCAAGGTCACCACCGACCTCGAAGCGCTGAGCGCGTCGGATGCGAACCCCGAAGAGGAAAGCCATGCGCGAAGAACCCTGCTCGCTTTGTCCAAGGTGTTATCCAAAAATGAGATGGAGGTTGCCTTGCTTCTCCGCGGAGACGGCATGAGTCAGGCCGAGGTGGCAGAAGTCATGGGCATCAGTGAACGGACGGTCCGCCGCATCGTGAATCAACTGGACGCGAGCCTCGCCCGCTTCGCGGCTGCCCAGGAGGCCTGCCCATGAAATCACCTCACCCCTCATACTTCGCACTGGACGCCTTCGCCCAGGGTACGAAGAACGTTCCCGACCTGCAGGAACACGTGAAGGACTGCGCGCGCTGCCAAGCCCACCTGTCGCGCGTCCAGACCCCTCCGGAATCTCTTCCGGGTTGGCTGCGTACCGATTCGCGGCTAGCGGCCCCAGTGCAGGTCTCGCGCGAGAGCCTGCTTTTTGCCTTCTTTTCGCGCCGTGGCCCGTGGCGTGTGGCAGTTCCCCTGGCCCTGGCCGCGGTGGGGTTCGTTTTCCTTCAGCCCAAAATGCAGTCCACCCGGGAGCCGTATACAGGCGTGAAGGCCGCCACGCCCGCCGTATGGGCTTACGTAAAAAGGGGCAGCGCCACGTTCCTCTGGGACGGCGTTGCACCCCTGGCAAAGGGGGACAGGCTTCGTCTGAAGGTCGATCCTCTTGGCTTGCCATACATTGCCGTGTTTTCGCAGAACCCAGCGGGACGCTGGGACGAGCTGTGGTTTGGACGGTCCGAGTCTCCGGGTAGCCGCCTCTTGCCCTCCGCATGGCAGGTCGATGGCCGTCCGGAGCCGGAGCACCTCATCGTGGTGGTTTCGTCCGCGAAGATCGAGGCGAACGACGTCGAAAGGCTCCGCACGAAACCCGCAAGCGCCGAACGATGGTTTCACGAGCTGACATTCAAAAAGATCATCGGGCAGCCATGACCTGGTGGCGGCGCTTGAAGCTGCGCCGGCGCAAGGGGGGCGGAGCGACGGCTTTTCTCTTCCTCCTGATGGTGGTGCTTGCGGCTGGAATCGTGTCTGAACGCTCCGCCAGGGCGGAGGCGGGTGAGACCGACGTGTTTCGCTACGCCGTGGTGGTGGGAGCGAACGCGGCTCCCCAGGGGCGTGCCACACTGAGGTACGCGCATCGGGACGCAGACGCGTTCGCCGAGGTCTTGGCCGAGACGGGCGGGTTTCCTCGCAAGAACGTCATCGTTCTTCGAGACCCGGAGCCCAAGGTGGTGCTGGATGCCGTCGAGCGTGGCTTGGTGCAGGCGGCTTCGCACGCCGATCGCCAGGCGCTGCTCGTGTTCTTCTATTCGGGGCACGCCAACGCGAACGAACTTTATCCCGGAGGCAAACCCCTGCCCGTGGCGCAGTTGCAGGCGAAGCTCTCCGATGGGCGCGCCGCCGTGCGGTTGGGCATCATCGATGCCTGTCGGGGGGGCGGCTGGACAGGAAGCAAGGGTCTTGCTCCTGCGGAGCCTTTCGATGTCGATTTGCCGTCGGCGCTCAGCAGTGAAGGCGCCATTCTCATCGCCTCCAGCTCGGGCGTCGAGAACGCTCACGAGTCGGAGCTCCTCCAAGGATCATTCTTTACGCACCACTGGATCGCGGCGCTTCGAGGCGCGGGCGACGCCAACGAAGACGGAACGATCACGGCCCACGAAGCCTTCGCCTATGCGCGCGCTCTGACGGTCAAGGATACGGCGCGCTTGGCGGGAGAGCCTCAGCATCCCAGCTTCCGCATGGACCTCAAGGGCCGAGACGAACTCGAGCTTGCTTCCCTGGCGCGCCACCGTTCGCTGCTGGTGGTCACACAAAGACAAGGTCCCCTGGAGGTCACGGACCTTCGATCGGGGACCCGCTTGCTCGAGACCGAAGCAGGTCCACGCCGCCTGCGCTTGGCTCTGCCGCCCGGAAGCTTTCTGGTGCGGCGCCACCGAGGTTCTCGTATCTTCGCCCTCGAGGTCAACATCGCCGCGCGCCGAGATGCCTGGCTCGATGAGAACGAGTTGCTCGAGCTCGAGACCGAGAGGCTCGGACACAAGGGCCTCGAAACGGCGTTCACGCCCGAAGCCGCCTGGGACCTGCAGATCGCCTTGGGGGTGAGGCACGCTCCCGTGATCGACCCGGGCCTGCGTATCGCCAACCCCACCTCGGGCGCCACGGCGCTCCTGCGCCTGAGCTACGGCTTGTCTCCGCGCTGGCACATCGCTTTGCCGCTGGCCGTTGCGTATAGCGCCGTCCTGACCCCACGCTTCCAGACGGTGGGGTGGTTGGGCGTGCCTGTCGTCGGCGGCGCGCGGGGAGGCGATGGTCGCCTCGTGGTGTCGACGTTGGCGGGGCTCGGATCGGACTTTCGTTGGTTTGGACTTCCCGGCTTCGACGCTGCCAATCTTACAGTTTCGCTGCTCAGTTCTGGCGAGTGGCAAAGTGCGCAGCAGATGGAGCTGAAGGCGTGGACCGCGGTGGGCACGGCAGGCGGCTCGTGGAACCTACGGGGCGTCGTGACGCTGAACTTCGGTGTCGCGCTGGCAAAGTCATTCGTGAGACAGGGAAAGAGCGACGGGCTCTCCGAGCTTTGGTCCCGCAAGGGGACCGTGTGGGCGGTAGGGTCCGTTCAACGTGTGGGGCTACGGCCCCTTCCTCTCGTGGGATTGCGTCTGACCGAGGTTTGGAGTCTGGAGGGCCACGTCACGGTGGCCTACCTGCCCGATACCGAGCGCTTCGAGGAGACCTACCTCGTGGGAACGGCGGCCTCGTTCTGACCCCGCCGCTCCGTTTGGGCTGTTGGGCGCTCAGTCACGCCGCGTGTGCCTCACTGAATGCCTGCACGGCGGCGAGGCATCACCGGCAGTGGCCCACCGATGTGCCCGGGCGGGCATAGACCCCGCTCGCGAAGGCCGGGGAAGTCCTCGCAGCGTGTGCCTGGCGGCATGGGACCCACGCCGTCCCAGTTCGTGGGCCGGCGCCGGTCTGCCTGGCGCGGCACCACCAGTGAGCCCACATAGTCGGCGCTTGCATAGACCATTTCGATCTGTGCGGACAGCGTGCGGACATTGTCGGCGTTGATGACGCCGTTTGATGTGGCTTGATAAAACTGAACGGTCACACGTACGGGGAAGCGAGGGTCGCGGCTGATGGTGAGCTTGTCGAGCTCGGTGAAGGGCCCAAGCTCCGGGCCATGGCCCAGCACCGCGGTTTCCACGTCCGAGCGGCGCGCCCGGCTGGCTTCGGCCGCCGGGGCCGCCGAGGAGGGTGCCTCCATCAGGGCGCCGCTGGCGGCGGGCGCTGCCATCAGCTTGCGCAGGGGAGGTTGCCGGAAGCGCAGCGGCACCTGGATGATCATGAGGAGGTTGGCGTCTTCCCCCAGGCTATCGGCGCTCTCCCCGTTGGCCGTCACGCCCGTGGCCTTCACGGAGCTCAAGCGCTCGGCCGTGAGCGGCGACCTCTGCCCGGCTTTGTTGAAGAACAAACGCTGCCCCCAGCTTTGGCCGCGCAGTGAATCGCGCGCGTTGTCGATGACCGTCATGCTGGTACCTTGCCGGGTGACCAGCAGGGTCAGCACCGCGGGGTTTCGCCGCGACGATTGGTAGTTGAAGATGACGGGCCAGAACGTCGCTTGCCCGTCCTGGGGAATGGGCAAAAACGTGGCTTGGGCACTGACGAGCGCGTGCGTGTCCCGTTTGGCCAGCAAGCTGCCGCCCTGGATGCGGCCTTCGAGCGGCAGACTCATGTAGCGCGTGGGGTCCGCGAGGAACGCGGCGAGCGTGATGTGTGCGAGGGGGGCGCCCTCTTTTTCGTTGCCCACCGGCAACCAAATCTTGTCGAGGGCCACGTCGCCCGTTGTGTCCCTGAAGTTCGGGGGCCGCAGCACGGGCATCAGCGCCGTGGCCGAGCGCCCCCGCGGGGTCTTCATCTCGACTTCGATGGTGACGTCGCTGATGTTCGGCCCCAGGCTGCTGCCTTGCCAGCGTCCGGTGTCCTCCCATAGAACGTTGAGCAGGGCCAGCTCGTGCTGGCGGGCGAGCGCGCGCGCCTCGGGGTCATTGGTCATGTTCGCCACCTGCTGGACCCTCCGGCGGTAGTCCAGGTCGGGGTCGGCCCCTCGGGCGGGCTGCGCGGCCACCGGGAGGGGGGCCGAGGTAAGCGCCAGGAGACAAAGAGCGACCATGCGTTTCGGCGTCTGCGGGTTCATCTGAGGACTTCCTTTCGGCTTGTTGTGTCCAGGTGTTGAACGCACGATTCGACCGAAAGATCTGGGCGCGCGACCTCCCCCATCGCGCCGGGGGGGCCAGCCTCCCCTCGCTCCCCGACGAAATTGCGCTTTGTGAAGCTCTTGGGGCTCCATGCACATGTACAATTGTATGTTCGCCTTGCTCTCCATGGCGCATGGCGCTATTCGGCGCCTGCTGCACCGAAAGAAGTTCCGCACGGATGCAAAATCGGCTTTTTGCGAGTCTCTGCCTGCTGGTGGGTGCTGCCTGCACGGGCAGCGTGGCTGACTCACAGTCCGACGTGGACCCTGACCTTCGGGCCGGTGGCGGGGGGGGGCACACCCTCCGGCGCTGCCGGCGCTCCAGCCGGCGGCGGAGCGGGGGGACAGGGCGCGCCCCGAGCCTGCGCGGTGGCCTCGCCGGGGGCGGTTCCGCTCAAGCGCCTCAGCCGCACTGAACACCTGCGGGTTCTGAAGAGCCTTTTCGGCGATCTTTCCGGGATCGCCCTCGAGCTTCCCGATGACCCCTCGGCCGGCGGCTTCGAGAACAACGCCGAGGCGCTTGGCCCCAACAACCTGTGGTGGCGTGACGCCTTCGCCGTGGCGCAGACCGTGGCGCAGGCCAAGGCCGAGAGCGCGATCGCGCCGCTTGGGTGTGGCCCGCAGGTCCAAGACCGCTTGTCCTGCGGACAACGCTTCGTTCGCGAGTTCGGACGCCGCGTTTTCCGTCGGCCGCTTTCATCGGAAGAGGAGACGGCCTATGGGCGGTTCTTCGCGCAGACGCCAGGTGTGGCCTCCGATGAGGCCTGGCAGGCTTCGGTCCAGCTCACCGTGCAGGCAATGCTGGTGTCGCCTCAATTCCTTTACCATTTCGAGTGGGCGAACGGGGGCGCGGCGCATGGCTACGATGTGGCGAGCCGGTTGTCGTTTTTTCTTTGGCAATCCGGACCGGACGACGAACTGCTCGCAGCGGCGGAGGACGGACAGCTCGACACGAAAGAGGGTGTGGCCGCGCAGGTGGCTCGCCTCGTCGCTTCGGAGCGCGCGCGCACCGCCTTCGAGGACATCGCCCGGCAATGGCTGGACATCGATCGGCTGGACCGGGTCAACAAGCTACCGGAGGACGCGTTCGGCGAGTTGCGCTATCCCATGCGGGAGGAGGCGCGGCGGTTTGTCGGCACTCTTTTCGAGGAGGGCGGCTCGCTTGCTGACCTCGTCACGTCGCGCACCTCGTTCGTGGATGCGCGGCTGGCTCCGCTTTACGGGGTGGCGCCTCCCCCTGAAGGCTGGGTCCGTCGCACCCTTCCCGAAGAGCGGAGCGCCGGCATCCTGACTCAGTCAGCGTTCCTTGCGAGCCATGCGCATCCTCTCGCCCCATCGCCCGTGCTGCGAGGGGTCTTCGTGTTGGGCCGCTTGCTCTGCCAGCGCATCCCCAATCCTGAGGCGGGCGTGGACGTCACGCCGCCCGCCATTCCGGAAGGGTCGACCAACCGGCAGGCCTACGTGGCGAAGACCGAAGTGGATCGCTGTAAATCGTGCCACACGCTCATCAACTACCACGGCTACCCCTTCGAAAACTTCGATACCCTTGGGCGCTACCGAGACAAGGATGGCCAAAGGGCGGTTGATGCCACGGGGGTCGTGCTCGAGGGGCCCGTTTCCGGGGCACGAGCGTTCGCAGAGGCGCTGGCGAAAGAGCCTACTTATCTTGGTTGTGTGGCACGATTCTTCTCCCACTACGCCATGGGCGGTGCGGGTTATGCCCAGGACGAATGCTGGCAAGAACGGTTGGCTGAGGTGGTCAACCCCAGCACGGAGCTTCGGGCGCTCATGCGCGACATTGCCACGGACCCGATGTTCGTGAAGCAGGAGGTGGCACCATGAACCGAAGGCGGCTGCTCCAGGCGGCGGGCTTGACGGGCTTTGCGTCGGCATGGGCGGGCAGACGGGGCGCTGCGCATGCGGCCGGGCCCCCGACGAGGCTTGGCATTCTTTCCACCGATCACGGTGTCGTGGCCGACGGTTTTTTCTTTCGCAAGGGCGCCTTGCCCACGGACAAGGCGTGGTCGTTCTCTTTGGCGGACATGGCCGAGTCCGACTTCTCGCCGGCTCTACGTCCGCTGTGGCGTCATCGCAACAAGCTCATCATCATCGAAGGGCTCAGCCACTACGTGTCCTTCGACGACAAGGAGGGGGACGACCACGCACGTGGGCACTTGGCATTGCTGACAGGCAACCGCGGGGTGAGCACCTTCGATGGGGTCAAGTCATTGGCGGCCAGCGCTTCCCTCGACCAGATCGTCGCGTCGGCCCTGCGCAAACGAGAGGCCTCGCTCACCGAGTTCACCTCCGTTTTCGTGGGGCGCCTCAACCGGCCTTTTCCCTTTCATCACTTCGTCTACGCTGACCGCGCAGGTGCCATCGAGAAGGTGCCGCTGGAATACGATCTGCCGAAGCTGACGAGCCGCTTGTTCGGAGGTGTTTCAAAGGGGGGGCCAACACCTCCAAGCCTCGTGACGGCGAACCAGGGCAGCGTGCTTGATTTGGTGAAGTCCGAAACTGTGCGCCTGTCCGCCAACCTTTCGGCGAGCGACAAGCGTCGGCTCTCCGCGCATCAAGACCTGGTGCGCGATCTCGAAAACACCATCCAGAGGCTGGCGACGCTGCAGTGTGAAGGGCCTGCCCCTGTGGAGGTCGGCATTGGATGGAACGGGGATGACATCCCTCACTACACGGCGGCCAATCAGGCGATTGTGCGCCTGGCCGCCGCGGCGTTTGCGTGTGACCTCACACGTGTTTTTCACTTCCGGCAGTTCGAGGTGCCCAAGTCCATGCTGGGGGCCAAAGGCGACCTGCACAACGACTACGCCCACCGGGCCAACGTGGAACCTGGTGCCAAGGTCGTCATGCAGAAATACGATCGCATGAACATGGACGACTTGGCGAAGTGGGCTGACGCTTTGGATGCGATGCCGAATGGGGCCGGGGGCACGCTGCTCGACAGTTCGGTGTTGTTCTGGGGAAGTGAACTCGCCGATGGCAACCACGCCCATGCGCCCTGGCCTGCCATTTTGGTGGGTGGGGCCAATGGCGCGTTCAGGACGGGGCAGTATCACTTCTTCCCGAACGAGCTTCGGTTCCCAGCCTCCGCGCCCTCGTACACAGACGATCGCCGGGTCGGCAAACCGCACAACCACCTGCTCGTGTCGTTGGCTCAGGCCATGGGCGTGTCCATCGATCGCGTGGGGCTCGCTTCGATACAAGGCAAGGACGGTCCCGTGTCACTCGAGGGTCGTTTGGAGCTCTTGCACCGCTAGCTGACCTCCTGCGCCGAGGCTCGTCGCCTCACCGGCTCGGGCCTGCCGGATCCGCTGGGCCGATTCACCGAGGTCCGTGTGTTAGGCTTGGCACATGTCTTCCCGCGGGAGCCACGACGGGGACAGGGCCGACGCACCCAGCCGGCCCCTCGTGGTCACCGTGGCGCTGATCGGGTTTGCCGTCTTGGCGGCTGCGGCAGTGGGCGCCGTGTTGCTGGTGCTTCGTCACGGTGTGGGAGGCCCCCTCCGGCAGCACGTGGAGCGTGCGTCGTCCGTGGGAAAAGAGCTGGCCTCTGGCGGCAGGAACACGTCCTCGAGAGAAGGCGCCGCGCGCGCCCAGGTGGCCGAGACCGAGCTTCCTATCTTGCCTGCCACAGGGCCCGATGCGGGTGGCTTTCCGTCCCCTTCCGCTTTCGCACAGCTGCTGGCGCCGGCGGACGCGGGGCCTACGACGTCCCAGGATGACCCCGCGCCGGTTCCCCAGGAACCGCTGGCCCCACCGCTCGTGCCCCTCCCCGACGCCGGCGACGTGCCCGACGAAGACGCCCCCCCTCTTTCGGAAGGCCCCAGGCTGTCTGGGGGCGGTGAGCCAGCCCCCGGGCCCCCCCCTCCGGGCGAAGGCCCACGAACGCCAGCGCCCGGCGAGGCGTCAGCGCCCGGTGAGGCGCCAGCGCCCGGCGAGACCCCTGCTCTCGTCTTGGACGAAGGGGCGGAGCCCGAGGCCTACGAGCCAAGCGCAGCGCAACACCCCGACTGGGTGGTGCCCGTGGCGGCGGTGACTTTGGCAGGAGCGGGGCGGCAGCCTCGGGACGAAGCGGGTGCTGGGCCCTCGGGGCAGCGGTTGCGAGGCGGTGCCACGGAGCCCCCCGCGCCGTGGGCCACGCGCCCCCCGAGCCCCGGCTTGACGGAGCCCCCCGCGCCGTGGGCGACACGCCCCCCGAGCCCTGGGCTGACAGACCCGCCCGCACCGTGGGCCACACGCCCTCCGAGCCCTGGCTTGACGGACCCGCCCGCACCGTGGGCCACACGCCCTCCAAGTCCTGGCTTGACGGCGCCGCCCGCGCCGTGGACTCATGCGCCTCCCTATCCCGCCGCCAGCCCTCCGCCGAGCCCCCAGCTGAGGGTGCCAAGCGGTGGCCTCTTCGGCCCCCCGCCGCCTGCTGATCGCCAAGACGATCGCTAAGGTGGCGGGAACCGCGGGTCCGTTGCAGGGCCGCAACCAAGTCCTCACGCAGCGTTTTCTTGGGGGCCATCAAGGCTTCCAGGGAGCGCTTTAGCGTGTGGCCCCATGTCCAAGCCCCGCCAAAGCTTCGTCGCACGGACGAGCCGCCGCGCGGCGTTCGTGCTGACTTTGGGCCTCGTGATCGGGTGGGCCTGGGGGCAATCGTCGGGGGGCTTACCGCCGAAGACGCAGCACGCGCACCTGACGGCGCTGTCAACAAGCCCCCTGCACGCGGCGTTGGCTCCCGGATCGTCCCTGGTGGCCGTGTTGCCCGACACACAAATCTACGCCTTGAAGCACCCGGAGCTGTTTCGCGCTCAAACCGCGTTTCTCGCCGAGAACGCCTTCCGACTCGACATCCGTTACGCCATTCATCTCGGCGACATCGTTCACGAGAACACCGAAACCGAATGGCGGGTGGCTGAGGCCGCCTTGCAGCGCCTGCACGGCGTCGTGCCCCTGGCGATCGTGCCGGGAAATCACGATTACGGTGAAGGGGGCCTGGCGAACACCCGCGACACCCCCTTGAACCAGCACCTCTCGTTCACCCGGGCGGCGGCGATGCCCACGTTCGCCGAGGCGTTCGAGGGGGGGCACCTCGAGAACACCGCCCACCTGTTTTCCATCGGGCGGCACGCCTTCGTCTTGCTGGCGCTCGAGTGGGGCCCGCGGGACGAGGTGTTGTCGTGGGCGAATCAGGTGATGCGCCGGTATCCCGAGCGGCTCGGCATCCTCGCCACCCACGCCTACCTCGATCACGACGACCGACGGCAGGACCAGAGCGACCCTCATCGCGACCAGCGGCACAACCCTCACAGCTACCCCACGCCTGGCCGGGTGAACGACGGCGAGGAGATCTGGCAAAAGCTCGTGCGACACCACCGCTTCGTCCTCACTCTCAGCGGTCACGTGTTGGGTGATGGAACCGGACACCTCGTCAGCCGCACGGATGTTGGAACGGAGTGCCACCAAATCCTCGCGAACTATCAGACCCAAAGCCGCGGGGGCGACGCGTTCATGCGGCTCCTCGAGTTCCTGCAGGACAGCCGAACCGTCCGCGTGCTGGCGTACTCTCCGGCTCGAGATCAGCTCATCTCTTCACCGGACCAAAGCTTTGTCTTCACGTTGCCGTGATCCTCGCTTGCCGCGGCTCGGCCGGGCACGCGAGCTCGTGCTGGGGCTGTGCCTGCTCTCGTCATCGTGTCAACGACGGGACGAAGCGGCGCAGGCGCGCCACGCTCTCGCGAGTCTTCCTTATTTGGCCGAGGTGCCTGTAAAACCCGAGCATGCCCACAAGGCCGGCGTGGTCCTTCACGACGCCGCTTCCGCGGTGCCTGGCCTGAATCTGTACACGTCCAAGCGATGGACGGAGGCCCGTCTGGTGGACATGGAGGGCCGCGTGGTCCACGTGGTGCGGGGCGAGCCTTCGCCGCCTCTCTCAGCCACGATCGCCCCACGCATTCAGGAGGTCCTCGGCGGCTGGATGCACGTCGAACTTGGTCCCTCTGGCAACCTGTTCGTCATCGAGGAGATGCGGGCAGTCTCGCAGCGTGACTTGTCCGGCAAGCGCTCGTGGACCGCCGAGATCCCCGCGCACCACGATCTGGCGCCGACGCCCGACGGGCGCGTCTTCGTGCTCTCGGCCACACCCCGGCGCCTCACCGTCGGTGGCCGTGCGGAGACGTTTCTCGACAATGTCATCGTCGAGCTCTCGCCGAAGGGGCGCGTGCGCAGCCGGCGTTCGTTGTTGGACCTTCTGGCCGCTCACCCCGAGACGACGCAGCTGTTGAACGCGGCCCTCGCAAAGCGCGCGGGGTGGTCTTCCGAGGTGAACGAAGGCACGCTGTCACTCGGCAGCGCCCTCGAGCGCCAGCAGGCCTTGCCCGATCTGCAGGCCTATCTTGCTGGCAAGCCCATGCCCGAACGTCTGGCCTGCATGTTGCTGTACCTCACCCCCGCCGACGTGTTGCATACGAACACCCTAGAGCTGCTGCCGCACGATGTGCCGTTGCTGGGACGAAAGGGTGATTTCCTGCTCTCGGTCCGCAACCTGGATCTCGTGCTCGTGATTTCGGCGACGACGTCGCAAGTGTCCTGGCACTTCGGCCCCGGCGAGCTCGAGGAGCAGCATCAACCGTCGTTGCTACCCAACGGCCACGTGCTGGTGTTCGACAACGGTGTGAGGTCCCGGCGTTCCCGCGTGTTGGAGATCGACCCCGCTGATAACCGTATCGTGTGGCGCTACGAGGGGGCCGCGCAGGGCAAAAGCGCGTTCTTCACGCCGTTCATGGGCGGTGCACAGGGGCTCGACGGGGGCAACGTGCTCATCACCGATTCGACGTCGAGCCGCGCCTTCGAGGTGAACCGGGCTGGCGCAATCGTGTGGGATTACTTCGATCCCAGCATGATCGCCGAGAAGCCCACGGAGGCCGCACGCGCCGCCCGTGAACGCAGGACGCTGACGCTTTACCGGGTGGCACGCATCCCGTTTGACGCGCTCCCGAACGCGCTCAGGCCCTGAGGCACCTGCGCAGGTGCACCCAGCGTCGGGTCACGAATCCGTTCGTCCGAGGCAAAGGTTTTGCAACATTTTTGGGAACACCCTCTAGAGAGGGCCGACCCTCGACGATGGCAGGTCTTCCACGTGTTGCGCTTCGTTCTCATCAGCTGTGTGTGTTCGGCCGCCACGGGCGTGGTGGGCTGGAACGTTCGATTTTCGGAGTACTTCGGCCGGGTCGACGCGGAGCCCTGGCAACGCGAACATCCCGCGCCACCCACCCCGCAGGTCCGACCGGGGCCCCACGTCGTCGAGGTGGTGCAGACCCGGCGCATCGTGCCCGGTGAAGGGCTACCGCCCGAGGCCGAGGTGTACACCGCCAACAACAATCTGGACGTGGTCCGGCACACCGACGGCCGGGTCTATCTGGCCTGGCGCACGGCGCCCAGTCACTTCGCAGGTTCCCAGACGGTGATCAACGTGGTGAGCTCCGCCGACGAGGTCTCCTGGCGCTTCGAGTCTCGCTTCGCTCTGGGGACGGATCTGCGTGAGCCCCGGTTTTTGCCGATGGGCGATCGCTTGCTGCTTTATGTCTCGCGGCTTGGCTCGAACCCCTTCGACTTCGAGCCGGCAGGGATGAGCGTGTCGGAACGCGACGCCGGCGGTCGCTGGGGGGCGCTGCAGGCCACGGGGCCCACGGGTTTCATTGGGTGGCGTGCCCGGTGGGTGGCGGGCCGGGCGCTCATGATCGGCTACGTCGGCGGCGGCAGCATCTACAGCCTTACGCGCGAGCCGTTGAGCTTGCGCGTGCTCACCACCCACGACGGCCTCACATGGCAACCCGCCTTCGGCACGCGGGCGGAGGTGCTCCGTGGCGGCGGCAGTGAGGCTGATTTTCACATCGACGCCGACGGCCGCCTCACGGCGCTGGTGCGCAACGAGGCAGGTGACGAAGGTGGCTTTGGCTCGAAGCTTTGTGCGGCGGAGCCCGAAGCGCCTGCCCAGTGGCGTTGCCGAGACGATCAGCGCAAGTTCGACTCGCCGTTGCTCTTCTCCCATGACGGCCAGGTCTACGCGGTGGCGCGCCGCAACCGCACGCTCGATGGGCTCTACGATGTGGCGCGCGGGCCCTGGTGGTGGCGTCTGGCCCGCAATCAGCTGGACTACATCACCACGGCGAAGCGTTGTGCCTTGTGGCGGCTCGATCCTGCGCACCAGACGATCGATTTCGTTTTGGATCTTCCATCCCGCGGGGACACCTGCTTCGCGTCGGTGCTCCCGGGACGCACGCCAAGCGAGGTCGTGCTTTACGATTATTCATCACCGCTCGATGGACCCGATCTGCCGTGGGCAGCCGGCCAGCGACGGCCCACGTATATTTACCGTCACGTGTTGGCGTTCTCGCCAGGCCGAGACGCCCCCGTGCGGGAGGTTGATACGGCGCCGTGAGGCTTCAGCGGGCCCTGGGGGGCTCCGGGGGCTCGGTCAGGGTGCGGAGCAAGCCTTCGCAGGCGGCCACGCAGATGTCGAACACGTGATCGAAGCCCTCGGACCCTCCATAGTAGGGATCGGGCACCTCGGCCTGCGGCGGGCTTTGCGAATCGAAGCTCCGCAGCAAGGCCACTTTGTTCCGAGCCTCGGCGCTGGGCGCGAGCGCCAGCAGTTCGTCGCGGTTCGCGCGGTCCATGGCCAGCAGGTAATCGAAGCGGATGAAGTCATCTTTGGTCACTTGCCGCGCGCGTCCTCCCAGGGGCATGCCGCGCCTGGCGCCCACGGCGGCGCTGCGCCTGTCGGGGGGCTCACCTGCGTGCCAGGCCCCCGTGCCGGCGCTGTCGATAAAGAAGCGCTCGTGCACCCCGTGCTGTGCGCAGAGCGCGCGCATCACGGCCTCGGCCGTGGGCGAGCGGCAAATGTTCCCCAGGCATACGAAGAGCACGCGGATGGGCTCGGCAGAGCTCACACACCCTCCACGGGGCGGCCGTAAAGCGTTGCGGTGGTGGTGCCCGTGATCTCGACGTCCACGAGATCGCCGGGCTTGAAGCCGGCGGCCGGAATCACCACGGAACGAAACGCGCTGGTCCGCGCCAGGAACTCCTCGGCCGAGCGCCGAGAGGTGGTCTCCACCAGCACCCGTTGGCGGGTGCCCACCTGGGCCTGGCTGATCTCGGTGCTGATTTGGCGCTGCAGGGTGATCATCTCTGCCAGCCGCCGTTGCTTGACCCCTTCGGGCACCGTGTCGGGCATCTTGCGCGCGGCCACCGTGCCCTCGCGCTCCGAATACGCGAAGGTAAAGGCGTTATCGAAGCGCAATTCGGCCATCGCGTCGATCGTGGCACGAAACTCTTCGTCGCTTTCGTCACAGAAGCCCACCATCAAGTCCGTGGTGATCCCGATGTCCGGCATGGCGGCCCGGAGCTTGCTCACGAGCGTACGAAAGGTGGCGTAGTCGTACCCGCGCCGCATGCGCTCGAGCACGCTGTCCGAGCCCGACTGCAGGGGGAGGTGAACGTGCTTGCAGACCTTGTCCGTCTCGGCCATGGCCGCGATGACATCGTCCGAAAAGTCGAGCGGGTAGGGTGAGGTGAAGCGGATCCGCTCGAGGCCTTCCACCTGGGCCACGCTGCGGAGCAAGTCCGCGAACGTGACGTCTTCGTAGCGGTACGAGTTGACCGTTTGCCCGAGGAGCTGCACCTCCTTGTATCCCGCCTCGGCCATGGCCCGCGCCTGCCGCAAGATCTCGCGGGGCGCCGCGCCCCGCTCCCGCCCCCGGGTGTAGGGCACGATGCAGAAGGTGCAGAACTTGTCGCAGCCGCGCTGGATCGTGATGTGTCCGGTGACCCCGCCGGTCATCTGACGGTCCGGATCGAGCCCTTCGTAGGTTTCGTAGCGGTCGAGCTTGGTGTCTTCGACGCTCTGGCCGGTGCGGGCGCGATCGACATGTTCCAGGAGGCGCCGGTAGGCATCCGGGCCGATCACCAGGTCCACCGCGGGCGCTTTTTCCTGAAGCTTGCCCTTGAGGTGCTCGGCCATGCAGCCCGTCACGCCCAACACCACGTTCTTGCGGCGCTTGAGGTGCGCCAGCGCGCCCACCCGGCCATAGACCCGCTCTTCGGCCTTCTCTCGGACGGCGCAGGTGTTAATCAAAATGAGGTCCGCCTGCGCAGGATCCTCCGTACGCCCGTAGCCTGCCCCCGAGAGCATGCCCAGCACCATCTCGGTGTCGGCGACGTTCATCTGGCAGCCGTAGGTCTCCACGTACGCCAGAGGCGAGCCGGCGGTGGCCCCGGGCTCCATGTGGGAGGGGGCCGGGGCCGGAGCTTCGGAAGCCCCAGGACCGGGAGCGTGACGGCGAATGTGCACCAGGTTGGACATGTGGCGGGCAGGGCGCGCGAAGCGCAGCGGGGCGCTTTATAGCCGAACCGGCGGCGGGGGGCCAATCCCTCGCCAGCCACGACCTTCTGCGCAAGGCGCCCTGCCGGAGCGCGGCTCAGGCCGAGGGCTTGGTGGGTGTAGGCAAAAGCCCTGGCTTGGGCTGCCACCCGGGCAGCCGCTGCCAGCCCCGCTTGGCGAGCTCTGTCTCGGCCTCTTCGAGGCGCTCCTGGTTCACGAGCACCGTCATCTCGTCCGAAACCTTGAACTTCGTTTCATTCGTGACGGGCACGGCCTTGCCGCCGCGCACGCGCACCAGCCGGGCGAAGACCCCCTGCGGCAGCTCGGACAGCGTGATCGGGAGCGCGTCCGAAGCGGGTGTCCCCGCGAGGCGGTACTGCACGAGGGTCGCGAGGCCCTTGCGCATGCGGCACGACGGTTCGTTACACGGTGGCGGGACGGACGTCGCTCGAGGGGGCCCTGGCGCGCCTCACACCTTGGGAAGAGGCCGCGTTCCTCGTTGGGCCGCGATGCGCGCGAAGGCCGCGTTGAGACGGCGGCTCTCATCGGCCGCCACGGCCTGGATGCGGCTGCCCGCGCGCATGAACTTGTCCGGGTGGTACTCGGCCAGCTTGGCTCGCCAGGCGGCCCGTACCTGCTCGAGCGAAGCGGCGGGAGACACGCCCAGCACCGAAAACGGATCGCCACCCTCGTCGTCTTCCCAGCGCGGCTGGTCGCTTCGTCCCAGGCGGGGGCTCAGGCCCGACGAGAGCAAACCGAACACGGCGCCCACGGGATCGGAGGCCTCCGCGGGCACACGCCCTGCTACACGGCCGGCGATGAACACCACGCTGTCTCCCAGCCTCACGGCGCGGTCTTCGAGGGGCAGGGCCTCGGGTGGAGCGACCACGCAGGCCACCCGGTAGGGCAAGGCGTTGAGCGCTTCGCGCAGAGCGCTGGGGAACATCGAGGGCAGGGCCAGCGCCCGCACCCTCACCACCGCCGCCGAAGCTGACGAGGGATCGAGCACCCGGCGCAGCGACTGCGCGTCAGAGCAGCAGAACACACCGAACCCCACACGGAACTCCTACCCGATGGCCCAAGGGGTCGCAAGACCCGGGTGCCGCATCCGGCGTGCAGCCGGCGCAGCCCCGCGTCAAAAGGGGCGGCTCAAAAGACGTACTGGGCCTGGGCGACGATGAACCACGCTGACGGCTGCGTGCGCGCGGAGCGCCTCGTCACGACCAGGGTGAGCCGCCGCGCATCGAACCCGTCGTCTCTGCTGACCCCTTCGAGGGCCAGGCGCGCAGCCTCCCACGCCGACAAGCTGAAAGAACCGCCCACCGAGGCGAACCAGGCACGGCCCTGTGTGGGATCGACGCCCAGGAGGTCCGTGGTGAGCGTTTCCACTTGAGCAAAGGTCTCGAACGAGGCCCGGGGCCTCCACGCCGCCAGGACGTTGTGACCCAGCACATGCTGTCGCCGTTGCCAGAACGCCGAGGGAAGCACGTCCGCCGCGGCCGCACCGCGAGGAGGCTCATAGAAGATGCCGATCGTGTCGGTCTTGAACCGAAAGCGCGCGTCGCCCGGGCGCGGGTGCCAATAGACGTGCCCGCTCCACGCGAAGAAGTCTCGACCGTGGGGCAGTCCGTCGGGACCCAGAATCGCGGTGGCGGGCCCTGCGGCCCGGTTGTACTCGGCATGGCCTCCCAGCACCAGTGCGCCCGCGTACCGGGTGGGACGGTGCTCGATGAACTGTGACACGGCGAAGCCCCGTCGGGTCCCTCGCAGCGGTTCGGTGCGGGGATCCTCGCGCACGTTCCCCCCAAGCCGCGTCCATGCGCCATCTCCGTTGTGCCACATCGTCCGGAGGGTGAGGGGCCCCGGGCGCCACACCAGTTCCACACCGAAGTCGCGGCCATCGGCACCGCGCGTGTGACGTGCCCAGTGGGAGGCGATGACGGGGAAGTCGACACCGTCCACGTGGTGCAGCCCCTGAAGCGCAAACGACGCGGGTTGCGCCCCCACGAAGCGCCCGACGCGTACGCTCGTCGATGGGCGCAGACGAAAATCGAGAACGCCATCCCACACCTCCGCGCTGCCGTTGTCCGCTGCCACCTGCAGGAAGAACAACACCCGCGGCGACCAAAACGCGTAAAGACGAAGCCGCGCTCGACGCAGGCCTGCGCCCGTGATCGCGCCATCTTTGTCGTGGATGAACGAGAGTCTTGGCTGGAGGGCTCCGCCCACGAGCACGCGTGGCGCTTCCGGTGCCCCCGCTGTATCCCCCGCAAACGCCAGACACGGGCAGGCGAAGGCGAGGACGGCCAGGAACGAAGCGCAAAGCACTCCCTGCGCCCCACGCACGGGTCGCGAAGCCGTCGGCCGAATGAGCACCCGCAACGACAAGTGATCCTACGAAAGCAGAGCCTGCCGCTAGCCGCAAGGCTCTGCGTTGTCACGGGCCACATTGAAACAATCGCGTTTCAGGATGCTCGCATTTCGCGCAGGAAATGCCGCGATTTTTCCTCGTAAACGTAAACACTGCCGTGCCAGCTTCCTTCACGGGCACGGGCCTTCGTGCGGGGTTGCTCATGCGAGTGCGCTTTGGTTTACTGCCGCCGTGACCGAGCCCGACCTAGGCCTGCCCGAGCGACCCCGGCCGCCCGCGTTGGCGCTGCCCACGATGATGTCCGACACACGCCATGCGGTCGCGACTTTGTTTGGACGCCTCGAGATCACCTCGACCAGGCGGTTGCTCTCGTTCTTCGCGTGTCTTGCGGCCGCAGGCCTTGCCACGTGGATGGCGGTACGGTCTCACTCGGGCTTGTCGGCGGCAGGCACACGTGGCTTCTTCATTCTGGTTTTGGCGGCTGCCTTGTGGGTGACGGAGGCGTTGCCCGCGTTCGCCGTTGGTATTCTCGTCATCGCGCTCCAGATCGCGCTACTGGGCCAACCGGGGGGCGTCTTCGTGAAGACATCGCACGACTGGGAGCGCTTCGTGGTGGTCTTGGGCCACCCGCTCATCTGGTTGTTCTTCGGGGGTTTCATCTTGGCCGCAGGGGCGGCGAAGACCGCGCTCGATCGCCGAATGGCGCTGACGCTGCTGCCGTGGCTCGGTCAGCAACGCAAGTGGATCCTGGCCGGGTGCATGGGCCTCACGTTCTCGTTTTCCATGTTCATGTCGAACACGGCCACCACGGCCATGATGCTGGCCCTGCTGGCGCCCTTCGTGGCCGCGTTGCCAGCAGGGGATCGGTACACACGGGCCGTGATCTTGGGCGTGGCCACCTCGGCCAACCTCGGCGGCATGGGGAGCCTCATCGGAACGCCGCCGAACGCGATCGCCGTGGCAGCGCTCGCGCGGAAGGGGGAGAGCGTCAGCTTCCTGCACTGGCTCATCGTGGGCCTGCCACCGGCGCTGCTGATGGCGGGCCTGGCGTGGGCCTTTCTCGTGTTCCGCTACGCGGGTCGCGGGCCGCTGATGGCCGACCCCAGCGCTGAAACCTCGATCGTGCGTGCGCTGCGGGCCTCGGGTGAGTCAGGCGCGCCCCGCTGGCAGCGCTGGGTGACCGTGGCGACCTTCATGGGAACCGTGGGGCTGTGGATGACAGGACAATGGCATGGCCTGCCCACGGCGATCGTCTCCTTCGTGCCCATCGTGGCCTTGACGGCCACAGGCATCCTCGGGCGAGAGGACATGCAGCGTTTGCCCTGGGACGTCCTGTTCCTGCTCGCCGGGGGCTTGGCCCTCGGCGAGATGGTGCAATCCACGGGCGTGGCGACCTGGATCGTCTCCAATCTGCCCCTGGATGGGGTGGGCCCGATCGGGCTTGCGCTCGCGATGACCTACGCCTGTGTGCTCCTGTCGAACCTGATGAGCAACACGGCTGCTGCCAACGTGTTGGTGCCGATCGGTGTCACGTTGGCCGTGGGCTTCGAGGCCCGGGTGGCCATCCCGATCGCCTTCGGTGCCTCCGCCGCCATGGCGCTTCCGATCTCCACGCCGCCGAACGCGCTCGCGTACGCAAGCGGGAAGCTGCAAAGCCGCGACTTCCTCGTCTTGGGGATCGCCGTGGGCCTGCTCATGCCGGCGTTGGGCGTGGGATGGATGACGCTCGTGGAGGCCGTGGGCGTGTCGCCTGAGGGCATGGGTCCCGGGCGCTGAGGCCGTGGGTCATCGCACGCGCAAGGGCACGCCGCTTATCAGCAGCGAGACGTGAGTGGCGCTGCTTGCCAGGATCTGGTTTGCACTCGCCGTTAGACGAAACGCTCGCTTGAGGAGGGGATCTTCGGGAGGACGTGCAAGGCCCACCTCTCGGGTGACCAGCACCACGGGGACGGTGGTGCGGTAGAGCCGGTCGGCCAACTCCTCGACGTCTGCGATGAGCTGGGCGTCACTCAGCTCGGGGTGGGCGGTGAGTCGTTCCTCGATCCATCGAGAAAACCCATCGATCACCACGGAGCCGTAGGGGGCCAAGGCTTCGGGGCTAACCAGATCCGCGACTTTCTCCGGGATGGGCTTGGTGTGCCAGATGGCCTCCTGGTCGCGCCGGTGATGCGCGAGGCGCTTGGCGATGGCGTCATCGGTGTCGAGGCCAAGGCTGACATAGCACCAAGGCGGTGGCCCCAACTCGCACGCACGACGAAGCGCGTAGTTCGATCTGCCAGAGCGAAAGCCGCCAGTGACGAACGTGAACATACGTGGAGGTTACCACAGCCCCCCACGGCAAAGTGCCCGCGAAAACAAAAACCCCGGAGCGCCTGGGGCGGCTCCGGGGTGTTGCCCGCGAGGGTCGTTCAGCTCAGCTGCAGCCGCTGGTCGTGCCGCAGGTGATGCACTTGTGGCAGGAGCCGTTCGGCACCATGATGTCGCCGCACTCGGGACAGGTCGGCGCCTCGCTGCGAGCGATGAAGCCGAACATGGGCCGGCTCTCGAACTTCTCGAGCGGGGCCTTGGTCGCGTCCACCACTTCCACCTTCGGCGCCGGGGTTGACGGCTTCGCCACGATCGCCGCGGCCTTGTCGGCTTTTTCGTTGAGCGAAGGGGCGCCAATGGTGCCGTCCTCGCGCAGGAACTTGGCTTCCAGCCAGCGGAAAATGTAGTCCATGAGCGACGTGGCCCTTGGAATCTCCGGGTTTCCCGTAAAGCCAGCCGGCTCGAAGCGCGTCCTCGAGAACTTGTCCACGAGCAGGCGCAGCGAAACGCCGTGTTGCAGGGCCAAGGACACGGCCGTGGCGAACGAGTCCATCAGACCCGAAATCGTGGAGCCTTCTTTCGCCATCCGTACGAAGATCTCGCCCGGCGCGCCGTCCTCATAGAGGCCGACGTGGATGTAGCCCTCGTGGCCTGCCACCGAGAACTTATGCGTGAGCGAGTGGCGCTCATCCGGCAGCTTCTTGCGAAGCACGACGGCTTCGCCCTTGGCCTTGGCCTTTTGCAGCCCCGGATCGGTTTTGCTCGTGGACAGAGGTTGCGTGCGCTTGCAGCCGTCACGGTAGATGGCCACGGCCTTGAGGCCCGCCTTCCACGACTCGAGGTAGGCTTCCTGTACGTCCTCGACGGACGCATCCGCGGGCAAGTTCACCGTCTTCGAGATGGCGCCCGAGAGAAACGGCTGGGCGGCGGACATCATGCGGATGTGACCCGTGTAGTGAATGGAACGCGTGCCGTTCGCTGCGCGGAAGGCGCAGTCGAAGACAGGCAGGTGATCGGGGTCGAGCCCGGGCGCCCCCTCAATCGTCTCTTCGCGATCCACGTACTCGACGATCTCCTTGCGTTGTCCGTGATCGTAGCCGAGGGCCCTCAACGCCTCGTCGATCGTGTTGTTGACGATCTTGATCATGCCGCCGCCCACGAGGCGCTTGTACTTGATGAGCGCGATGTCGGGCTCGATGCCCGTGGTGTCGCAGTCCATCATGAAGCCGATGGTTCCGGTGGGCGCAAGCACCGTGGCCTGCCCATTGCGGAATCCCGCTTCGGCGCCGATGACGATCGCGTCGTCCCAGGCGTCGCGTGCGGCTTCCCACACGTTGCCGGCCACGAAGGCGCGGTCGATCTTGTCCACGTGGTAGCGGTGCTTCTTCATGACGCCCAGGAAGGGCTGCTCGTTGACGGCGTAGCCCTCGAAGGGGCCCGTGGCGTCGCGCGAGATGCGGGCGCTGGTGCGGTAGGCCCAGCCGGTGAGGATCGAGGTCAAAGCTCCGCACCAGGCGCGGCCCTCTTCCGAGTCATAGGGCAAGCCCATCGACATGAGCAACGAGCCCAAGTTGGCGTAGCCGAGGCCCAAGGGACGGTACTTGTGCGAGTTCTCCGCGATCCGCGGCGTGGGGTACTTGGCGTTGTCGACCAGGATCTCTTGTGCGGTGATCGTGAGTTCGATGGCCTTCTTGTAGCCGTCGACGTCGAACCCACCCTGCTCCGTTTGAAACTTGCGCAGGTTGAGTGAGGCCAGATTGCAGGCCGAGTCGTCGAGGTACATGTACTCGCTGCAGGGATTGCTGGCGTTGATGCGGCCCGAGTTGGGCGACGTGTGCCAGGCGTTGACGGTGGTGTCGAACTGAAGGCCGGGGTCACCGCACTCCCAGGCGGCCTGCGCGATGGCGCGCCACAGTTTCCGCGCCTTGAAGGTATCGACCGGAGCGCCCGTGAGCACGGCGCGCGTCGACCAGTCGTTGTCCTTCTGAACGGCCTCCATGAAGTCGTCGGTGACGCGCACGGAGTTGTTCGAGTTTTGGAAGAAGATCGACTTATAGGCCTCGCCGTCGAATGAGCCGTCGTAGCCCGCATCGATCAGGGCCCACGCCTTCTTCTCTTCTTTGGCCTTGCACCAGATGAACTCTTCTACGTCGGGGTGGTCGACGTTCAGGATCACCATCTTCGCGGCCCGGCGGGTCTTCCCGCCCGACTTGATCACGCCCGCGAAGGCGTCGAATCCGCGCATGAAGCTCACGGGGCCCGAGGCCGTGCCGCCGCCGTTGAGGAACTCGCGCGAAGAGCGGATGGGCGACAGGTTGGTGCCCGTACCCGAGCCGTACTTGAAGAGCATGCCTTCGGTCTTCGCCAGCGTGAGGATGCCCCCCATGGTGTCGTCGACGCTGTTGATGAAGCAGGCTGAACACTGCGGTTCGGCTTCGATGCCCACGTTGAACCACACGGGCGAGTTGAAAGACATCTTCTGGTTGACGATGAGGTGCTTGAGCTCGGCGCGGAACACCTCGGCCGAGGCGCCGTCGGCGAAGTAGCCGTCGGCCAGACCCCAGTTCGTCACCGTGTCGGCCACGCGGTCGATGAGCTGGCGCACGGAGCGCTCACGCTCGGGCGTGCCGGGCTGACCGCGGAAGTATTTCTGGGCAACGACGTTCGTGGCCGTCTGGCTCCAGAACTTGGGCACCTCGATGTCCTTCTGCTCGAAGATGCTCTTGCCGCTCTCGCCGGTGATGGAGGCGGTACGCAGCTCCCACGTGATGCCACCATAGCCGTCGTCGCCCTCGCGGGTGAAGAAGCGCTCGAACGTGAGGCCAGGCCGGGTCTCGCGAGCCTTGGCGTGGCGCGGCGTCAGGGGTCCCTCGGCGTCATCATTCACGACAGTCCCCGTGGTGCGTCCATTGCGGCCTTTACGTGGAACGTTCTCAAGCATGGGCTCTCCTCCTCCCCTATGTGGTGCGGCTTAGTTAGTTTGTGCGGTTCAGCGTCACGCGGTGGCTCCGCCGACGCGCTGCGGTCGATATGAGGAGGACCAACTCCTCCTCTTTCGATGCCGACGCCCCTCTGCGGGGCCCCCGGTGGCGCCTGCGGGCAGGCGGGGCCTCGCATGCAACGAGGTTGCGTCGAAATCGTGAGCGCACTTTCACCGAAGGCAGGGGGGGCGTCAACAATAAAAACACTACATCTAGGGTCATCCTACAGCTCGGCACACTACAGGTAGTGGGTGAGGGGATCTGTCGACAAGCCTGTGGACAAGTGCCGGATTGCACAATCTTTTCGCGCCTCTACCTGCTTGTCCACCCTGGGGACAAGCGTGGCGTGACATTACATGACGCCAGGTCTCGGAGGCCTGGGGCCGGGTGTCATTCCCTTGGCGCTGGGCTTACAGCCTGGTCGCATCCCGCCGATGAAGGGAGCGAACATGTCTTCAAGGCAAGCAGGCGCGGGGTTCGACGGGCGGGCGCCCTCCTGCCGGGAGCGGCTCGTCCGGGCGCATCGGCTGGCCGCAGCGGTTGCCGCGGTCTCGGGGCTGCTCGTCCTGCTGCCGCGGGCGTACGGCCAGGCCCCCGACCCCTGCTTTGGGCACGCTGACGGTGCCCTTTGCAACGACGGCAACCCCTGCAGCCTCAACGATGTTTGTCAGCAGGGCTTTTGCAGGGGCACCCTGGCGCCCAACGGCACCGATTGCACGGACGGTAACCTCTGCACCACCTTGGACCGCTGTGTATTCGGGTTGTGCGTGGGGCAGACGGTGCCCGAGGGAGATCCCTGCGAGGACGGGAACATGTGCACGGTCGGCGAGCGCTGCCGCCGTGGCCTGTGCACGCCCGAGAGCAACCTCAGCTGCGACGACGGCAACGTTTGTACCAACGATCTCTGCATCCCGAACCAAGGGTGCGTCAACGAGGCGCTGGCGATGTGTACGCCGCCGGACGGTGGCTTTGGCGGCCAAGGAGGAGCCGGCGGGGGAGGGATGGGCGGCGGGGGCATGGGAGGCAGCACCCCCGAGGATGCTGGCATGTCTGACGCGGGCGACGGGGATGCGGGGGCTGGTGACGCGGCGGTGCCCGAGGATGCCGAAGTTCCTTTCGATGCGCCCGTGGCCCTGGATGCCGACGCGTCCTTCGATGCGCCCACCGCCGAAGACGCCCTGGACGCCGGCATCGACGGAGCACCTCCCTTCGACCCGATCACCTACCAAGTCGAAGGGGGTGCGCTGCTCTGTTCCTTCGAGCCGGGCCGTGCCGTCCGCACGGGGGCCATCCCGTTGTCGGTAGGGCTTGCCTGGGTGGTGGCCCGCTGTCGCCGGCGCCGCGCGCGCGCCAAGAGCCGGTGAGCCAAGCTCATGCGAACGTCGCCCGAAGTGCCCGCACACGACGCCCCCGATGGCGGGGCCGCAGACGCCTGGAGGCTCGACGAAGGGCTGCGTTCGGGCGTGGGCGCTCCCGACCGCCTCGTGCGGGACGAGGTGCTTCGGCTGGAGGACGTTTCACTTCTGAGGCAAGGGCGGTCGGTGGTAGATCGGATCTGCTTTTCGATGGGGCCCGGTGAGCTCCTCATGCTCTGCGGCGGCAGGGGCGCGGGCAAGAGCACCTTGATGGCCATCGCGGCGTCGGCGTGTCGCCCGAACGCGGGGCGGGTGCTGATCGCAGGCCGAGACATTTTGGGGCTCCAGGCGGGCTCTTTACCCTTCGTGCGCCGGAACATCGGGTACCTGCCACCCGAGCCGCCGCTCGTGCTCGACGAAACGGCCTGCGAGAACGTCATGCTGGCTCTGGCGGTGCGCGGAGCCTCTCCCCCGCAAGCCGAGGAAGGCGCTCGCAAAGCTCTGCGCGAGATCGGTGTGTGCGACGAGGCCGTGCAGAGTCCCGTCGCGGAGCTGTCTTGGGGGGAACGCCGCTTGGTCGCCGTCGCGCGGGCGTTGGTGGGGGCGCCTCCCCTGGTCGTGCTCGACGAACCGGCTGCGGGCCTCAGCGAGGCCGATCGGGAGGCCCTGGCCCGCGGTATCGACGGGGCACGGGCGGCCGGAGCCGCGGTTCTGTGTGCGACCGCGGACCCCGCGTTTGCCTCTCAGCTCGCACGTCGAGGCGCGCGCACACTCGCTCTCGAAGCGGGACGCCTCGTGGGGGCGCCCCGGATGACCTTGCTCCGGGGAGAGCGGCCCGGGCCCGCCCCGGCCGAAGGCGCTCCCGAAGGTGTTGGCGCCGCAGCCCCGGGCTTCGCCCCCGAGGTGCCCGACGTGAAGCGAGACGACGTGACCGAGCTTCACGACGACGATCTCGCGCCATGGTCCGGCGACGACGCCGGGGAGCGAACGCGATGACCTTCGCCTGGACCTGGCGGCGTGTGCGGCGCACCTTCGATCGGCAGCCCGGCCCAATCCTGGCGCTCGGGGGTGCCTTCGCCCTGTTCATGCTGTTGCTGGGAACCGCCCGCCTTGCGTCCCGCCTCGCCGAGTCGTTGGTGCCCCGCCTGGCCGACAACGTGCACGTCATCGCTTACCTTCGTGAGGACATGTCGGCGGCGCGGGCCGCGGCCCTCGCGGACATCGTGGTCCGGGTGCCCGGGGTCGAGCGGGTCCGCGCCGTCAGCTCGACGGAGGCGCTGGCACGGCTTCGCCGCGAGGCCCAGGCCGTGGGGGGCGCGGCCACAGGGCTCGACGGCCTCGAGGAGGGCTTTCTTCCCCGTTCCCTCGAGGTCCGGCTCAGCGCGAGCGAGGGTCTCGCGGCGCGCGCTCAGGCGCTCGCCAGCCGCCTTCGTCGCATTCCCGGGATCGCCGAGGTGGACGCCATGCAGGACGGCTTGTCGCGCTTGCGGTCGATCCTGGGGTTGCTGCGCACGCTCGCCCTCGGCCTCCTGGCTTTGGCCCTGGTGACGGGGGGGGCCGTTCTCACCTTGCCCCTCCTTCAAGGCCGGCCGCGCCGGCAGGAGGAGGTGGCCGCCTTGACCTTGCTCGGCGAAACGCCCGCGGGCATGAGGCGGCCCTGGGCCATCGTGGGCGCTCTTTCTGCCTTGGCGGGCAGCCTGGTCGCCTGGGGAGCCTTGTGGGCGGTCCACGCGGGGCTGGTGCACACCTGGGTCGCGGCGCTCGGGGAGTGGTTGCCGCCGTCGCTCCCCTTCGTGCCCTGGCGCGAGGCGCTCGTGGCCTCGCTGGCCGCGCTCGCCGTGGGCGCCTGGGTAGGCAAGAGGGCTCTGCCCGCGCCGCGAGGTCAGCGTGCCTGATCGTGGCCGGAGTTGGGGCCGGTCGGTGCTGGCCGTGAGTGTAGGCCTTTCGTGGGCCTGGTGCGTTCTGCCTGTGGCCGCCTCGCCGGAGGACGCCGTCGAAGGCGATCCGGCGGCCCTCGTCGAAGCGCATCTCGGGGCCCGTGAGGCGGCGCTCGGGCGGCAACGCGAAGCCGCGCGGTCCCGGGCGCGGGAACAAGCTCTGCTCGCCTACCGCCTGCTTCGTCGTCGCGAGCTGGGGTTCTTCGCCGACACGCAGGTCCGCCCCCAGCAGGCGCATGCCACCACCTTGGCGCTCACCGTGCTGCGCCGGAGCCTGCGCGAGGACGACACGCTCCGGGACGAACTTTCGCGCGTGTCCCGCGAGCGGGCCGCGTTGGCGGTGCGGCCCCCCTCGTTGCCGCCACGAGAGCCTCCGCCCGATCGGTTGACGTGGCCGACCAAGGGCACCGTGATCGCGGGACCGGGCCTCAAGGCCGATCCTGTCACCGGCGTCGTCGTGCGCGAGCCGGGCGTGAAGATCCTGTCGCGGGTGGACGCCCCGGTCGTCGTGCCGGCGGACGGGGAGGTGCGCCGGGTGGAGTCATTGCCCAGCGGCGGATACGCCGTGGTGCTCAGCCACGTCGGGGGCATGAGCACCGTGCTCTCCGGGTTGCGGGACGTGGACGTGAAGGCCGGGGAGCAGGTGAGCCTTGGTGCGCGCCTCGGTCGTGTGGGCCGCACGCTCGATGGTGCGCCCGTGGTGAGGTGGGCGGTGTGGAGAGGTGGGCAGCCGTTCGATCCGCGGAGCCTTCTTCGTGAGGGCCGCTAGCTGGGGGCTGCTATCATCGGGGGCATGAGCGACAAGCGCCTGAAGGCGACACGCTGGTTGACGTTGTCCGTATGCGCCTTTGCGGCCTTTTTGGGGACCTTCGTCGCGGGCCTCGTCGCCAGCCAGCCGCTGTGGGCGGGGCGCTTCGATCCTTACCGAAAGCTGGGCATCTTCGCGAAGGTGCTCTCGTACATCGAGTCGACCTACGTGGAAAACGTCTCTGAAGCCGAACTCATGTACGGCGCTGCGCGAGGGTTGACCGACGTGCTCGATCCGCACTCGCGCTTCATGGACCCCGAAGAGTACGAGCGACTCAAGCAGGAAACCGAAGGTGACTCCGAGATCGAAGGCATTGGCATCGATCTCGAAAAGCGCAAAACGGGGCTGGTCGTGGTGTCGCCGATCGAGGGGTCACCCGCGTTCGAGGCCGGGGTGTCACCCGGCGACATCATCCGCAAGATCGATGGGGCCGAGACGGCCGCGTTGGACTGGAACGACGCCGTGTCTCGCATCCAGGGTCCCCCGGGCTCCGAGGTCGAACTGGTGGTCGAGCGGATGGGCCGTTCGCTCACCTTTCGGATCAAGCGTGCCAAGTTCGAGGTCAAGTCCGTCGAGGGTCGGCTGCTCGAAGACGGCTACGGCTACGTGAAAATCCGCATTTTCGCGGCCAATACCGATCCAAAGCTCGAAGAGACCCTCCAGGCCCTCGATAGACAAACCAAGGCGAACAAGAGCCGTCTGCGCGGCCTCATCCTCGATATGCGCCGGAACCCGGGTGGGCTGCTCGATCAAGGGGTCAAGGTCGCCGATCGTTTCCTCTCCGAAGGACTCATCGTGCGTACGGTCGGCAAAGCCGGTCGAGAGATGGATCGGCAAGTGGCGCACAAGCGCGGCACGTGGTCGGGCTTTCCCATGGTGGTGCTGGTCGATGGGGCAACGGCCTCTGCTGCCGAGATCGTCGCGGGGGCTTTGCAGGATCACCGCCGGGCCGTGATCATGGGTGCCCAAACTTTCGGCAAAGGCTCGGTGCAAACCGTGTTTTCGCTCGACGGCTGTGGCCCCCGTCCCTGTGGTCTCAAGCTCACGGTGTCCCGGTATTACACACCGAACGGGCGCTCGATTCAGAGCCAGGGCATTACGCCCAACATCCATGTGGCCACCATGCCGCCCGCGGAAACGGGTGACGAGGAGATCATGCGGGAGCGCGATTACGAGCGGCACCTGCGCAACGAGCAGGGGGAGGTGGCAACCCCGCCCCAGCGGCTGGCGGACTACCCCGTGCAGGTGGCACTCGACTACCTCAAGGGCTTCGAGATCCTGTCACGGCAAGGGGGATGAGCGTGGCCAGCGCGCCGACCCCCACGGGGCGTGAGCGGGGGGACAGAGGCGCCGTGTGGGTTTCGGGCTCGGGCTGCGGCAAAGCGCGAAGGAAGGTGTCAGCCAGGGTGAGGGCCTTGTGCAAGACACCGGGGTCGCAAGCCTCGGCCGCTTCGAGCCTCTTGAGCTCGTCGAAGCAGCGCTGCATCGAAGCCCGGGCCTGCTCCACCTGGGTTGGGCGGTTGAGGCTTCCGCTCATGCTCAGCAGGAGTGCCCGCGCCGCGTATTTTCGCAGCGCCCGCCCCCGGGGCGCATGCGCCCGCGCCAGATGGTGATCGATGGCGTGACTGACGGTGACGAGGCGCGCCGCCGGTCGCGTGAGTGCGTCGTTGTCCTTCATGCCTTGATATCGGGCACGCCGAAACAAAAGTTTCCGGCAATTCCGTGGGCTGGAGGCAACTTGGCGAGACGAGCAAGCTTTTTTCGCGGGGTGTTCCCACCCCCGGTGCGGGGGCGGTCAGCCGCGCGCGTGCCCTGATTCAAAGCTCCCGAATGTCGATCCACTTCATGCCGGCCCGCCGGGCCGCCTCGATCCCCAAATCGGTGTCCTCATAGACGGTACAGGTCTCGGGCGTCACGCCCAGACGGCGGGCGGCCTCCAGGAACACGTCGGGCTCGGGCTTGTGGCGGGTGGTGTCCTCCGAGGTCACGATCACCTCGAACCAGTCACGCACGCCGATCTGCGCGAGCGTCAGCTCGACCACGCTGCGCTGACCACCCGAGGCGACGGCCATGGGGCGCTGTCCCCGACCGGTGCGGGCCACCGACACCACTTTTTCGAGGGGCTGCACGGCCGAGAGTCTCGTCAAGAACGCCTCTTCCTTCGCCGTGGCCATCGCGCGCACGTCGACCGTGAGCCCCGCTTCTGAAAACAGGATGCGCGAGATCTCGGCGGTGGGCATGCCCCCCATGGCGTAGAAGCGGGGCTCGGGGAAGGGAACCCCGAAGGGGGCGAGCACGTCGAGCCAGGCTTTGTAGTGCGCGGGCATGGTGTCCGCCAACGTGCCGTCGCAGTCGAAGATGAGCGGGGAGTGCATCGGGGCGCCGTTTTAGTCCCGATGCCCGCGGAATTCAATCGGTGGCCGTGTCCGCAGGGTGGCTATGTCTGCGACTCTTTCGGCGCGCCTTGCGACGGCTAGGGTCCTTGTCTCGGCTGCGCCGTTTAGCCTTTTTCCTGCGACTGGGGGGCTCCTCGGCGGCCGCTGGCTCGGGTGCGGCCTCCGCAGGCGCGGGCGTCTCGGGAGGCGCCACGGGTGGCGGCGCTGGAAGGGGGGCGTTCGACAACGGCACGACGCGAGGCAAGGGGGCCTCGACCGTGGTGACCGTGGCCGCCTGCGGGTCCGTGAGGGGAGCGAGCGACCCTGGCACCCTGACGAGCAACACCAGCACGACCGCAGCCGTCGCGAGCGCCACCACCGCCCCCAGGCCGCGCCGCGTTCGTCGCTCGGGCGGCGGCGTCGCGGGCGAAGGCGGCGGCAGTAGGTCCGCTGAACCTGCGACCGGGGGTTCTACGCGTGTCTCTTGCTCCGAAGGCAGACCCGGGCCACTCGGGGGGCGTTCGGCGAACCCGAAGCCCTCGAGCGCCATCTCCTGGATTTGGCGCCAGCGCTGGAGGCGCTCCGGAAAGAGCGCGGTCGCGAGCTGAGCGACCTTGGTGGGGCCGCTGGCGGTATCTTGCCCGGAGATGGCCGACAAAAGCGCGAAGGAGAACTCCTGGGCATCACGGTAGCGCTTGCCTGGCTCCTTCTCGAGCGCCTTGATGATGGCTTCGTTGAGCGCGGGCGGAACGTGGGGGATGGGCGGTACCCACTTGTTCACCACCGCCTCCAGCGTGGCCATCGGTGAGGTCCTCTCGAAGGGCTGCGCCCCCGTGAGGCACTCGTACAGCACCACCCCCAACGAAAACACGTCGGAACGGCCGTCGAGCTTGTGCGTTTGGGCCTGCTCGGGCGAGACGTACTGCACCTTGCCGCGCACGGCACCTTGGGTGGTGAGGCTTGCGTACGACTCACAGAGCGCGATGCCGAAGTCGATGACCTTCACGGAGCCGTCGAACCCCAGCATGACGTTCTCTGGGCTGACGTCGCGGTGGACGATCTTCAGATCGCGGCCGCGGGCGTCTTGCAAGGTGTGCGCGTAGTGCAGCGCCTGAGCCACCTCCGCGCCGATGAACGCCACCAGGTTGGGATCCCATTGTAGCCCCCTCTCGGTGAGCGCCTCCGTCACGCGCGCGAGGTTTTCTCCCTGGACCAGCTCGAGCGAAAGGAACCAGTCGTCGGCAACCTTACCCACCTCGTAGACGCGCGCGATCGCCCGGTGCTGAAGGCGCAGCGCAATGCTGGCCTCCCGCTGGAACATCTGGATGAACTTGGCGTCAGCCGCATGCACCGGCAGGATGCGCTTGAGCGCGATCAGTGTTTGCATGCCCATCAGTTCACCGCACCGGGCGACGTAGACCTCGGCCATGCCCCCGATCGCGATGCGGCCCAGCAAATGGTATCGCCCGAACATTTCGGGCGTACACTTGGTCAAGACGCGGTTCAGGGCATTCGTGGTGGGCATGGGGCGCATCGAAGTCGTGTGCCACAGGCGTGGCCACCCTTCGGTCTTCCGGCTCCCACATCGGCAGATGTCTGGCCCCGTTTGAGGCGGGCAAGGCGGGGCGTCGAGACAAAGCCCCCCGGGCGGGCCGGCTGCGCGCCTCAGCCTCGCGCGGGACGGCTCAAAGCGGAAGACCGAGACAACGCGCCATCAGGACCCATCGCTCGCTCCACCCGATGCCCGGGGCCATGACCAGAATGTGAACCAGGGCCGAATAGGCTTGGGTGCCCACGGTGCCCAGCACGCGGCCCGCGGAGAGCCGAAGCTGTTTGTCCGCGCTCGGGTCCTTGCCTTGGCGCTGCCACCACGCCAGACAACCACAGACTGCCAAGCCCTGGAGTGTGAAATACACGGTCTGATCGCGCAGTCCGGCGGCCCCCACGATCCAATACACCGAGCCGAACCAGCCCGTGTGTAAAAGCCAGGCACTGGCCCAAAACGTGGCCATCACGTTGAGGTAGCGGCGCTTGTTGCCGCCTCCCAGCGGGAAGTACACGCACTTGATGAGCAACTTGCGGTTGTAGATGGACCAGCGCCTCCATAGTTCCACCGGGTTCCAGGCCAGCAGCGCCCAGCGAAACGGGTGGGCCAGGTCCCAGCCGAAGGTGCGAAGAATCAAGATGGCCACATCCGCCGTGCCCGAAAGATAAAGCGCGAGGCGGAGGTAGTTCAGCCCCACGGTGGCCCACAGGCCCCCGAAGCTGAGGGCCGACAGGTGCTCGAACGTCTGATCGCGGAGCAGGTGCGCCGAAAGCTCGCGGTTGATGTACCAAAGGGCGGTGCCCTTCAGGGCCAGCAGAATTAGGCTCCGGCCGAGGGCGCGCACGTCGATGTGGGGCGTCCGCCACATATCCAGGGGGCCGAGGTTGAGTGGGTTGAGGGGGTTCGCCGCCGACGCGAACAGAGTCATCCACTGAAAATACGAGGGCTCGTCCAACCGGCCGCGGCGCCGCTCGAACCAGAACAGCAGGCCCACCAAGAGGATGTGCCCCAACGCCGCGTCACTCACCCAGTTCCAGGCCGCGGCCTGGCGGTAGAAAAGCAAGCGGATCGTCTTCGGCAACACGATGCCCAAGCCCACGAGGATCGCGAAGAACACCCAGGGATGCTTGCGCCCTCGCCAGAGCAGCAGCAGCAGCGTCACCTCGAACAGGAAAAAACGGGGCTTCCAGAGGTACAAGGCGACGAGCCCCACCACCGTCATTACGACGTACGGCGATAGGGGGAGCAGTCTCCGTGCCACGGCTCCCACGATCAGCACACCCGTCATCGACCACGTCCAGCCCATGCCCACGGAGGTCACCATCAGGTGCAGCAGCACGAGCGTCAGCGCGCTGGCCGTGGCTTGCACCCAGGGGTGCGTTGGCCAGCCCGGCATGCTTCGGCCTTCGGCCGAAGACGGATTGTGAGGTGAGACCGCTTGCGTCAAACGAGCCCTTTCAGGAAGGCGACCTCGGGCTGCGGCGCAACGCGCGGTCTCGTTCGTGATCGCCCATTGGCCGGGGGCGACTACGGGTACACTCATTTTCTTCGTGAGGCAAGTCCCCGGGCGTCCGTCAAGCCCACGAGCGCCACGACCGGCGAACCACGCTTTCCGACAAGAGCGTGAGCATGGCGTGGCGCTCGGCGGCCTGCTCGCGGGCGGCCTCGGCGCTGATGGCCTCGAACCGCAGGCGATCACCAGGCGCTGCGCCCGCCAGCACCGTCCGGTCCACCGCTGCCAGGTGCCCGAGGACGGGATACCCACCCACGGTTTGCCGATCGGCAAGCAGCACGATGGGCGTACCATCGGGTGGAAGCTGTATCGCCCCCGGCGCTACAGGGTTCGACCACGCCAAGGGGGGTCGGGGCGGCAGGGCCTCGCCTTCGGCATGCAGTCGAAAGCCGGTGCGGTTCGAGCGGTGCGACACCGTGAACGTTCGTCCCATGAGCACAGGGCCTCCGTCTTCCGGCACGAACCGCACCACGAGCGGTGCGCGGGCACCTGCGCCGCTCGGTGCTGAAGAAAGCCCCTCGAAAAGAGCCTCGATCACGGCGGCGCTACCGTCCCCGAGGACCGGAGGCCGCACGGGTCCCGAGCCGGGTGCCGGAGCGAACACCTCCAGCATGGCCCCTTTTTCCAGCCGCCCTCGGGGCAGGCCCGCGGCGATATCGGTGGCGCGGCTGCCGAAGAGGCCCGGCGCCGACAGCCCCCCTGCGAACGCCACGATGGCCCGAAAGCCTTGCCGCCGGTTCGTAAACGCCAGGATCTGCCGGTCGCTCGCCAGCACGCGCTGTCCTGGCGCCACCGGCTGCCCGGACAGCGTGGCGCCCAGGTCGGCACCCACGATGCACAGCAGTGCTTGGCCGTAGATCTTGAGCACCACTCCGGGGCCGGCGATCTCGAGGGCCGCCGCGGTCTCCTCGTTGCCCACCAAAATGTTGGCCACGCGGAGAGCCAGGGGATCCACGGCCCCGCTCGGTGACACGCCGAACCGCCCCCACCCGGGACGCCCCTGGTCCTGCACCGTGGTGAGGGCCCCGGCACGCAGCACTTCAACCGTGGGCATGGTCGGCGCTCCCGGGGTGACGGTCGGGGGCTCGCAGGGTTACCCCCGCCAGGGCGAGCGCGCGGCGGACCTCCTTGGCGACGCTCACGACCTCCGCGCGATCGCCATGAAGGCACAAGGTTTGAACCGTCAGGGACAGGGGCCGTCCCGAAAGCGCGGTCACCCGCCCCAAGGTAGCCAAGTCCACGGCTCGGGCCGCGATGGCCAGGGGCTCGGCCTCCACCAGCGCGTGCGGGTCCGTGCGAGGCACGAGTCGCCCCTCGTCGTCGTAGTGCCGATCCAAAAACGCCTCCGCGGCGAAGCGAAGCCCCGCGGTCTGCGCTTCCGCTTGCAGACAGGACGCGGGGAGCCCGAAGACCACCAGGTCCGGGGTCACCTGCCGCACCGCCGCGCAGAACGCCCGGGCTACCGGCACCTGCACCATGGCCGAGTTGTAGAGGGTCCCATGCGCTTTCACGTGTCTGAGCGGAACGCCCAGGGCGGCGGACATCGCCCGCAGGGCGCCCAGCTGGTACACCACCACGTTGAAGACCTGCGCGGGCGTGGCGGAACTTGCGGCGCGCCCCATGCCCGCGCGATCGGCCAAGCCGGGGTGGGCCCCTGCCGCCACCCCATGGCGCCGGGCGCGCTCCAGGCTGGCGCGCATCACGTCGGCGTCCCCTGCGTGAAGGCCGCACGCGATGTTGGCCGACGTGACGAGGGGGAAGAGGGCTTCGTCGTGCGCTTGCCCTTCACCCAGGTCGGCGTTGAGGTCGATCCGGATCATGGCGAGGGCTCCGCCTCCTGCAAGGCCTCGAAGCGCGCGCTGTCGATCGGCACGAAGCGCACGTCGTCGCCCGGCTGGATGAAAAAAGGCTGGCTTCGTCGAGGCACAAAGAGCCGCAGGGGGCTGCGGCCCACGATCTGCCAGCCGCCGGGGCCCTCCACGGGGTAGATGCCGGCCTGCGCGCCCGCCACCGCCACGGCGCCGGCCGGAACGAAGGCACGGGGGCTCGGGTGTCGGGGTGCGCTCAGCGCCTCGGGCATGCCTGTCAGGTAGGGAAACCCTGGGCGAAAGCCCAGCACCACGCAGCGAAAGGGTGTGGCGACGAACCGGCCGATCCAGTCAGGTACCGAGACCCCGGCACGCGCGGCCAGCGCAGGCAGGTCGAGCGCCCACCTGTCGTCGAAACAGACGGGCACGGTGACGAGGCGCGGGGCCGCCGGCTCCCGGGTCTCGACCGCTGCCCCTGCCACGGCGGCCATCCACGCGACGACGCCAGGGACGTCACGGCAGGCCGGATCGAAGACCACGAGGATCTCGGTGTAGCCAGGCACCACGTCCAGCACCCCTTCGGGGCGGCCCCGATCCATTTGCCACGTCAGCGCGCGGACCCGGTCCGAGACCCCTTCGTCGAAATGGTCAGCGACGCGCAGGACGAACGCGCTGTCCCCACGGGGCAGAATCTCGGGCCCAGGGGGCTGCGTGGACGTCACGAGCAGTCTTCCGATTTTCGGGTCACGGCCAAGGCCGTGAGCGTCCGGTCCCGTCCGGCCGGTGCCATGGTCCTCGATTCAAGGTTTGGCGAGTTGGTGAACGTACCACCTTACGCAGGCGATCTCCGCCGCCGTCAGAAGTACGGGGTCGTCGGGGTGGAACGGCATGGCAGAGCCGGCTGGCTTGCCGTTGAGGCACATAGGCGTGAGACCGCTCGCCACCTTGACGAGCAGCATGCTGTCGTCGGGCTTGGCTTTGTTCACCATGCGCTCACCCTGGCAAGGAGAGAACATGCCCACTGGCGCATCGATCAGCAGTGCTCCCATGCCCGGGTCGTGCAGGTCGGGCACGAACTCAGGGAGGGATGCCCCGGGACCTTTGCTGTGACAGGACTCCTGCCCGCAGGACTTCGGGAAAAAGTCCTTTTCCATCTCCTGGACGCTGTCGAAGAGTGTGCAGCTCGGAGCGGACGAGAGGTCGATGGTCAACATGCGCGGCGGGGCGGCGCCCCCGGACCCCGAGGCGCCGGCTGTCCCCCCGGACCCGCCCGGGCCCCCCGAGCCTCCCTTGCCAGCCGCGCCCGTACCGCCTTGCCCCCCCGAACCTCCCTTACCCGCGGTGCCGCCCGTACCGCCCTGGCCTCCTGAGCCGCCTTTGCCGGCGGAGCCGCCTTTACCGGCGGAGCCGCCCCGGCCCGCGGACCCGCCGTTGCCTCCCTCGTCTTCTGAGGCGTCGTTCGCGTCGTCTTCGGTGGTGCCGGTGCAGGCAACCACCGCGAAAGTCATACAGGTGGCGAGGCCCCACGAGGCCCAGCACGTTCGAGGCAACTTCGTCTTCATGATTGGGGGAGGGGAAGGGGTTGTGGTTTCGCGTGACCGACGGAGGTCGTCACGCACAGAGGCCAACACCATGGTTCCGCTCGCACCGCCGCCCGGGGAGGACAGCGGCGGAACTCGTCTCGGACGAGACGACACACAGGAATAATAAGTGTACTACATACGGAGAAAACTCTGTAGTGAACGCCGCAGCGAACAGCTCACACATGAGATGCCGCTGCGACGAGCCCCCGCGCACGAGGCCCCGTTTTTCTGGCGCCGGTTTCTGGTTTACTCCACGCGCAGCCCCTCCAGCCAGACCTGGCCTTCCTGCGGGGCCGTCCCTCGGATCGCGAGCCGTACCGCGCCCTGCGTCTCGAACGAGAGCGTCAACCCAAGCCCGCCGTGCAACCGAGACAGCGGCACCCGCGCGCGTTCGCGTCCGTCGAGCAGAAGGGAGGCCTCTCCGCCCGTCTGCCCGGGGGCGATGGCCGTGAGCTGCGCGTGCAACCTGTGGCTTCCCGGGCCGAGCGCGAGCAGCGTTTCCGCGCCCGTCTCCTCGGGGCCAAGCGAGAGCCCCACGCCGTCGAACACGCCCTTGACCGGTGAAGGCCGGCCCGAGCGCCCCGGGTCGGCGGAGCGCCACAGACAGTAGTGCCAGAGTCCTTTCACCTCGCAGGCGTGCACGGCGAAGCGGTGGCGGGCGCGCAGGCTGTCTCCCCACGACACCGTGACCCAGGACAAGGCCAGCACGAGGGCCGTTGCGATCAGGGCGGCCGCAAGATTCCACAAGGCTTTGGCCGGCGCCGGCGCGGGGGCGGGTGCGTCGGGCAAAGGCGGGACTCTCCGCAGGCGCACGGCGTCCCACGCCCGCACGGCGCACCCGGCGGCGTTGGGGAAGGCCAGCACGGCGATCGGCAGGTGGTAGCGGCTTTCGGCGAAAAACAGGACGTATACGCCCGCGAGCGCCAGTTGGAACGGCAAGAGCCCCAGGGTCTCGGGCCGCCGCTCGAGGGCCCCCAGCACCGTTCCTGCCAGGCAGCTCGCCAGCAACGCCCACCAGAAAAGATCGGTGGCCCGCTCGATCTCGGGCCGCCACCGCTCAAAAAAGCCGGCGGCAGGCTCCCGCAGGACGCCGTCTCGGTAAAGTGGCCAGTAGAGAAGGCTGCGCTCGTTGGACAGCAGCTTGTCGGCGCGCTGAATGGCCAGACCCAGAGCATAGCGCGGCTCGAAGCGCGTCCACCGTTTGGCTTCCTCGTAGGCCCGGGCGTCGGCTTCCCGGTGGGGCTCTCCCAGCCAAGGGGTGCCCGTGACCGTCTCCACCATGCGGTTGAGGGCCCTCGTGAACTGGCCGTCGGAGTTGGGGTAAGCGCCCACCAGGGCCGTCAGCCCTCCGTGGCTGTCGGTCAGAAACCAGGCGCCGTAGCGGGCATGGTTGCGGAAGCCCCAGGGGGCAAGCACGAGGGCCGCCGCCAGCGTGGTACAGGCAGCGCCGGCCGTGGCGCGTCGCCATGATCCCGTGCGCGCGCGCAAAAAGAACACCGAAAGCGGCGCGAGGGGCAGGGCCACGGCCCGGATCCACGCGGCCAAGCCGAAAAAGGTGCCCGCAACCAAGGCCGCGCGCCAGGGCGTGTCCGGCCGCGCCTGCAGCAGCGCCCACGCGGCAGCGGCCACCAGCACCGCAGCGGGGATGTCCGTTCCCGTGACGCTGGCCACGCCAATCCCTCCGGGCCACAGCGCGTAAAGAAGCCCGGCCACCGTGGCCGCGCGGCCCCCCCACAGGCGCCGGGCCATGCCGAACACCAGCGGCGCACCGGCGGCCGCCAGCAGGGCCCCCGCGACCTTGGTCGCCCACCACGTGCCTCCCAGGGCCTGAACGCCCGCGGCTAGCAGCACGTAGCCCGGCATGTAGATGAACTGAGGGTCGAAGCGGCCATGCTCGAGCAGGTACGTGGCTGATTCGAGGTACATGGCGAAGTCGCCCACGGGCTTCGAGGGCACGAGGCCGATCCACGTGAGACGGAGCCCCAGCGCGAGGACATAAAGCAGGGCCGGCAACCACACGAGGCGCCCAGTATAGGGGCCCCCGCTCGGCCCCGCAGGCTGTTGTGCTACGGTGGTGCCATGGTGTTTCGGCTCTGGCTGCGGCCACGGCAAGCGGGCGCGCCCCTCGACGTGCGGCGACCTGCATGCGGCGCCGGGTGGCGGCTTCGTTCCGCGCTCCGGTGGGGCCGCCTCGTCGTCGCGGCCCTCGTGCTGGCGGGCGGTTGCGAGCGCCTCGACGAGTTCACCGGCACCTGGGAAGGCGCTTTGTCCCCCGATCCGCGTCTTCAGCACGGCTTCTCGGCCGAGGATCGGCTGACCCTCGAAATCGCGGCCCTGGATGCGGCCGACGTGGACATGTCGGTGCGGCTGCCCGGAAACCCCGAGCGCGTGCGTTTCGAGTCGATTCGCCGGGCGGCCTCGGACGCGCTCGGGTCGATGTCTTTACCCGGCGGGCCCCTTCGCAGCTACTTTGGCTATCTGCGCCCCCCGGGACAGGAGGCCTATCTCGTGGTCCTGACGCTGTTTGCGCCCGGTCAGGTCGAGGCTCGTGTCATCCGCGGCCCCGACGAAATTTACGGCGTGTTCAGGCTGTCCAAGCTGCCTTGAAGGCCTGGGAGGAGCCCCAAAACAGCGGGCTCTTCCAGAAGCAGCGGGGTCCCCGCGAGGAGATCCCCGCGTGGCGCGCTCAGCCCTTCGACCCCATGTCGAGCAGCTTCGAGAGCTTCGTCGCCAAAGTGGGATCGCCTTCGATCTTCAACTTGCCGCTGAAAAACAGCTGCATGGCCGCCCCCATGCCGCCGTCGATCATGGAACGAAAGTCGTCGTCGGTGGCCTCGATCGCGCACTGCGGGTTGCCGCTTTGGCCTGGAACGCAGGTGGGGGGGGAGGCCAAGAGGTCGGCTGTCCACGTGCCGCCATCCGGTCCGCTGATTTTGAAAAGGTAGACAGCCGCCACCTCTTTGGCACTGGCCGGGTTTCGGGCCAGGACCGCAGGTACTTTCTGGTCGAAAAATTCCTTCACCGAGGTGGGCATCGTGTCCTCCAGGAGGGTCGTATCGAAAGGTTCTCGTTCACTATTGGGCGCGGGGGGCAAGGTGTCAAATCGCCGCGTCCACCGAAACGGCGGCGTCGTTCAATCGTGGTTGTCGGTGCGCGGGGGCTTGCCCTTTTCCGCTGCCGTCTTCTCTCTGTCGGCGTACCGCGCCTTGAGGCGCGCGGCGTAGCCTTCGAGATGGGTTTGAGCCACCCGGGTGATGGCCAGCGCGCCCGCGGGGACCTCCTGTGTGATCGTGGCACCCGCCGCGACGATGGCATTGGGTCCCACCCGCACGGGCGCCACCAGCTGGGTGTCGGAGCCGATGAAGGCCCCGTCCTCGATGATCGTTTGGCGCTTCTCGAAGCCGTTGTAGTTGCACGTGATGGTGCCCGCGCCGATGTTCACCCTCTCGCCCACGATGGTGTCTCCCAGGTAGGCGAGGTGATTGGCCTTGCTGCCTTTGCCGATCCGGGTCTTCTTCGTCTCGACGAAGTTGCCCACGTGCACGTCATCGGCAAGGTCGGTTCCCGGCCTAAGGTGCGCGAAGGGTCCCAGCTTGCAACGAGCGCCCACGATGGCCTGATCTGCCACCGTGTACGGCTTCATTTCCGTGCCCGGGCCCACCACGGTGTCGGTGAGCACACAACCCTGCCCGATGAAGGCTCCCGCGCCGATACGCGTTCGGCCCCGCAGGGTCACGTTGGGTTCGATCTCCACGTCGGCCTCGATGACGACGTCACTATCGATGCGCACGGTCTCGGGGGCCCGCAGCGTCGCCAGCTCCATGGCGTGGGCGTTGATCCGGGCTCGCATCACCGCTTCGGCTTGCACGAGCTGGGCGCGGTCGTTGATGCCGGCCATCTCCTCCGGGTCCACGTCCACCGTTTCGACGCCAATCGTGGCGGCGGCCTGCGGAACGATATCCGTGAGGTAAAGTTCGCCCTGTGCGTTCTGGGGGCTCAGTTTGGCAGTGGCCTCCCGCAAGAACGCGGCGGGCGCGACGTAGATCCCCGCGTTCACTTCGCAGATGAGCTTTTGCGCCTCCGTGGCGTCGCGGTCCTCCACGATGCGCTCCACGCGGCCCTCTTCGTTCCGCACGATGCGGCCGTAGCCGGACGGGTGCGCCACGCGGGCGGTGAGCATCACCAGCGTGCCCTTCGCGGCGGCGTCCACCATCCGCGCCAACGTGCTTTCGCGAAGCAACGGAACGTCTCCGTAGAGAATCAACACGAGGCCCGAGAAACCGGACAGCGGCTCGAGGCCCAAAGCCACGGCGTGTCCGGTGCCTCTTTGTTCATGCTGGGCGGCGACCCGGATCGCCTCGGCCCCGAAGCGTGCCGACAGCACGCGGGAGACTTCGTCTATCTGGTGCCCGAGCACGCAGACGATGGGGTTGGCGCCGAGCGCTTGCGCGGCTTTCACGGGGTAGGCGACGAGGGGCGCGCCGGCGACCTCGTGCAACACCTTCGATTTTTGCGAGCGCATCCGGGTTCCCTTCCCGGCGGCGAGGATCATGCAGGCAAGAGCTTGATTTGACTTCACGCGGCGTCCACGGCTGTTGGGCGGTTGTCGTTCGGTAGCGCTTAAACGCGTGACGGCATCCTACCAGCCCGCGGTGCGGCCCGCCGCTGTCCCGTTCGACCGCGCCGCGACGTTTGGCGCTTCAGGCCATTTTGTTCGTGCCTGGGGTATAAACGGCCCATGGCGCCCTATGTACTGGTCGTGGAGAGCGACCCCGAGCGGCAGCGGCAGATCGCCGAGACCCTGCGCGAGGCGAACTACGAGCTATCCACCGAGAGGGAAGCGGTGTGGGCCCGACGTAGCCTGGCCATACGGACCCCGGATGCGCTCGTGGTGAATACGAGGCTGTCGGACGGCACGGGCTTTGGGGTGGCCTCGGAGCTACGCCGGGAGGCGGGGGCCGCGGGGGTTCCCGTCTTCTTCTTAGCCAGTGCGTTTCGCGGTCCCCAGCACGCGGCCGAGGCCCGGCGGCGGTTCGGGCCTGCCGCCTACCTGCCCTGGCCAACGGACCCGAGCTCCTTGCTGGCCAGCGTGTTGCGGGCCGTGCCGCCTCCCGAGGGCCCGCGGCGCTCACGTGTGCCCTCGTCACCTCCACCGGAAGCCGACGAAGAGCAGGCGCGGGAGCGCGAACAGGTCGAAGCGACCGCCCCGCAGTTGGCGGCGTCCGACGCGCGCATCCAGGGCAATCTGTCGCAAGACTCCTTCGCCAGGGTGCTCCGGCAGCTCTATGTCGAAAGGCGCACGGGGGCGCTGCTCATGGTGCGCGAAAGCACCAAGAAGATCGTCTACGTCGAAGACGGCTACCCCGTGGCCGTGCGCTCGAATGTGCTGTCCGAGTGCTTGGGGCAGATTCTGCTCGCCCGGCGCCGCATCTCACGAAGCGCGCTCGAGACTTCGCTCGAACGCATGAAGCAGGAAAAGCGCCGTCAAGGTGACCTGCTCGTCGACATGGGCATTCTGTCGCCTCACGGACTGGCCGAGGCGCTCGTGTTTCAGGTCGAATCCAAGCTCTTGGATCTGTTCTCTTGGCGCGGTGGCAACTTCATCTTCAAAGACGGATGGAAAGTGGAAGGCGAAGCTGTTGTGCTCGAGCGGCCCACGGCCGCGTTGATCCTCGAGGGTGTAAGGCGGCACTACGACGACGAGCGCAGGGAGCAGGTGCTGGCCGTGGCGGCCGGGCGGTTCATCGTACCCACGTCGGATCCCTGGCTGAGGCTTCAAGATCTCACGTCGGATCCCCAGGACAGGGCCTTCATGGCCCGTGCGGATGGTACGCGCTCTTTGGAGGAGGTCATGAACCTTCCCCCCGTCCCGCGGGACCGCGCGGTCGCCCTGATGGTGGCGATGCTGGAATCGGGTGTGGTGCAAGCCCGTGAGACGCCTGAGGCGCCGCTCGAGAGCGAGGCGCCGCGCGAACCTCTGGCCGAGCGTGACGTCGAGTCACGTCCTCAGTCGGAGGCGCCCCGCAAGGGGCCTGCGCCCCTGTGGGCGCCGGGGCCGCAGCGCCGCTCGCGGGCGGAACTCGCGGCGCTCGTCGAGACGATGCGGGTCAAAACGCACTTTGAAGTGTTGGACGTCGATGCCGAGGCGCCCAGGGTGGTCGTCGACGCGGCCTACGAAGAGCTGGCCCGCACCTACCACCCGGACAACTTCCGGGGCCGCTCGACCACGGTCAAAGAGCTGGTCGACCACATCTTCGCCAGGCTTTCCGAGGCCCGACGGACGCTCACGGATCCGGACCTGCGCAAGAGCTACTTCGTGCGCCTCGAACGAGCGCGCAGCCATGGGGGCGCTGGCCCGGATGCCGTCACGGCGGCAGAGCAGGTCTATTACACGGGTGTGGGGCACATGCGCGACCGTCGCTACGCCGAGGCTGAGTCCGCATTCCGGCAGGCCACCACCTTGGTTCCTGGGCAGCCGAGTTATCACGGGGCGCTCGGGTGGGCGATTTACCGCCGCGCCCCCATGGACCCGGCAGGCGCCACTGAAGCCCGGTTGGAGTTGGAACATGCGGTGGCGCTTGCTCCCGACGATCCCTGGATGCGGGTCTCGTTGGGGCGCTTGCTGGCCGAATCGGGCCTGCCCGACGAAGCCGTCCGCATGTTCGAGTCGGCGCTGAAGCTGACGCCTCTGTCCGCGGAGATCGAAGACGAGATGCGCCGACTCTCGGGGGACGCATGATCACCGCCAAATCAGCCTGGATGGACGGCAAGCTCGTACCGTTCGAGACCTGCAACGTTCACGTCACCGCCTTTGGTCTGCACTATGGCTTGGGGGTGTTCGAGGGCATACGCGCCTACAAACGTGACACGGGTCAAACGGGCGTTTTCCGCCTCCGCGAGCACATTTTGCGATTGTTCCACTCTGCCGCGGCGTGCACCCTCGAGATCCCCTACGGACCGGAGGTTCTCGAGTTGGCCTGCTTGGAGGTCCTGCGGGCCAACGACCTCGAAGAGGCCTATCTTCGGCCGCTGGTCTTCGCCGGAGCTGGCTCCTTGGGCCTCGGCGCCGTAGGTAACCCCGTGTCCACGGTGGTGTTCGCCTGGCCCTGGCAAACACCCCTCGGCAAGAGCGGGCAGGCGACGGGCGTGCGCGCTCAGGTGAGCTCGTTCGTGAGAGGCCATCCCAATAGCCTCATGACGAAGGCCAAGGTGACTGGACAGTACGCGCAGTCCGTGATTGCGAAGCGCGAAGCGAGTCGGCTGGGCTTCGACGAAGCGATTCTGCTCGATGCGGGTGGGTGCGTGGCCGAGGGCACCGCGCAGAACGTCTTTGCCGTGTTCGGCGGTCAGCTCGTAACGCCTCCCGCCCACGCCCCAATTCTGCCAGGCATCACGCGCGACGCTGTGATCACACTGGCCCGCCACTTGGGGCTGAGTGTGGTCGAGCAGCCCTTCACCCGGGATGCTCTCTACCAGGCCGACGAGACTTTTTTCACGGGCACGGCGGTCGAGATCACGCCCGTGCGTGAAGTCGACGGCCGTCCCCTAGGCGCGGGCCAACCCGGGCCCATCACCCGCAGGCTGCAGGCCGCTTTCGAGGAGACGGTGCGGGGCCCGGGCATGCCGTGGCCCGCCTGGATTACCCCCGTTTGAAACCGGAGCGCTTTTCGACTAAAGCTTGAGGCTCGTTTGGGGCCGGCCCCACGTGCCTGCCGCCCAGCGCCTCTGCGCTCGATTTGCACCTCAACCTGCTACCCTCAAATTACCGTGAGCAAACAGGACGACAGTCCTCTCATCCTGGTCACCGGTGCCACCGACGGCATCGGAAAACAGACCGCCATCATGTTGGCCGAACGCGGAGCGCGCGTGATCGTCCACGGGCGTTCGCCCGAGCGGACCGCAGCCGCAGCTGAAGACGTGGCCCGGAGCGCGGGAACCCCCTGGGTCGGACAGGCCTCGGCGGATCTGTCGTCGCTGGCAGAGATTCACGGCATGGCCGAGCAGATCCTCGCCACGTACGACCGGCTCGACGTCCTCGTCAACAACGCGGGTGTCTTCATGCGCGAGCGTGCGCTGACCCGCGATGGCTTCGAGTCCACCTATGCGGTCAACTTTCTCGCGCCCTTCGTGCTCTCGCACCTGCTCGTGCCGCACCTTGCCCGCAGCGCTTCTGCGCGTGTGATCAACGTTTCGTCCAATACGCATCAGCGCACCCGCTTCGACTGGGAGAACCTTCAGGGCGAGCGCGAGTGGGACGACTCCCTCGCGTACGCTTCGTCGAAGCTGGCCTTGGTTCTCTTCACGGTCGAGTTCGCCCGACGCGTGGCAGGGCATGGGATTAGCTCCAACGCTCTGCATCCCGGGGTCGTGTCAACGAAGCTCTTGAAAGAGGGCTTCGGCGTGGAGGGCCTCGATAGCCTGGAAAAAGGGGCTGCGACGTCCGTGTTTCTGGCGCTGTCGGACGAAGGGGGCCAGGCGACGGGGAAATACTTCGTCGAAGGCGCCGCAACCCGGTGCCACCCACTGGCAGGGGATCCGCTGACCACGTCCAAATTCTACGAGCGCACGGCGGCGATGGTGGGGCTGCCCGCCTTGCCGCGTCCCCAGCGCTCGCGCGGCGCCTGAGCGACTTGACGCCCGCAGGGGCGTGGTTCTCATTTCGAATGCCGGGCGCCCTTGCCGGCGCCCCTCAGCACCGCGCCCGTCGCGGTATCGAAAGGAGGATACGACCATGTCAATCGTCAAGAGAAACGAGAGGTGGCCCACGGTGCCTGCGTTGTTCGGCAACGTTTGGGGCTCGGATCCCTTCAAGGCCATGGAGGAGTTTTTTGGCCGAGAGTCACTGAGCGCCCCTGCGCAGAAACTGGCGGCGTTCGTTCCCGCGGTGGAGGTCAAGGAGAATGCCGAGGCCTATCTGGTCAAGGCTGACCTGCCCGGAATCAAGCAGGAGAACGTGAAGGTGACCCTCACGGGCAACGTGTTGCGTATCGAAGGGCATCGCGAAGAAGAGAAACGCGAGGACAAGCAACATTTCCACGTCACCGAACGCAGCTATGGGACCTTCTCGCGTGCCTTTGCGCTTCCCGAGGGCACCAATGCCGACGCCGTGGTGGCCGAGATGAAAGACGGTGTTTTGTCCATCTCGATCCCCAAGCGTCCCGAAGACAAGCCTCGGCACATCGCCATCGGTGCGGGGGCGTCTGCCCAAGGTTGACGGGAGCTGCCGGCGTAGACCGCCCGGTGGTTCACTTGCCGGATATGCCCCCCGAGACGATGAACGTCATCACGTCGGAGGAGGGCATGTCCAGCAGGGTGACGGCGGTGCGAGGGACCAAGACGACCTGGCCGGCAAAGTTGTAAGCTTGGGGGAAATACACGGCGACGTGCTCGACCAGTTGAAAGGCCTCGACGTTGTCGCGGGTGATGAACCCGAGGGCCTTCACCGTGCCGTGAGGGTTCATGCTGACGACCACGGGTTTGTCGAAGCGGCGCTCGTCGCCCACGAAGGCGCTCAGCACGTCCTTGACAGACCCGTGGAGCAATTTCACGACGGGCAGGCGATCAATGATCCTCTCGAGCGCGTGAACCAGCCGTTTGGTCAGAAGGTTCGACGCAAGGAAGCCCACGAAGGTGATCGCAACGATGGTGACCACCACACCAAGTCCTGGAAAGGGCAAGCGAAGTTGATCGCGTGCCCAGGAATCCACGGAGTGAACGGCGCCGAACAGCAGCCATACCGTGAGGCCGATCGGGACCAGGAATACGATGCCCCGCAGAAAGTAGGACATGAGGCGCTTCATCGCGCCTCTCGCGTGCCTCTTCATCACCAGGCGCCCACATTGGGCATCGAGACCCACGGCTCTGCCGGTGGCAGCGCGTCCCCGGCTTGGAGCAGCTCAATGGATATCTGATCGGGTGACCGAACGAACGCCATACGGCCATCGCGGGGCGGTCGGCTGATCGTAACCCCGTGGTCTACCAAGCGCTGGCAGGCGGCGTAGATGTCATCCACTTCGTACGCGAGGTGGCCGAAGTTGCGCCCACCGGTGTACACCTCGGGATCCCAATTGTACGTGAGCTCCACCTGAGCGTCGGGGCTTCCGGGGGGCGCTAGAAAGATGAGCGTGAAGCGCCCCTTCTCGGATTCTTTGCGCCGCACCTCTTCGAGTCCGAGCGCGTCGCGAAAAAAGCGGAGGGAGGCCTCGACGTCGGTGATGCGAACCATGGTGTGCAGGTACTTCATGTCGTGCTCTCCGCGTTGTTTACTTCTTGGCTTGCGCCGGCACAACTCCGAGCCGCGTCAGCATCCAGTCGTCGCCCTCCTCGCTCTGCTCGGGCGTGGTGTGGTGCCCGTTGGCAAGTGCGAGACGTAGCGTTTTTGGGGCCTTGATGCTGTTGTACACCGCGAAGATCGAGGTGGGTGGGCAGGTCTCGTCGTTGTAGCCGAGCGAGTAAAACCCCGGCACCTTCACGCGCCTGGCGAAGTTCACCACGTCGAAGTACGCCAGCGTCTCGATGCGAGCCGGGGTGCGAGCCTCCTCGGGCCTGAGGAGGAAGGGCCAGCCGCCGGCCCGCTCGTGGAGAAATCCCGTATGGTCGGAAAGGGCGGGGTAGTAGGACACGAGCCCCTTGACCCGCGGGTCGAGCGCCGCCGTCGTGATGGCCAAGGCGCCCCCCTGGCTGCCTCCCATGACGCCGAGATTTCGTTTGTCCCAGCGGGGGCGAGTCACCAGGAAGTCGTTCGCCCGCACGGCGCCCAGGAACACCCGCCGATAGTAGTAGAGCTGGCGATCCTCGGCGTGAATGCTGGGGTAGTTGCTGAGGGGCCCCCGCGCGAGCGCGCCGTAGACCTCGTCGTCGAGGTTCACGGGCACGCCGTGGATGCCAATCTGAAACGTAATCACACCCTTGGCTGCCAGCTCGGCCGCGCCCTGATAGCCGCGCACACCGGCTCCGGGTACCAGCAGGAGGGCGGGCAGCGCGCCGCGGCCGACCGGCTCGCAGAGAATGCCGTAGAGGCGCGCGGGCGCGGGGCCCGCGGCCGAAAGCTCCGCCGCGGGCTTTGCCTGGGGCACGTTGGCGAGGCTGACATGAGAGCAGTCGACCCCTGGTTTGCTCCGGGACATGTCTGGCGTGATGCGGGCATCGAGCGGGACCGCCGCCAGCTGGGCCTTACCCGCCCGCCAGAATGCATCGAAGGCCTCGGGGTCGCGGACGGTGGGTTGCAAGGTCTCGGGAGAAAACGCTGCCGCTGCGCGGCCCTTGTACGTATGCCCCCTGTCCTTCACCTCCACGGCGCACGCGACGAAGCCGGCCTTTTCGATGGGGCCGGTCTCGAAGGTGAGTCCCTCCGCCACCATCTCGGCTTGGCCAGCCTTGGCCGCGGGCATCTTTTCGAAGCCGATCTCGTAGCTGAGCTTCACGCCCGGCACGATGAGACCATCGCGGGTCACTCGCACCACGAATTTGGCGTTTTCTCCCACGGCGTAAGTCCAGTTGGGCCGGTCCGGAACGACCTCGACCTTGAGAGGGCTCACGGAGGCGAAAGCAAGGACCTTGGGCGCCGCGGGGAGGGCATCTGCCGCTGGCGACGGCCGGGGCCCGGCAACCAGACCCGCGAGCAGCAACGCCGTTGCGGCTCTGCGGATCGCGGCATCGAGCGGGCGGGGACGGAGGACGCGAACGATTCGGACGGTCATGTGCGGCATCGTAACACCCGAGACCCGCGGGTGCGGCTTCGGAGCCGCGCGCTCTCCAAAGACCGGCCCCTCGTCCGTGAGCAGGCTCTCGGTGCGTCCCCGAGCCGGCGGCTCGCCGGGCGGGCCCCCGGATGTGAAAAACGGCGCATGCAGACTCTTGACGACCAGCCCTTCCCCGGGGCATACGTTCGAGTCCCGGGCCACGGTGTGGCGCGGGTCTCTGGAGAGGTGGCCGAGCTGGTTGAAGGCGCCTGATTCGAAATCAGGTTTTGGTTAACGCCAAACGGGGGTTCGAATCCCTCCCTCTCCTCGACGAAAACTGAATAAGGTGGCGGCGGCGAGGTGGTTTGGAGAGGTGCCCGAGTGGTCGAAGGGGCACGATTGGAAATCGTGTGTACCGCGAGGTACCGAGGGTTCGAATCCCTCTCTCTCCTCCGGTAGACAGCGCGAGACGCGGCATGCGCGGGCGCTCGTCGTGTGCAGGGCCGTGAGCCGGCGCGGTAGGCGTACTCGCGGGCCCCTGCGCGACAAGGCTCCGGCGCCGAAGCGCAAAAAAGGACCTGACGAGGGCTGGCGGACCCTGCGGATGTGTGACACTAATACGCCCTGGTCCCGGGCGGCGTAATGCCGGCGAAACCCGCCAGGCCCGGAAGGGAGCAACGGTAACCAGCTGCACGGGTGCTCGGGACCTTTTTTCGTCGGAGCCTTCGACTCGCAATGCCACGAATCGTCACATGCGCAAAATTGGGCCAGGAGCTTCCTGGCATGGCCTACAAGCCGTTTAACAACGAGCTCGGTCAGCGCATTTTCGATACCGTCTCTCAGCAGGCGTGGATGGAGTGGGTCGAATTCTCGAAGCGCATCGTCAACGAGTACCGGCTCGACCTCACGTCCCCCCAGGGGCAGCAGATTTTGCTCGAGCAGGCGGAACAGTTCTTCTTTGGTGACGGTGGCAAGGGTCCGGCTGAGTACGTCCCGCAGGGGTAACCCGAGATGAGCGACCGGCCACCACCCGTGGGTTCCGGCCGCGACCCGCGAGCGGGCGCACGGGCGGGAGTGGTGGTTCCCGTTCGGTTTCGCTTCCAGAGCATCATCGACTTCGTCGAGACGCAATCGGTGAACGTCAGCCGCTCAGGCATGTTCGTCGCCACGGCAGAGCCGTTGACGGTTGGTCAGGAGATGGAGTTCGAGTTTTCTCTCGCGGATGGCTTCGCCTTGCTGCGGGGTACGGCCGAGGTCGTCCGCGTGAGCCAACACCCCGCGGGAGCGGGGGTTCGGTTCATACGCCTCGACGACGCGAGCCGTGCGCTCATCGAGCGGATCGTCGACGTCAACACCCGTGAGGGTAAACAGCCCACGGTCGCGCCCGAGCTGACGGATCCCTCGGCCGCCGAGGCTCTGCACGGCCTCGCAGGCGCCACGCCCGTTGCCGACGGTGTGGTGTTTTCCGGCCGTTTGCTCCAGGTGCAAATCAACCCTGCGACGGCGGGCTATTTCGTTTACAACCCGCTGCTGAACATACGGCTCGGGGGCTTCGTCATTCCAGGCACCGAAGACGTGCCGCTCGGAACTCAGTTCGAGGTCTCCCTCGTGAGCTTGAGCGGCCAGTCTTTGTTCGCGGGCATGGGAAAAGTGGTCGCGAAACACGAAAAGCGACTCGGCATCCGGCTCGTCGACGTCGACAAGGCCACGCTGGCGGAGCTTCAGCTCGAGGTGAACAAAATGGGCCCTGGCCGCGCGCGCTGAGCGCGCGATTCACGATCGCTCACGCGCTAAAACGCGGGCAAGGGGTGCTATGGTGTGAGCCCTCGGATTTTTCACCATGAGCGATACCCCCTCGAACGCCGAAGCCAAGCAACGTCTCGAAAGCACCAGCCGCAATGATCTGTGTCCTTGTGGCTCGGGAAAGAAGTACAAAAAGTGCCATCTGCGGGACGATGAAGCCGCGATGGCTCCGGCTCCCGTGACGCCCGATGCGCGCGCAGCCTTGGTGGCGGGGTGGCGTTTGTTCGAGCAGCGACGGCCCGGCGCCGCGGAGAAGAAGTTCAACGAAGCCCTCGCACTCGACGCTTCGCTGGTGGACGCGGTGGTGGGCGTGGGCATGGCGAAGCTGTCTCAAGGTGACAAGGTCGCTGCGGTCGAGCGCTTCAACGACGCGATTGCTCGCCAAAGTGACGTCGCGAGCAAACTGAAGGCCGAGGGTGTGACCGATGCGTTTTCGCGCCCCGACGCTCAGTCCTTCATTCGTGCGAGCCATGCTCTCGGCTGCCTTGCGTACGACGACGGAGAGTACGAGACCGCGCAGAGCACCTTGGCGGCAGTCTACGGAATCGACGCGGGCCCCGTGGGTACGGAAGCGCGACTCGTGGCTGCCAAGGCCCTCGTGAAGCTGTCGCGCCCCGCCGAAGCCGTGCCCCTGCTCGAGGCCGCCGCAGCCTTCCCTGCCGCTGCAGGGCGCGCGCACATGGGCCTGTCGCTCGCGCGCTTTCTTTCGGGAGACACCGAGGGCGCGCGCATGGCCCTGGAAGCCGCTGTCGCATCGAACGCCCATCTGGGGCCTGCCATCTTGGGTCAGGTCCGGAGCCGGGTGGACAACCCCGCTTTGGCCGTCCCCGGCTCCAAGGACGAGGCCGTGGTGTATGCGCAGGCCTTTGGCGACGTTTGGTCGGACGAGGCCAAGGCCTTTCTTGCCGCCGTGCTCTCGGGCGAGCCGGTGACGGCTCGGACGCTTGCGCAAGCCGACCTCCCTTCGGCGCCCTGAACACCCAATCAGGTTAGGGCGCCTTTTGGTGTCCGTTGGCGGGGCTACCTGGTCTCGATCCCCGGCCGCCCCGGTTGCTTCGGTCGCTTTATCGGGCCAAAGTTCTCAATTCCGTCGACGTCTATGTCGAAGTTAGCGGGCAGGACCGGTTTCCCCCCCCATGCGCCAAATGTCTGCCAATCCTCAAGACCGTCGCGCGTCGCGGCGCAACCCTGTTCAGGTTCGGCTGGAGCTCACGGATCGCCGCACCAAGTTTCCCGCACGCACGGTCGACGTGAGCCGGGGGGGGTTGTTCGCCGCCACGCCAGAGCTTCGCCCCGTGGGCACGCTGCTGCGCATCCGCGTCACGGGGCCGAAGGGCGATCCGATCCTGGCGGTAGGCGTCGTGGTGCGTTGCTTCACCAGCCTGGGAGAGGCGGGCCGAGGCTTGGCGAATGCCGGGCTGGCCATTGCCCTCACATCCACGAGCGAAGCGTGGGATCTGTTCTGGGACGATGTGGTCGCAAGCGAAGACGATGAAGCTGAGCTTCCCTGACGGCGCACATCACGCCGCCGAGGTGCGGGGTCGCCGGCGTCTCTGGTAGGACGGGGTCAGGCCTTGTTCCCCGTCTCACCTGAAAAAGAGCACGCCCTGCGCGCGCGCATGGAGAAGCTGGGCCTCAAGGAGGCTGATCTCGAGGAAAGCTTCGTGCACGCTCGTGGGCACGGAGGGCAAAACGTGAACAAGGTGGCCACGTGCGTGGTGCTGGTGCACCTGCCTTCGGGCATTGCCGTCAAGTGCCAGCAGGAACGTTCCCAGGGGCTCAACCGCTTCTTCGCGCGCCGATGGCTCTGCGAGCGTATCGAAGCACAGCTTCACCCTGGGGATACGCCCGCGGATCGGGAGGCGCAGCGTCTCCGGCGGCAAAAGGATCGCCGTGCGCGCCGCGCGCGCAAAGCCCGGGCTACCCGCAAGGCCGGCGAGAGCCCTGGTTAAGGGAAGGCGTTTTTCTTCTTGCGGGGCCCGCGGCGGCTCGCGCGAACCCACATCTCGAAGCGGTCCTTCAAGGCCGCGCCGCAAGGCGCTTGGGGGGGATCGACGTCTTCGAGGCGCATGAACGGACGGTCCCCCTCGTCGCTGCGCTTCAACGTGACGAGCCCTGTGCTCACCGCGCCGACGCCGGCCGCGCGCAGTCCAGTGATCCACCGTCCGATGCGGCGCACGCGGGCGCTGGCCGTGTCTCGTGCCGCGCCGGCGCTCCACGTGAGAGCGTGTGCCTCGAGCGTCTGGCTCCCGAAGCGCCAGAAAAGTGCGTGGCAGCCGTTGCCGGACAGCCAGCCCGCCAGGTGGTTTTCTTCCGCCCGCCCGATCGCTGCAGGGTTACCTGCATCTACCAAGTCCGCCGGGTGTGGCCATTGCACGAGGAACTGCGCAAAGCCTCCCGCACACAGGTGCTTGCCCACCTGCTGCACGAGGGCCGCGGTCAACGTGTCGGGGCCGCTGTCGTGCGTACCTTCGAGGGGCGTGCCGTCCCTGTACACGAAGCGACGCTCCGGTGACAACACGAAGGGTAAGTTCCCCACGACCAAGTCGAAGCCGCCGCTCGGCCGCAGACCTGAAAAACCATTGCCGTGCACGATGCGCACGTGGGAGGCCTTGGCCAGGCGTGTGTTGAGCCGGGCGTAGGCCAGTGCGCGGGGGTTGACGTCCGTTGCGGTCACGTGCGGCGATGAGGCTGCGAGCCTCAGGGCCAGCAAGCCGCTTCCGGTTCCGAGGTCGAGCGTCTCGAGGTGCGGCCCCGGCAGCAGACAACGCTCGAGCAGCAAGGTGGCGGTGGTGGCGCCCATGACGTGGTCAGCCTCGGGCTTTGCGTGCGGCGGATCGGCCACGAGCGGGGTGCCGTCGTGAAAGGACACGGAGGCGCAGGGGGCGATTGCGCGATCTCGGGCCTCGACCCAGCCCCGCGCCGCCCAGTCCCGCCAGGTGGGCAGAGCCTGCTGACACCAGGACGCCGGGACAGGGTGGCCCAACACCCAAAGCCGCACCATCGCGTGAAGCGGCGTGGGCACACGGGTCCGCCACAGCGTGAGGCTAAGGGCATCGGTCGTTGCCAACGGCGCTCCGCCCGGCGGGGCGAAGAGCGGCTGGACATGTGCGTGAGTGAATCCTGCGCGCGCCCACTCGGCGGCGACCCACCTGACATCCGCGGCGCGTGCGGACGGAGTGGCCGCGGTCATGACGGTCACGCCTCGAGACGGACGGCCGCGTAGTCCGGGTTACCCGAGCACCCGGGAGGGTGGAGCTTGCGAAGTTCCAGCACCACGCGGGCATGGCGAAAGCGTTGCGTGAGCGCGTCCAGCATCTGTCGCGCCAGCGACTCGAGGAGGTGATGGGGGTCGCCGGTCCCGATGCCGATGATGATGTCCGAGATCTCGCTGTAGTCGATCGTATCGCGCAGCTCGTCGCTTCGTTCGGCCGCGTCCACGGAAGCCTCCACCTCGACGTCGACCTCGAAGCGGCGTGGCTCTTGACGTTCCTGGGCGCTCACGCCGTGGTGGCCCACGAAGGTCAAACGAGAAACGATGATGCGCGCCATGGGAGGTGCCCGGAGGGGAGACAGGTTAGCTTTGGGCGTCCGCCGCAGCTTCCTTGCGCATCTTCCGCTTGATGATCTCCCGCTTGACCGGGCCCACCAGGTCGATGAGCAAGCGACCGTTCAAATGGTCAGCCTCGTGCTGGAACGCGCGCGCCACGAGCGCCACGCCTTCGGACTCGAAGACGTTTCCGTTGACGTCCTGCGCCCGAATCCTGGCGCGCATGCTGCGCTTGACCGGCACGAAGACCCCCGGGAAGGAGAGACAGCCTTCGTCTCCCATCTGCGACTCTTCGGAGAGGTCCACGATCTCGGGATTGGCGTACACGATGGGCGGTGCGCCCTCTTCGCCGCCTGCCACGTGACCGTCCACGATGAACAAGCGGAGTGGCACACCAACCTGAATCGCTGCCAGACCTGCGCCTTCCGCTTCCACCATCGTGTCCGTCATGTCGGCCACGAGCGCGGCGAGCGCCTCGCCGAACTCCGTCACGGGGCCGGAGGGCTCGCGCAGTTTCGGGTCAGGAAAGCGAAGAATGGGGCGAACGGGCATCGAAGGAAAGATGTCAGTGGAGGCGCTTTGTAGCAACTTGCGTGCGTTTGGCAATTTCTCACACCCCGGACGTTTCCGCTGGTGTCCGCGCCTCCGCGAGCGCCACGCCGCCGATGACGCATGGGCTCAGACTGCGAAAACCGCGCGGGATTTGCGGCCTGCCGATTCGGGACGCTGCGCGACACCCGTGGTAAATTCGAAGAGTGGATCTCGAGCTAACGCCTGAGCAAACGCTGCTTCGCGACACCGCCCGCGACTTCGCCGCCAAAGAGGTCGCGCCGCAGGCCGCGCGCATCGACAAGGAGCACCGATTCCCCCGAGAGCTCATCGCGCGGATGGGTGACCTGGGGCTGATGGGCATCGCGGTGCCCGAAACCTTCGGCGGGGCCGGTATGGACACGCTCAGCTACGTTCTGGGGCTCGAGGAGATCAGCAAAGCCTGCGCTTCCACGGGCGTGATCATGTCGGTGAACAACTCCCTGGTCTGTGAGCCGCTGCTTCGTTTCGGCAACGCGTCTCAGCAGCAGGGGTGGTTGTCACACCTCGCGTCGGGGCGGAAGCTGGGCTGCTATGCCCTCTCGGAGCCGGAGGCCGGCTCGGACGCGGCCGCCCAGAAGACGTCAGCCAAGCGCCAGGGTGAAGGCTGGGTGCTCTCGGGCACGAAGAACTTCATCACCAACGCGCCGGTCGCCGACGTGGTCTTGGTGTTCGCCACCACCGACGCCGCTGCCAAGCACAAGGGCATTTCGGCCTTTTTGGTTCCCCTCGACACGCCCGGTGTCACTGTGGGCCCGCCTGACGACAAGCTCGGGATTCGGGGGGCTCCGTCCGCCCAGGTGTTTTTTGACGAGTGTCGCTTGCCCGCCGACGCGCTCGTGGGCGCCGAAGGCGAGGGCTTCAAGATCGCGATGACCACGCTCGACGGCGGTCGCATCGGGATCGCCGCGCAAGCCGTGGGCATTGCGCAGGCCGCGTTCGAGGCCGCAACCCGCTACGCGGTCGAGCGCAAGACCTTTGGCAAACCCATTGCCGAGCACCAGGCCATTCAGTTCAAACTTGCCGACATGTCCACCGAAATCGATGCGGCGCGCATGTTGTTGTGGCGGGCGGCCGTGACGAAGGACGAGGGGGCACGCTTCAGCAAAGAGGCGGCGATGGCGAAGGTCTTCGCATCCGAGGTGGCAAACCGGGTGGCCAAGGAAGCCGTGCAGGTGTTCGGTGGCTACGGCTATCTCACGGACTATCCCGTCGAACGCCATTTCCGCGACGCCAAAATCACGGAGATCTACGAGGGGACGAGTGAGATCCAGCGGCTTGTGATCGCCGCCGCGTTGCTCAAGGATTGAGGTGCGCCCCGCTTGTATCGCCTGGCGATTGGGGTTAAGACCCAAGGCGGAGGCGATCTGGATGCACGCACGTTCGGGCCAAGTTCTTGAGGTTGTTCTGCGACGTTGGCCGGTTCTCGGGGGCGGGCTGTCGTCGTTCGTCGCCGGGGCGTCCCTGGCCTTGACGCTCGGCGCATGTGCGAGCACCCCTCCGCCTTCCGAAGAGCCCACGTACCGGCTGGTCAGGAACGACCCGCAGCAGCCGCAGCAAGGGGGCCTTCCGGCCGACAAACAGGCGGACGTCCGGCTCGTGCTCCAGCAGCGTGAACCCACCGTGCTCAAATGCTACCAGGACGAGCTGAACCAGCGGCAGGACCGAAGCTTTCAGGGCAACGTCACCGTCTTGATCCGTTTGGCCCCGAATGCTCCTGCGGGCGTGCGCATCCTCAAGAGCTCCCTCAACAGCCCCGAGGTGGATCAGTGCCTCGTGAAGAAGATTGAGGAGTTCGAGTTTCCCGAGGTCGATCAGGAGGGTGAGGTGCAGAACGAGTTCGTGTTCCGGCCCGCCTACTGAAAGCGAGCGGGCAAGTCACCGCTTCGGGTGACCGCCCCGCAGGGCATGGCAATGGCCCATTTGGACCATGCCTCCCCTTTCCTCCGGTTTGCGGATTGCTCTCGGGCCCGTCGCGTGGATAAACTCCGTGTTCCGCATGGCGTACCGAAGCTGTTTCCTGGGAGCCTGTGCGACCGTTGGCCTGCTCGCGTCAGTGGGCTGCGGATCGTCGAGCAAATACGAACGACAACCGGACTCTGATTCAACGCAGAGTGACCCGGGAGGGGGGACGCCGTACCGCCCCGGCTCGCGTCCCGTGGGGGACGCCGATGAGCCCTCTGGCGACGAGGTCAGTATCGCGCAGGAGAAGGGGGTTCTCGAAACGACCGACGTGGAGGACGTTCTCGAGCAACACGTGCCTGCCTTCACGGCCTGTTACGGACGTGCGGGGAACGCCCAGCGCTATGTAGAGGGCCAGGTGCTGTTGCGGATCTTCGTCGCGGGCGATGGCAGCGTGTCCGACGTGCACATCGTCGAGAATTCTCTCGGCAACTATGCGATCGAGAGCTGTTTGGCCGATGAGGCCCGGGCCATCGCCTTCCCCGCACCCCAGGGCGGTAAGCCCACAGATCTCGAATACCCTCTGCAATTCAGATCGACCCGGGAGATCGCCGTGACGGAGTGGCCGAACACGTCCACCTTGCCCCAGATCGCGGACGCCTTAGCGACCCTTCGTCCCTGTGTTCCGTTGTCGGCCGCGCCCGTCGAGACCGTGCTCTACATCGAGCCTTCCGGGGCGGTAGGCTCTGCGGGGTTCGTCTCGGCGAAGCCGATCGAGCGCGAAGCGGCCACCTGTGTGACGGAACGCATGCGGACGTGGCGGCTTGCAGGTGAGCCCGGTCACGTGTTGCGTACGCGTTTCGATCTGGTGGTGCCGCCCAAAGGGCTTGCGACCCTGTCCGCGAAAGCGCGCGCGAAGCCTCGCAAGCCTCTCCGTGGGCGGCGCGGATCTGCGCGGCGCTGAGGCAGGCGTGTGACGACGGGCCCCGTCGCGGCACGACCGGGGAATGTGTGGCCGTGCCCAGAGGGGGACGTTAGTATCGCGCGCACCAATGTCACCATCAAAACCTGCGCGCCCCGCTTCTGATGCCAAGGAGGGGTGGGGCTCGCGCCTGGGTGTGATTCTCGCGGTGGCCGGTTCGGCCGTGGGCCTCGGCAATTTCCTCCGCTTTCCCGGGCAAGCCGTGCAAAACGGGGGGGGCGCGTTCATGGTGCCGTATTTCCTCGCCCTGGTGCTTGTGGGTATTCCCATCGGGTGGATGGAGTGGACCTTGGCTCGCTACGGAGGGCGTAAGGGATTTCACTCGGCGCCAGGAATTTTGGGGGTCGCAGGCCGGGGTCGGGTGGCGCGCTACCTGGGCGTTTTGGGCGTGCTCATTCCTGTGGTCATCGCCATGTACTACGTGCTCATCGAATCGTGGTGCCTGCGCTACTTCGTCGACTACGCGCGCGGCGCCATCGATCTTGGCAGCGATCCCGTTCACTACATCGACAATTCGCGAGCTTTTTTCACGCGCATCACGGGCGCGGACGACGACGGGCTCCTGCGAAAGGACGGGACCCTGCATGGAAGCGTGGTGTTCTGGCTCATCACGCTCCTCGTGAACTTGGTTTTCGTATGGCGAGGCCTGTCGAAAGGCATCGAGCTGTTCTGCCGCTTGGCAATGCCCGTGATGGCTGTCGCAGCCGTTATCGTGCTCGTGCGGGTCCTGACCCTCGGAACACCCGATCCCCTGCATCCCGAGCGGAACGTGGTGGCGGGGCTAGGATTCATGTGGAACCCGGACTTCTCGAAGCTACGTCTCTTCGATACCTGGCTTGCCGCTGCAGGACAAATCTTCTTTTCACTGTCAGTTGGCTTCGGCGTCATCATCAATTACGCATCGTACCTTCGTAAGGAAGACGACGTCATCCTGTCAGGCCTCACGGCTGCGGCTACGAACGAGGTGTTCGAGGTGGGGTTCGGCGGTCTGATTACGATCACGGCAGCCTTCATCTTCCTGGGAGCCAGCGGCGCAACGGGAAGCTCCTTCGGGATCGGCTTCAACACCTTGCCCGTCGTCTTCGAGCACATGGGCGCCGCAGGACGTGTCACCGGTGCCGTTTGGTTCTTCATGCTCTTTCTGGCTGCGATCACCAGCTCTCTATCGATGTTGCAGCCCGCGATCGCGTTTTTGCACGAGGCCTTGGGCATGCCACGGCCCCGGGCTGTCTTGTGGCTGGGCCTGCTCGTGTTCACCGGATCCTTGTGGGTCATCTACTACAGCAAAGATTTGAAGGCCCTCGACACCATGGATTTTTGGGTGGGAACGTTCCTGATCTTCGTGATGGCGGGGGTGCAAGCCGTGATCTTCTCATGGGTCATGGGGGTCGATAGGGGCATGGCCGAGGCCCACCTCGGCGCTCAAATCCGCATCCCCCGGGTGTTTCGATACGTGTTTCGATACGTGACGCCCGCATTCTTGCTGGTGATCTTCATCGGATTTTCCGTCCAGTCGCTCCCCGCGAGTGTGAAGGCGGTCCTGAGCAGCGCCGTGGCGGCCAAAACGACGCTCTTCGTCCTCGGGATCGCGGCTTTGCTGGCGGCGCTCGTGCGCGTGGGTGAGCGCAAATGGCGGCACGAAGGGTTGGATCTCGATGGGCGACTCTCCGCCGACGAGGAGGCACGATGACGCCGGCCGGATGGCTGTTCATGACGGTGTCCATAGGAGCCGTGCTCTCGCTGGCGTCCTGGTGCTACTGGCAGGTGCTCAAGCCAGGCACCGGGAGTGGCTCTGCCGCTGGCGAGTCCGGTGACGAACCCTCGCCGGAGGATCGGCGAGCGTAAATGGCTATGTCCTCATCGGTGCAGGGAGAACCAATCATGTCCATCAGACCGTTCGAGCCGAAGTTCATGAAAGTGGGCATCTTGACCGCCGCTCTGCAGGAGTTGACACCGCGCTCCGTGCGCGACGCAGACCCAGATCGGGCGGTGGAAGACTGGCTGGCCTTCGCGCAGGAGATCGGCTGCGAGTACGTTCAGCTCTCGGCGGCGCTGCACCCGAGCGTTTCGGATGTCCCGCCGGAGGCCATGCTGGACCCCGTCGCCAACACGCTCGATCTGCGAAGCCCCTTCGACAAGACCAGGGCCACCCGTGTCTTGAACGCCGTCAAGCGGACGGGCGTTGGCTTTTCTGATTTGTCGTACTTCGACAACATGCTTCATGCGGACGATGACGTTCGCAAGCGGAAGTACGCGTTCATGCTTCGCGTGTTCGACGCGGCCATGCTTTTGGGCGTAAAGGCCGTGTGTGGCTTCGTGGGACGAAATCAGAAGCTCTCGATGGACGGTAACTTACTGTTCTTCGAGGAGGTCTTCGTGCCACTTCTCAAAGAAGCCAAGACGCGGGGGTTGTCGTTTCGAGTGGAGCCGTGCCCGATGCCAGGATGGGTCACCAACGATAACTTTCACAACAACCTCGCCTACACCCCGGGAACCTGGATCGCGCTTCATCGGATCTGTGAGAAACACCACGTGGGAGAGCAGTTTCGTATCCACTACGATCCCTCGCATGCCGTCTTGATGGGACAAGACACGCGCGCGATCTTTCAGTACCTGAAAGACACGGGATACAACTTCCTCGTGGGTGGCTTCCACGTCAAAGGGCAGGTGATCGATGCCAAGGGTGTCGCCACGTGGGGCTATGGCGGCCAGACGATCGAGCGAGGGGACTGGATCGACGGTCGAGCCTCGGACAAACCCATCGATCAGCTCAACGCATGGAAGAAGCAGACCGTCCTGTGTGAGCACGAGCTTCCGGGGACGGCACGTCACGATCCCCTCGCGTATCTGCAGAACCGCACGGTCGATTGGCTGGACCACCAGCTGGCAGCGCGCGAGTTGCTGGACCTCGACGTGGCGAACACGCATCTGGTGGTTGAACACGAATATCCGAAAGCGCGCATTCAAGACAAGGACAGGCTCAAGCCGATCCTGCAGGGGTCGGTGGCCTTCACGCGCAAGATCGACGAGGCCGCAGCCTGCATGTTTGCTCTACAGAACGAAGTTCTTGCGGCTCAAGGAATACCGGTCCAGGGGTTTGGTCGTGTCCCCTACCGGAGCTGAAACGAAAAGCGACACGGACCTTCAGGAGACATCATGGCGAAGAAAAAGCTGAACGTGGCGATGATCGGTTACGCCTTCATGGGGCGCGCGCACAGCAACGCCTGGCGCCAGGTTTCACGCTTCATGAATCCACCTTACGAGCCCGTGTTGAAAGTGGTCTGCGGCCGCAGCGCGAGCAAGGTGAAGGACGCGGCCGAGACGCTTGGGTGGCAGGAGCATGCCACTGATTGGCGGGACGTTGTGAACCGCAAGGACGTTGACATCGTCGACGTGAGCACTCCCGGAGACAGCCATGCAGAGATCGCGATCGCCGCGGCGCAGGCCGGTAAGGTGGTGCTGTGCGAGAAGCCGCTGGCGAACACGGTTTCTGAGGCCCGTCAGATGGTTGCTGCGGTCGAGGCGGCAGGGGTCGTCAACATGGTTTGCCACAACTACCGACGCGCGCCCGCGGTGGCTCTTGCCAAACAGCTCATCGAGGCGGGAAAGCTGGGCACGCTCTACCACTACCGAGGCACCTACCTTCAAGACTGGCTCGTGAACCCTCTCGTGCCCCGTTTGTGGCGCATGGACAAAGCGCAGGCAGGTTCAGGCGCCCTGGGGGACATCCTCTCGCACTCGCTCGATCTGGCCCGCCACCTGGTGGGTGAGGTGCGCGAAGTGGCAGGCATGATGAAGACCTTCATCGACGAGCGGCCCCTGCCTGGCAGCCAGGACAAGGTGCCCGTCACAGTCGATGATGCTTCGCTCGCTCTCGTGCGCTTTCAAGAGGGCGCGATCGGGTCTATCGAAGGCACCCGCTTCGCAACCGGGCGCAAGAACTACAACCGCTTCGAGATCAACGGCAGCAAGGGCAGCGTTGCGTTCGACATGGAGCGGATGAACGAACTCGAACTTTACCTCGAAGAGGGCCCCCTGAGCGGCTTCAGAACGATCAACGTGACGGACCCAACACACCCCTTTTGTGCCGGTTGGTGGCCGCCAGGACATATTTTGGGCTACGAGCACACGTTCGTTCATACCTTCCTGGACCTGCTCGAGGGCATCGCACAGGGCAAGAGCCCGAAGCCCGACTTTAGGGATGGCTTACGCAACCAACTTGTCCTGGAGGCCATCGAGGCCTCGGCCGCCTCGAAGGGATGGGTCGAGGTACTCGCCTGAGGGGAAGCGTCGGGCGGAGAGAGCGAGCCCGCGTGGGCCAGGCGCTAGCTTCGCTGCTGAAGCGCTTCGGCCTGCGCGTGGGCTCGCAGGCTTTCGATAATCTCTTCGATCTCTCCGTCCATCACGCCGGGCAAGTTGTGCCTCGTCAAGCCGATGCGGTGATCCGTCACCCGATCTTGCGGGAAGTTGTAGGTGCGGATCTTCTCTGAGCGTTCGCCCGAGCCGATCTGGCCACGCCGCGCTTCGCGCTCGGCCGCCTGCTTCTTTTCCTGCTCGATGTCATAGAGCTTCGCGCGCAGGATCTTCATGGCCAGCGCGCGGTTCTTGTGCTGACTTTTCTCCTGCTGGCAATGCACGATGATGCCGGAAGGCAAGTGGTGGAGACGTACGGCCGAATCCGTCGTGTTGACCGATTGCCCTCCAGGACCGCCGGAACGCATCACATCGATCTTCAGATCTTTGGCATCGATCTGGACGTCCACCTCCTCGACCTCGGGCAGCACCGCCACGGTAGCCGTGGAGGTATGGATGCGTCCTTGGGCCTCGGTGGCGGGTACGCGCTGCACACGGTGAACGCCCGACTCGAACTTGAGGCGGGAGAATGCGCCTTGTCCGGAGATATCGGCGATCACTTCCTTGATGCCTCCGGCTGACGCGAAGGACTCGGAGACGATCTCCACGCGCCAACCCCTGCGTTCTGCGAAGCGTGAGTACATGCGGAACAGGTCGGCGGCGAACAACGCTGCCTCCTCGCCGCCCGTGCCCGCACGAACTTCCAGAAGGACGTTCTTTTCGTCGTTAGGGTCCTTTGGCAATAGGAGGATGGTCATGCGCCGCTCGAGGTCCTCGCGCCGCTCCCCGACCTCCTGAAGCTCGAGCTCGGCCAGCTCACGCATCTCCGCGTCCTTGAGCAGCTCACGAGCGCCCGCGAAGCGCTGCTCGAGGCCGCGGTACTCCCGCAGCAGCTCGACCAGCTCCCTCATGTCGCTGGCCTCCTTGGCCAACTTGTTCATCTGGCCAGGCTTGGCAATGATCTCGGGGTCAGAAAGCTGACGCCCGAGGTCCTCGTAACGAGCCTCGACCTCTCCGAGCTTGCCTAGGAGGCGTTCATCCAGCATGCAACCTACCGGTCCGCGGGACCCGACGAGAGTCCCGCGCTAGTGCGTGGCAAGAGCCCCGCGACGATCGCTCAGGACGCCGATTCGCCGCTCTTGTCGGCCGATTCGCCCGCTTTGGCGGCGCCCTTTTGGGCGTAGCGCTTCTGGAAGCGCTCGATCCGTCCACCGGTGTCGATGAACTTTTGCTTGCCAGTGTAGAACGGGTGGCAGTTTGAGCAGATGTCCACCATGAACGAGCCGCGGGTGGAAAACGTCTCGACGACGTTCCCGCAGGCGCAGGTGATGGTGGCGGACTTGTACGCAGGATGTAGGCCGAGTTTTGGCATGGTGCTGCCTTCCGAAAAAGGGTGCCCGGTTATAATCACAGCCGAGGCTGCCGGCAAGCCCCAAGACCCAATAAGGACGCGATTGGGCACGGGAGGGGCAGCTTGGCGCAGTGGGACATTGGGCGACGAGGGGAGCGCGCGCAGCCCTGCGCCTTCGCCACGGGCCCGCTCGGCCCTCGCCGCAGGCGGCTAATGTTGCCACGCGGCGGGTAGCGACGGGGAAGCCATGCGGTATAGTGGCGGTCGGAATATGGCAGAGGGGCGCGACATCGACGCGAGATTACCGCTTTATACGTACTTGCGTCCGCTCGTCGAAGGGCGGCGGGTGTTGGAGCTGGGGGGCCGCACGCGCCTCGGGGCTGAGGAACTCGGGCGCCTGGGTGCGTCCCTGGTCGTGGCGCTCGTGGACGACGGGGTCATCGCAGGGGCGAGCGCCGGCCGGGTCCGCTGCTTGCCGGCCCGGACCCCGCTCGACGCTCTGGTGTCCGCGGGTCCCTTCGATCTCGTCATCTTGCCCCAGGCCGGCGCGGATCTCGCGCCCCGAGGTCGCCTGCAGCTGGCCGAATTGGCGCGTGTGCTCGCCCCCGAGGGGCACGTGGTGCTGAGCGCACCGAGCGGTGACGTTCGTGGTCCCGAGGCGGGGGCCCTCAGCTACTACGATCTGCAGGAGCGGCTCTCCGCCGCGTTCCCCGTTGTCCGCATGTTCGGGCAGACGCCCTTTGCCGCGCTGGGCATAGCGGAGTTCGACGCGGACGTCAGCGATCTGCGCGTGGACGCGGGGCTCGTCAATCCCGACGACGAGGAGCCTACTCGGTACGTGGCGATCGCGGGCCAGACGGCGGGTCCGCCCCTGGGGTACGCATTGGTGCAGCTGCCGGTCTCGGCGTCGCCACCCCCGGTTGCGCGACCAGCCGTCACCGACGAGGGGCTGCGCACCCGTCTCGAGGCGGCCGAGGCTGAGACCCGGCGGCTCACCTCGAAGCTTGCCGATGCGCAGGCAGAAGCCGACGGCGCTTTGCGGGTCGGCCGGGCCCAGGCCGAAGAGATCGAGGACCTGCGCGGCCGCATCCGGCGGGCCGCTCAGACGAGAGCCGAACTCGACGAGGAAGTTGCGCGCTTGCGCAAGGCCCTCGCAGAAGCCGACGAATCGGTTTTGAACCTTACGCGGCGGACGGCGGACGAGATGTCGGCGCTGGCTTCGCGTCTTTCTTCTACGTTGGTGCCCACGTCCCCGCCCCGAGATCCTCCCGAGCGTGGGGCCTCTCCCGATGCCCGTGAGCTGGCCAGCCTCTCGGAACGCTTGAAGCAGCGCGAAGCGCAGCTCGCGCAGCGTGAGTCGGCGTTGTTCGATCGCGACGAGCGCATCGCGCAGCTCGAATCGGAGAAACAGGATTTCGAGTGGCAGTTGGCGGGCGCTCGTGCAGGAGCGCAGGCACCCGCGGTCCAAACCGTGGTCGGCCCCTCGGAGCGCGAGCGCGAACTCGAGATCTTGCTGGTAAGCCGCGAGCGAGCTCTCGAGGAGTTTCGCCAAGCGGCTTCGGCCCACATCCACGATGTGGATCGCCTGCGGGCCGCCGTAGCGGAACAAGCGGCGCACGTCGCCGAGCTCGAGGATGTGTTGGCGGAAGCCGACGCGAGGGCAAACGCAAGCGCGAGTGAAGCGGAGCGGCTGCGCGTGGCGCTCGCACAAGCGCAGGAAGCCGATCGCGCCCGCCGTTCGCGTCTTGCGGAGCTCGAAGGCACGTTGCTTCGCATGCGACACGAGTCGAAGGCGCAGGCGTCCCGGCCCGACGACGTCGAGCTGACGCTCGCGCGGCGTCAGCTGACGGAGCTGGAAACACGGTTGGCCATGATGGAATCGGCCTTGCGGGAGGCTGAACGGGGCCGTAGCGCCGCGACGGATCGTTGGAACGACGCCGTCGAGCGACTGATGGGGCTCGAGCAGCAGTCCGAGGTCGAACGCGCCGTGGTTCGCCAGGCGCAAGAGAACGTGGAACAGGTGGCACGGGTCGCGGAAGAAGACGTGAACCGTCTTCGTCAGGCGCTCGAACGCTCCGAGGATCAGCTTCGAAAAGCGCGCGGGCAGCTGTTGCCTCTGCGCGGCCGCGTGGCGATGCTCGAACGGGAGAAGGAAGCCCGCGACGTGGCGGAGCGCGACCTCGTTCGCACCCTGCTCGACGAGGTGGGTGCAATCGAAACGGGCTTGCGCGAGGAACTCGAACGCATCGCGGAGCTTTCGCGCGAGGTGGAAACCGCCCGTGCCGACGCGCAGCCTTCGGGCGGCGAACCGGGCGAACGTTTCGCGGAGTAACATTCACGCGAGCCGCGTGAGGCGCCGCAGGGGCCGTGCCGTGCAACGAGCGGTTGCACCCCCGGTGTAGTTGCTGCGGCGTGCCGGTGTTTCGACAAAGTGCCCGACGGTGGTGGGCTCGCTGCAGGGCGGCTGCTAAGCTTAGTGGCGCATGAAGGAAGAGACAGATCTTCTTCTTTTCCAGCACCTGATCAGCAAAAACGACTGCGATTTGGGGCTGGAAACTGCGGCGCTGGTGGTGGCTGAAGCCGAGTATCCAGGGCTGAACTTGGCCCGATACGCGGCCAAGCTGGATCGTATGGGGCGGCGGGCACGCAAGCTCGTACAAGACTCCATGCTCGAGGGTGCACCTCCCATCGTGGCTGTGCTGCGCATGCTCTATGAAGACATGGGGTTTCGAGGCAACGTCTCGGATTACTACGATCCGAAGAACAGCTTCTTGAACGACGTCTTGGACCGGCGCTTGGGCATTCCGATCTCGCTCGCGCTCGTCATCATGAGCGTGAGCCGCCGGGCGGGCGTTCGTGCCGATGGCGTGTCCTTTCCCGGTCACTTCCTCGTGCGCACCGAGGACGACCACGGCAACCTGTTCTTCGTCGACCCCTTCGACGGACGTCTGCTCGACGAAGAATCGCTTCAGCTCCTGTACGAACAGACCACCGGCGACCCGGCCGACCTGGATCCGGCTGTTCTGCAACCAGCCTGCCGGCGTCAGATCTTGGCGCGTCTGCTCAACAACCTGCGCGCGATCTATGAAGTGCGGGGTGACCGGACACGCTTGCGGCGGGTGTTGCAGCGCATGGCCATTCTGAACCCTTCCGACGACATCGAGAGCCGGCTGGCGCTCCTCGGAAAAAACGCGCCTTTGACGCCGCGCCTTTCGGTCAACTGACGCCGCTCGCCTTCGCACCCGACAGCCACGTAGGTTCGTGGTGCGGCGTGCGTGTTGACGTATAGTCGAGGCAATGGGTCGAACCCACCGCCTTGCCCGCGTCCTGACACTCGCATTGGGGCTCTCGGTTGCCCTTGGGTCCGTGCACCGGGTGTCGCACGCGGGCGATGCCGGGCCGGGGACTTGGAGGGCCGGCACCGGCCCGGTCGGCGGGGGCGGGCTGGAGGAGCTTTCCGGTGCGAGCGATGGCTCCGAGGTGGAGATCATCGAGGCGCCCGGCGCGCGTCCCTCGGGTTCAGGCCTCGAAGAGCAATCGGACGAGCCGCGCTACATTCTCGAAGACGTGGTGGTGGTGGGGAACCGCAAGACCCGGACGAGCCTCATTCTCAAGGATTTGGGACTCGAGCCTGGGGATGTGGTGACCCCTGCCGATCCCCGGGTGTCCGCGGCTCGCTTGCGGCTGCTGGCCCTCGGATACTTCCTCGACGTTCAATTGTCGTTGGCCAAAGGGCCTCGCCGTGGCACGGCGATCCTCGAGGTCAGGGTGGAAGAGCGGGGCACGATCATCCTGAATGGCCTGTTCCTCGGAACCAGTGAGGCGACGGCGTTGTGGGGCGGTCTCGACATGGCCGAAACGAACTTTCTCGGCCGCGGGATCCTTCTGTCGGGGGGCTTCGTCCATTCCACCCAACCAACCGTCCCTGGGGCCGAACCAGGGCAGGCTTACCGGCTGCAACTTGGCGCTCCGGTGCCCGACCTCGAAGGGCCCTGGCTGTCTGCCAGTTTTCTCTATTCCCAGGGCAGCGAGTTCTTTCGCGCGTTTGGGGATCCAGGTGAGGTCGATCCCCTCGACCACGTGGCGGTCAACACACGGCGGATCGGCGGACGTTTGGGCATTGGCTTCTCCTTGTCGCGCATCACGCGGCTCACCGCCGAGACGCGTCTTGAGGGGCTACACGCAGCGCTGCCCCGCATTCGCACCCGCGATCTCGGAGGGGGACGGGCCCTTCCCATCGACTTCTCGATCGGTGAGGGAGACAGCCGGCTCTCGTCGCTGCTCTTGAGCCTCGACGTGGACACCCGCGACGATCCCTTCCTGCCGCGGACGGGACAGCGACTCCTGTTTTCCTTTGAAACGGCGCTGGCCGTGGCCGGCTCTCACTACGCTTTCTCCAAGGGCGTGCTGCACTGGTCACGCCATTTCGCTCTGTCACGGGGGCGGCACGGCCTCAGCGTCCACGGTCTGGCGGGGGTCATCTCGGGCGCGGCTCCTTATTTCGATCGCTTCTTCATTGCGGATCTGAATGCCTTGCTGCCGTCTCGAGCCCTGGGCCTGAGCTTCTCGACGCTGCCGTCGCGGAACCTGCTGGGTACATCAGTCGACGAGCGTCGCTTCGACGACTACGCCGGCCGGGTGATGGTGGAATATGCGGCGGCGCTGTGGCGTGGTCGTGGTTTTCTATACCGCGCGGACCTGTTTGCGGGCGTCGGTATCTTCGCGCTCACCAGTGCGGCCGATCTGCGGCTGCGCACGGGGCCCCTTTATGGCGCCATCCCGATGGACCTCACCGCCGATTTCGGACTGCGGCTGGACACCTTGATCGGCATCTTCAATATCTCCGTCGCTAACGCCCTGGGACGCATTCCCTACTGATGCGACGAAGGGTGCTCCTCTTGCTGGGACTCAGCCTGCTGGCCGTCGACGCGGCCGCGGGCGACGAGTTGTTGGTGCGAAGATGCGGGATGAACCGCTTCGCCGGAAAGCTGCACGTGGATGTGGGACTTCAGGATTTGTTTTGGTCGCAGCACCGCAAGCAGCTGAGGTCAGGGTTCGCGACCCGCGTCTTGGTCCGTGCGGCCGTCTACCCTCTCGAGGGCGACGAGCCCGTGTCCACGGCCTTTCGCCGGACCGAGATCGTCTACGACATCTGGACGGAGACCTTCCATGTGCATCGGACCGACAGCGAAGGCCGGGACGAGCGCTTCGAGGTGGACAGCGAGCTCAAGGCGATTCGGCTCGCCACGGCGCTCATCAAGTTTCCCGTGGCGCTTCAATCCGGCTTGGGCGTGGGCCAGAGCTACCGGGTCGCGTTCCGCGCGGACTTGAACCCCTTGTCGGAGGAACTCGTGGCGGACGTTCGTCGCTCTTTGACCCGACCCGAAAGGCGGCGGGGCCGACTGGCTGGAGACAGCTTTTTCGGCTCATTCGTCAGCGTGTTCGTGAACCCTCGCATCGAGGACAGCGAGCGCCAGCTGCGCTTCGTCTCACAAACATTCAAGGAGCCGTCGAGATGAAGGCTTGGCGCAGGCTGTGGCCGGGACGCTTCGAGTGGAAGCAGCTTGGCGCAACGGCGTTCGTAGGGGCATTGTCCGTGAGCACGGCCGGGTACGCCTTGCAGTTTGCGTTGCGTGGGTTCTCCGAACTTGCGCGTTTGCATCAGCAAGAAACCGGAGAAGCGGCAACCCAAGCTGCCGAAGTGTTCCGGGCCTACTTCATGGACCGCAAGGAAGACTTTCGGCGTGAAGCGGAGGTATTGGCGGGCATGAGGCCCTCGCGTATGGGGCAGTTCTCCGAGGTCGATGGCTTGCTACGGGCGCGGCTCATACGGGGCAACGAAACGCTCGACGCGTGGGAAGCTCCCGAGGCCACACGTGAACGCATGCGTGAATCACCTCCTCTCTTGGCCGAGGTGCCGCTGTCTTACGGCGAGGAGCTTCCCCAAAAGGTTCTCGAGCTGACGTTTGGCATTCCAGGCGGCATGTACACCAACTTTCTCGAGTTGCGTCAGGCGATGGATCGAGAACAGCAGATGCACCGAGCCTTCGAGGCCGCGGTGCCCGAAGTGCTCAAGGAGTACTTCTCGTTCGTGATCGCCGTGCTCGTGTTTCCTCCCTTGCTCGGCTTGTGGATGGCCCGCCGAACGACCAAGCGCGTGGCCCGCCTTCGTGAAGCCGCCCGCCGGGTGGGCGAAGGAGACCTGTCTGTAAAGGTCGCGCCAAGGGGCAAGGATGAGCTCGACGAACTCGGCCGAGCCTTCGACGCGATGGTCGCCGAGCTCATCGAGGCGCGTTCACGCCTCGAGTACATGCAGAAGGTGGCGGCTTGGCAGGAGGTCGCCCGGCGGCTTGCACACGAGATCAAGAACCCGCTCACCCCGATTCAATTGGCCGTGCAGGAGCTCGTGTCGAAGTACGCCGGGGACGATGCCCGGTACCGCAGGCTGCTCGACACGGCCGATGAAATCTTGCGCGAGGAGATCACGTCTTTGCGGCGCCTCGTAGATGACTTCTCCGCGTTCGCGAAGCTGTCCCGGGCCGAGCCCGTGCCCGTGGACGTTGCCGCTCTCGCTCAGGACTTCGCGCGACAGCACCCCGAGTGGCAGCCGTACATCGAGGTGGAGGTGCCGAACCAAAACGTCCTGGGCCTCGTGGACAAGGTGCTCTTTCGTCGGGTGCTCTCGAACCTGGTGGAGAACGCCGTGCAGGCGGCCGAAGGGACCGGACGCGTGCCGAAGGTGCGCTTGCGGGTCGAACCTGCGGGGGCGCGCCCTCGCCTGGCCGTCGTGGTGGAAGACAACGGTCCTGGTGTGCCGCTGCCGGAGCGTCAGCGCATCTTCGATCCCTACATCACCCATAAAGAGGGTGGGACGGGGCTGGGGCTCGCGATCGTACGAAAGATATTGATCGACCATGGCGGCGACATCACGGTGGGTGATGCGGAACCCGATCTGGGCGGCGCCCGCTTCGAGGTGCGTGTGCCCGTGGCCACCTGACGGTCCGGCTACCGTTGGCGCCGGCGGAGAGGGTGGCGGGCTTGCCCTGGCAGGCGAAGCACCGGCTCGTCGCCGTGCATGTCGATGACTGCGGCCAGCGCACTCGTGGCCGCGGTCGAGAGCCGAGCTTCGAGACGTCCCGCTCTCACCCAGGTACGCAACACACCCCCGTCGTCGAAGGTCAGGGATGCGGGATCGAGCCTTTCTTCGGTGCCATCCGAAAGCGACAGGAGAGGCCGTGGGTCTGGTTCGATCCACCGAAGCGTGCGGACCACCAACGGCGTGTCGTCCACGTCGACGTAGGCGTATCGCGTTTCGTCGAGACGGAGGATATAGCGCCCATCGGGTTCGGCGAGCCGATCGAGCCAGCGTGAGAACGCCCGCCGTGTACCTTCGTGCTCGACGAGCGCCCCTTCATGCCAGAAACGCCCCTCGGCATCGATACGAAGCCCCGACTGCCTCAGCCGCTCAAGCTGGGCAGCGGACATCTCTGGCTTCGAAGAAGGTGGCATTTTCGGCGCTCAGGTTTTGGGCACCTGAGCCAGGCGCAGTGCCCTTCAGACCGAGCCACCCAAGGCCGCTATGCGATCCTTGAGCAAGAGCTTCTCTTTTTTCAAACGAGCGCTTTCGAGTTGCTCGGCAGGGGTGAGGCAGATGTGCCGGTTCAGCGTTTCGAGCTGCTTTTTGAGCTCGCCGTGCTGTTCCCGAAGCTTCTGCACTTCATCGTTGGTGTCTTCCGTTCGTTCGGTTTTCGCGCTCTGCGCGTTCCCCATCGAGCACCTCCGTTTTGGCCAGTCTATCAGCGCCGCCCGGTGGAAGAAACGACAAACGGGCGCATGGGCTCTGCCAGCCCGGCTTTCCCGTGGTTCAGGGGGGGCGCTGCCGGGGCTGCGTGATGTCGGGCAAGCGGCCATAGACGGGGGCTGCGCGCGCCACGTCAGCCAGATCGCCGCGCCGAGCCGCTTCGATGGCGCGGCCGAAGAGGGTGCGGGCGCGGGGTCCGGCGAGGCCGGACAAAAGCGCAGAGGCGGGTAGCGCGTTGGTCAGTTCGGTAAACCGGTCGGCCCCCGGCCCTCCCGCCACCAAGAGGGGGTTGGCCTGGAGGTGCGCCACCAGCGAAGGGGGCGTGAGGCGCCACGCCGCACCTTCGGCTGCGAGGGCGCCCGCGCGACGCACGAAGAGCTGCGCGTGCAGCTCACCCTTTCCGGCATCGAGCAGCGGCAGCAGCTGCTCGGACGAGGGCGCCGCTTCCGCCAGATCGTGCGCCAGGATCTCGAGCGACGAGATCATGACGAGGGGCGTTCCAAACGGGAGCGCAAGGCCTTTGGCAATCGCCAGGCCCACCCGAAGCCCGGTGAAGCTGCCTGGTCCTGCCCCACAGGTGATGAGCCGGAGATCGCGCGGCGTCAGCCCTGCGGCGCGGAACAGCTCGTCGCACATCGCCAGCAGGTTGGCCGAATGACGATCTGCGGTTCGTGTGGCCTCGCCAGTCATCTCGCCCCGTGCATCGACGAGCGCAACGCGCGCCGTTCGTGTCGAGGTCTCGATCGCGAGAGCCGGCACGAGACGATCTGGGGATGGGGGTGAGGACAAGGTGCTACTCGAGCAAGAAGCGAACCACGTCGTTCTTCAGGGCAAAGGCCATCAAGACCACCACCGCGGCCAGCCCCACGTATGAGGCCACTTCACGGGCGCGCCGCGAAGGCGGTCGCCCTTTGAGAAGCTCGATCGTGAAGAACACCAACAAGCCGCCGTCGAGGATGGGTACGGGCAAGAAGTTGAGCAGGCCAATGTTGATCGAGAGCAGGGCCAAGAGCCAAAGATACTGGTCGAGCCCCTGTTCTGCCGCAACGCCGGCCACGTAGCCTATCGTGATGGGGCCGCCCAGGCTCGAGAGCGGGACACGGCCCCGGACGATCTCGAAGAACCCTTGTCCCATCGCGACCACGAGCTGCCCCGTTCGGGTGAAGGCGTGGTTCACGGCGTAGGTAAAGCGGTTCTTGATGGGGACGGGATCGGCCGTGCGCCAGGCGCGCCGGCTTTCAGCGCCGAACACCAGGCGATCCTCTCCGCGGCGGTACGCGTCGACGGGGGGCCGCAGCTCTTGTTTGAAGGTGGATGCGTGGTGGGTGCCACCCGGGGACACCCACGTGATCGTGAAGCGGCGCGAAGGTGCGGAGGCCAGCTTCTGTGCGAGCTGCGCCCAGTGCAAAATGGGCTCTTCATCGAGCGTGAGAAGCTGATCGCCATGGCGAATGCCGATCTTGTCGGCCGGGCTGCCCGGCTCGACGGCATAAACGAAGAGCTCCGAAGACAGGAGCCCCGTTTCGTAGTTGCGCTTGCCGGCCTCGAGGAAGACGGGGCGGGGAATGACCACGGCCGTGCCGGGTGATTGCACGCCCACGTGGGCGAAGGGCAGGGCCGATTGCGCGCCCCGCAGGTACGTGAGCCGCAGCGGTGAAGCCCCCACGTTGCGAACCGCCCGCTCGAGCTCCGCCCAGTAAGTCACGGGCTTGCCGTTGACCGACGTGACCAGATCGAAGGTGCGAAGCCCAGCCTGGGCCGCAGGCGAGGACAGATCGAGGATGCCCGTCTCTGGAAGATGGAAGCGAGGCGAGATCCCCACCAGGCCGACCGTTTCGCGAAACCGAAAGGCGCCTCGCCGTTCGAGCTTGATGGGGCGTAGGTCTCGCTCTTCGCGGTGGGTGTCGCGCTTGATCAGCAAGCGAAGCGTCTCGTCGGGGTTCTCGGCGATCGTGTTCTCGAGCTCTTCCCACGAGGCAATGGGTTCGCCATCGATCGCCTCGACGTGGTCACCAGGCAGCAGGCCCGCTTCGGCCGCGGGCATGTGAGGAAGGACCGTGCCGATCGTGGGCGGCAGCACGGTGGCGTGGCCAAAGAAGTGGACGAAGTAGATGAAGATCGGCAAAAGCAGGTTGAACGCGGGGCCCGCGACCACCACGGCGTAGCGTTGCCACAGAGGCTTCGACAAGAGGGTGCGATCTTCATCGATCTCGGGGACCGTCTCTCCGGGATCTTCCCCCAGCAAGCGCACGTAGCCGCCGAGCGGCACGAGGGAGAGCCGGTACTCCGTTCCGCCCGCGTTGAAGGCGAGCAACTTGGGTCCGAAGCCCAAGGAAAAACGCAGCACCTTCACGCCAAAAATCTTCGCAAAGAGGAAGTGTCCAAGCTCGTGAACGAGGATGAGCACCCCCAGAAGGAGCACGGCTGCTGCGACCCAGAACCCGAGCGTCATCCCTCACCCCGGGGCGGCGCGAGACAGCGGAGGCGATCGAGCGAACCAAATTGGCGGTCGGCGCGCGCCCGTACGAGGCCCGCGCGTCCCAGGCCTCGCGCGCGGGCTTCCTCGAGAGCTTCACAGGCGGTGTCCCAGGCCCCACGCCGGGACGCGACGAGGGCGCGTCCGTAAGCACCGTAGGGGCGGCGGGGGAACGCCCGCGTGAGGCGGTCGAAGAGATCCTCGGCTTGTCCGAGCTGGCCTTGGTGAAGCGCAACGCGTCCCCGCGCGTACAAGGCGGCGGCGTGGCGGGGGCGCGTCTCCAGGACGGCGTCGAACGCGGCGGCCGCGGAGGCCAGGTCGCCCCGCTCGAGACGAATCAGGCCAAGGGCCTGGCGGGCGTCGTGGTCGAGCGGCTTCCGCGTCAAGCAGGAGAACAGAGCCGCTTCGGCGTCGGCCACTCGTCCGACACGTACGAGAAGCTGAGCCAGGGATCGCTCCGCTTCGCACGGATCGGGTGCCTGCGTCCGTGCGCGTGCGTAAGCGGTCTCGGCTTCCGAGAAGCGCTGCGCGTGAAAGAGGGCGTGGCCAAGGCGAAGCCAAGTGCGGTGGTCGTTCGGACGGGCCTTCGCCGCCGCTCGAAAACACTGGAGCGCCCCTGCCACGCTGCGCTGCCGTAGAAGCAGGTTGCCTTTCGCTTCGAGCTGCTCGCCTTCCCTGACGCAGGCCGTTTGACACGCCAGCACGGCCAACACCGCCCACGCTGGCAGTGGCATCGAGCTCAGAGAAAGGAGGCGACGGCGGAGCGGCACGACTGAACCGTATCGCACAAAATGTGGCCTCCGCCCAGGGCTGCGGCATGCGTTTTCGGTCCCTGGCCACTGGCCTTACAATGGAGCTCGTGAAGAAGCGTCCGCCAAACCCCCTGGAAGCAGATGCCGAGGCGCTCGAAACGCAGATCGAAGGCATGGAGAAGCGCTTCGATCGGCTCAAAGCCCTGTACGAGTCGTTCTTTTCGGGCGTGGAAAAACAGCCTCCGCTCGTGCCTCGGCGCGAGATGAACCGGCTCATCGTTCAGATGCAGCAGGTGGTCATTGGAAAGTCCACGCTTCGCTTTCGCTACCAGTCACTACTACAGAGGTGGGTCACGTACACCGCGTACTGGAACCGGGTCGAGCGCGAGATCGAGCAAGGGACCTACCAGCGCGACCTGGCCAAGGTGCAGCGCCATCTCGCGGAAACGGCCGGTGCCATCACGGAGGAGCAGGCGCGGGCGATGGGAGTGCCTGCCTCCCGCGTCAAGGCCTTCGTGGCGCGTCAGAATCGGCTCGTGGCGCAAAAGCAAGCCCGAGGCGAAGCGGTGGCGTCCGCAAAGCCCCCCATCGAGCGCCCCCAGGTGCCAGGCGTCACGGACGCGCAGCTTCGGGCGTTCTACGAGCAGTACCTGCAGGCGCGGGGCGAGGTGGGCGACAGCCGGCCGGCCCGGACCCTCGACGAGCTGTCACGCAAGCTTCGCCCCCAGATCGAGCGGGTGCTCGCGACGGCAGGAGCCCAGCGTGCGCAGCTCGAGGTGTCCGTCGAAGCCGGAAAGATCAAGGTGCTCGCACGGCCCGCGGACGAGGAGTAAGCGAGATCAAGGCGGCGGCGGCACCGCTTGGGCCATCGCACCCGCCCAGAGCTTGGCCTCGATGGCCTCGAGCAGGGGGCGTGCCGTCTCGGGCTCGAGCGCCGAGATCCCGACGACGCCTGTCAGCTGCGACACCACGTCCCGCGCCTCCGGTGTAAGCCGATCCCGCTTGTTGAACACCATGAGCCTTGGTGTTTCCCCGTAGCCGAGCTCTCCCAGAATGCGCTCGACCGCGGCGATTTGCTGCTCTCGCTTGTCGTCGGAGGCGTCGACCACATGAAGCAAGAGATCGGCCTCGGCGAGCTCCTCCAGCGTGGCGCGAAAGGCGCGGGCGAGATCCTGGGGCAAGTCGCGAATGAACCCCACGGTATCCGCGATGATGATCTCACGCTCCCGGGGGAAGCGCAGCCGCCGCGTGGTGGGATCGAGGGTGGCGAAGAGCTTGTCTTCAGCCAACACGTCGCTTTGCGTGAGCGCGTTGAGAAGGGTGGACTTGCCCGCGTTGGTGTACCCCACGATTGCCACGACGGGCAGCCCACGCTCCGTGCGTACCTGCCGCCGCGCGATGCGCTGCTGGCCGTACTTGTCGATCTCTTGTTCCAGGCGGTGAATGCGCTCGCGTGCACGCCGCCGGTTGATCTCGAGCTTCGTTTCGCCCGGACCGCGGCCACCGATCCCGCCCGTGAGGCGGCTCATCATGGTGTCCTTCTCCTGGAGGCGAGGCAGCATGTACTTGAGCTGCGCGAGCTCGACCTGGAGCTTGCCGTCCCGGCTCTTCGCGCGCTGGGCGAAGATGTCGAGGATGAGCATGGTGCGATCGATGACCTTGATGTCCGTGAAGGCACCGATGGCGTGGGCCTGACCGGGGGTCAGCTCGGGATCGAAGACGAGCACGCTTGCATCGACTTGCATGCCACGGACGAGAACGTCTTCCAGCTTGCCTCGGCCCACGAGGTACTTGGGATCGGCTTCGGCACGCCGCTGCGTCACCACGCCCCGCACCTCCACGCCCGCCGTACGACAGAGTTCTTCCAGCTCGGCTTGGCGCTGAGACAGGGTCATGCTGGACCCGTCGCGGTGAAGCTTGCGGCCAGCCTCCACGATGACGAGCAACGCCCGATCCTGGCCCGTGGTGCTGCGGCTGCTGGGCGCGACGCGCTCGAATTCGCTTTCCAGCGCGGTGACGAGCGCTTCGGCGTCGATCTGGGTGCGATGGAAGGGGGTGGCCGGTAACACCTGCCAGGGGGTCTGATCGGCCTCGGTGGGGGGCAGAAGGTGTGCCAGATGCAGGTCGGCGGGACGTCCGTCGTTGGTCACGCCGATGGCGGCCACGAGGTCCAGGCGCAGAAGGGCCAAGTCCACCAAGTCGTCGCGTGAAAGCGGTTCGTTGCGCAGGTGTGTGTGAACGAGGCGCAAGCCCCGGAACCGGCCCCGTCCCGCGCGGAGACGCCCGAAGTCGGGCAGCATCAGCTTCGAGGCATCGCCCACGAAGACGTGTTCGATGTCGCCGCGGCGGTTGGCCAGCAAGCCCACCTGCCGCTGCATGTCACGGGACAGCTTGCAGACATAGCCCGCAAGCTCATCGGTGACAACCTCGTGGGGAGGAATGTGGCGACGGTAGATTCGTTCGAGGGCGCCGAGTTCGCTGGCCTTGAGGCCCGCGAGATGCCCGGTAAGACCGCGAGCGCTTTCGCGACTCAGCTCGCGCCCCCTTCCCCTGTGGCGTCGATGATGATGGGTGTTTCGACGTCTTCGGGTTCAACGGGCTCTTGCCCCACCGCTTCGAGACCCGTGGCCGTGCTGTGCTCCTGCACGGGCGAAACGACCGAGGAGACTGCCCCCTGGGCCAGTCCGCGCTCTTCGAGCAGAGACAAGGCCACGGCCAGGGCTCGTTTGGCCTTGTCGATGGTCTTGTCGTCGCTGCGCATGCGCTGGTACGAGCGCATGATCTGCTCTTCGTATTGCGTGTTCTTGTTTTCCACCTCGAGCAGCTTGAGGTTGGCCTGAGAGAGCTTGACCTCGCGATCGCGGAGGTCGGCGCGGGCGGCGTCGAGGTCGGCTTCGAGACCTCCCATGCGCCGGTGTGCCTCTGAAAGCTCTTCCGTGCGAGCTGCCAAGTCTCCCTCGGCCCGGGCCACGCGGGCGAGGGCATCGTCCATCTCCGCCCGGTGGCGTTCGGCGGCTTGGGTCTTTTGCTCGAAGTGGCGGCGGTCCATCTCCGCCACCTGGGAATTGTGCTGCTCGTCGCGAATCTGAAGGTCGCCGCGGCGGCGGTTTTCTGCCGCATCCAGCTCGACCTTGAATCGCATGTCCGCGTCCGCGAGCTCTCGTTGGCGGCGCTCCTCGGCAGCACGCAGCTCGTCTTCCTGGCGGCGCCGCATGCCGAGGATCTCGTTGCGGTGGTCGCGCTCTTTGGCGTCGAGTGCGGTCTGGTGGGCCTCCCGCTCGGCGGCGAGCTGCAGCGTGTGCTCTTCCTTGAGGGACGCCACGGACTTGTCGTGGTCCTTGCGCAGGCGGACGAGCTCGCCCTGCAGGCGATCGTCGAGCGCAGCGAGGTCATCAGCCGCCTTACGCTGCGTGCTCTCCAGCTCGGCCGCGTGGGCCACCCGCATGCGGCTGAGGGCGTCGTGGTGCTCTTGCTCGAGGGCGCCCTCGGCATGAGCCCGCTCTTCGGCTGCCTGAGCGAGCTCGTTGCGGTGCGTGTCCTCCATCTCGAGGATCCGGCCCTCGAGTTCTCCGCGAAGCCGATCCATCTCGGTCCGGAGCCGCTCTTCGGTGGCGGCGCCGCGCTTTTTCAGCGTTTCGACTTCGTCGTGGGCCTTTTGAATCTCGACGTGGGCATCGTCGAGCCGTGCCTTGAGGGCCTTTTCGCGCTCGACCCCTTTTTGTTTGTCAGAGGTGACCGCTTCGACCCGCTCGTTGGCCTCCATCAAGGCTCGCTCGAGGGCGAGATTCTTGTCCTCCATGTCGCGCCGGGCGCGTTCGTTTTCCCGGATGCGATCCTTGTGGTCGAGGATCTGCCGCTCTTTGCCGTCGAGTTGATCGCGCAGGTCGAGCAGGTCGCGCTCTTTTTTGTTGATCACCTCGCGCAGGCTCAGGATCTCGCGGTCGCGTGCCGAACCGGGGGCTTGTGGACGGCTCTTGATGTCGTCCACCTCGCGCGAGAGTTGGTCGCGCTCCGCGATCACGCGATCACGATCGAGGCGCAGCTCGTGAAGCTCCGCCTTGACCGCCTCGTGAGCCGCGCGCTCCTCCCGGAGCGCTTCGAGCTCGCTCTCGGCGGCAGCCAGCTGGTTCCGGAGGGGCTCCCATTGCTGGCGAAGAGGTTCGAGCGCTGCAAGCTCGTCCCGCAGACGCGCCGCTTCGTCCGAGGAGGCGAGCTCGGAGGTTTGGGGGACGTACCCGAGCGGCGCGTCCGGGAAGATCGGGGCAAGTTCGCCTCCGGACTCGTCCGCCGCGGCGGGGCCGGGGTCGGCGCCCTGGGAGTCTGACAACGCAAAGCCTGGCAGCTCGAAGGCGGGGTACGCGGGGCTTGCCTCGCCCGGGGCGGCCTCCATCGCCAGGATGGGTCCGCCCGTGGGTTCGTCGTCGTCGTCGTCGAAGGGCGACGGAGGACGGGGGAGGGAGGGGGGCAGAGGCGTGGCAGGCCGCGACGTGGGCACCCGGCTCGCCGCATCCACGGACGATCCCTCGAAACCCGAAAACTCGGCCTCGGCGCCTACGTCGACCTCGTCAGGGCCCAAGGCCCGTGTGGGCATTTGGGTGGCTGCGAAGAGATTTCCGCCATCGAGTGCGCCGCCCGCGCGGGTCGCGGACTCGGAGAGCTTCGCCAGGGCGTCCTCGACTTCGTCCTCCCGCAAGTCGTCTTCGGGTTCAGGTTGCGCGTTCCACGACGAAGCGCCGCCACTGCCCCAGGGCGCGGGACCGGGCGCCGCTGCCGAGGCTTCCCGTTGAATGGCGGCGAATGCTGCGTCCGTTTCGGCGTCGAAGACATCGAGGGCGCCGGCATCCAGCGCCCGCGTAGCACCTGGCGAAAAGTCTCCGCCTTCGTAGTCTTCGGCCTCCATCACAACCTCGGCCGTGTTGCCTTCGGGATCGTCTTCCACGATGTCTCCGTCGCCGATGGGGATCTCCTCGAGCACGTCCGATGAGAGCAGCAGATCGTCGTCGTCACCCTCGCCCATGGCCACGACGTCGCTCTTGCCGAATCCGCCCGCCTCGTCCAACGCGAACACCTCCGACACCTTGTCGACCAGCTCCTGGGGCGAAAACGGTTTCACGAGGTACTCGTTCGCTTTCACCTTCAGCTTGCGGTGCTGCTCGAGCTGTTGAGGCGTCTCTTCGCCCGAGATCAGGATGAGGGGAATGTCCTTCAGCTCCGGACTTCGCTTGAACTTGTTGCAGATGGCATAGCCCACCTTGCGTGGTTCCACCGAAACGATGACGAGGCTGGGCTGGTGCTGGCGGCCCCAAGCCACGGCCTCTTCGCCGTTGGTGATGTTCGTGATCTGGAACCCGTGGGATGCGAGAGCTTCCCGGATGGTCGCCAGAGTCGCTTCGTCGGGCTCTACACAGAGGAGGGTGCGATCAGCCATCGTAGGACTTGCGAGCGTACTACGGATTCGGGGCCGATCCTAGGTCCATGCCGCCCTGTGGTCATCGGGGAGCGGCGCTCGCTGGCGGGGCTTGGGTCAGTGACCGCCCCGCGGGCCGTGACGCGCCACCTCACCTTCGAGGTCCGCCCGTTGCTCTTCCAGATGCCAGGGGACCGTGGCAAACACATCCTCGAAGAGGCTTCCGAGGGGCGGGCGCGCGGGGACCGCTTCGGCCTCGGCCAGCGCCTCGGCAAAGCGACGCTCGAAGGCGTCCCGGAACGCACGATCCTGGCTCTCCGACCACAAATGCCGCGATTCCAGGAACTTGCGAAACCGCACGATGGGGTCGTGTTGGGTCCAGGCGCGGGGCTCGTCGGGGTCGCGGTAGGCGCTGGGATCGTCCGAGGTGCTGTGGGCGCCCATGCGGTAGGTGCGCGCCTCGATGAGCGTGGGACCCAAGCCCGCCCGCGCCCGGTCCGCCGCCTCGCGGGTGACTGCCACGAGAGCCAGCACGTCATTGCCATCCACCAAGACGCCAGGCATGCCGTAGGCCACTGCCTTTTGGGCCAGCGTGGGGGTGGCGGTTTGCCCCTGTCGGGGGGTGGAAATGGCCCAGCCGTTGTTCCGGCACAAGAACAGCACGGGGGCCTTGTCCACGGCCGCCATGTTGCAAGCTACGTGAAACGCGCCCGTGGAGGTGGCGCCATCGCCGAAGTATACGAGGGAAACGTCGTCGCGGCCGAGCCGGCGGGCGCCCATGGCGATCCCCACGGCCTGAGGAATCTGCGTGCCCACGGGCGAGCTGATCGAGACGTAATTCAGCGCCCGAATGCTGTGGTGAACGGGCATCTGCCGGCCGCGGACGGGATCTTCCGCGTTCCCGAACAGCTGGCAGAGAAACGTGCGCAGCGGGTAGCCGCGGAAGAAGGCAGCCCCCACCTCGCGATAGCAGGGATAGATCCAGTCCGCGTCCCGCAGCGCATAGGTCGGCCCGATGTGGGTGGCCTCTTCCCCGGTAGCGGTCAGGTAAAACCCGATGCGGCCCTGGCGCTGGAATTTGAGTAGACGTTCGTCCACCAGGCGCACGTTCAGCATGCCCTCGTAGAGGCGCTTCAGATCCGCATCCGGGATCTCGGGCAGCGGCCCAAGGGGCTGACCGTCGTCGTCCAAGACCTGTCGGAGGGGAAGCTTCACCCGGGCATTGTAGCCGCCCGCTCTGCGCCGGGCGACCCCTCTGAGGCCGAACCCTGCCGCGTTGCTCTCGTCCCGCGCCGCACGATGATCGATTTGGCTTGATCGGCGGCGCGAACGACGGCAGGAGACTAGGGATCGAGGATGACATCGCACATGAAACTGCAAGTCCGGGACATCGTGAGCCATGCGGGGCGCGACTGGGTGGTGGAAGGCATTTTGACGTACAAGCTGGGGAACCGAACGCTGCCGCTCGCCCGGGTGGCGGACGGCTCGGCCGTTCGCTTCGTGGAGCCGCTGCTCGACGACCTGGACGACCGCGTGCTGATGATGGCCGAGGTGGATGACCTCGATACGGAAACGCCGCCCCCGCAGACCATCTCGTATCAGGGCAAAAGTTACGTGCCGCGTTTTTCGGGCGCAGCCACGGTGGCGCTGGAAGGCCGGGTGCCGGGGCGTTCCACGGGGGCCTGTGAGCTGTGGCGCTACAGGGCTGCCGGTGACGTTTTCCTGCAGATCGAGCGCTGGCCCGACCGGGTCGTGGTGCTCGCGGGCGAGTCGATTCACAAGGGCATGATCGACGTGCTTCCGGGCTCCGGCACGTGAACGCGGGCGGCGCGCGGGAGTTCGCGATGACGATGGACCAGCCGGCGCGGGCCATGACCGCCGCCGTGCTCGTGCTTTTGGTCGTGGCTCTGGCGCCGCTGTGGTTCTTCTTTTTCGCTTTTCCCCAGGCGGAGCGCCTTCACGTTGCCGTGACGGCCAGCACTGTGGTGGTGGTGGCCGCCTTGGTGTTGTCGTGGGCCATGGCGCCCGTGGCGGCCGTTTTGTCGCCAACCGATTTGCTGATCCGCCGGCGCGCTATGCGGCCGAAGCGGTTCCCGCGAGCGTCTTTCACATCCGCCTCCGAGGCGCCCCGCCGCCTGGGTCTTCGGGTAGCCGGGGTGGGTGGTTTCTTCGGCAGCTTCGGGCTCTTCTGGGCTTCCGGGGGAACGGGCGTTTACTGGTTGTACACGGCCCGGGTGAAGGCGGCCCCAGGGGCGCAGCTCGCCCGGCGGCGTGGCAAGCCGCTCGTTGTCGTTCCCGACGAGGGCGCTGCGTTTCTCGCTGCCGTGCGCGACTGGCTGGCTCGGCCCTGAGGGGGGGGCCCCGGGGCCGGGGCCGCGCAGGAAAATGCGCGCGGGCGGCTTCATCCCGGTCGGTGGTCGTGCTAAGTCCGGAGCTTCACTCGAGGAAGGAACGCTCACTCATGTACAAGCTGGTGCTGCTGCGTCACGGCGAAAGCACGTGGAACAACGAAAACCGATTCACCGGGTGGACCGACGTGGATCTTTCGGAAAAAGGCCTCGAGGAGGCCCGCGCGGCCGGACGCCTCTTCAAAAAAGAGGGCTACGCCTTCGACGTCGCCTTCACCTCGGTGCTCAAGCGCGCCATTCGCACGCTGTGGCTGGCTCTCGACGAGATGGACCAGATGTGGTTGCCCGTGCATCGCTCGTTCCGCTTGAACGAACGCCACTACGGAAACCTGCAGGGCCTGAACAAGGCCGAAATGGCCGCCCAGTTCGGCGATGAGCAGGTCAAGGTTTGGCGACGCAGCTACGACGTGCCGCCACCGCCTCTCGAGGCCGACGACCCGCGTGCGCCCGGCCAGGACCCGCGTTATGCGAGCTTGCTGCCAGAGCAGCTCCCGCTCACGGAGTGCCTGAAGGACACCGTGGATCGCGTGCTGCCTTACTGGTACGAGACCATCGCGCCCACGATTCGTTCGGGCAAGCGCGTCCTCATCGCTGCCCACGGCAACAGCTTGCGGGCCCTGGTCAAGCACCTCGACAAGATGTCGGAGGAAGCGATCGTGGGCCTGAACATCCCCACGGCGACGCCGCTGGTCTACGAACTCGACAAGGACCTGCGCCCGCTCAAGCGCTACTACCTGGGTGACCAGGACGCGATCGCCAAGGCGATGGAAGCCGTGGCAAACCAGGGCAAAGCCAAGTAAGCGGCTGAGCTTCCTCTCACACGCCGGGACCCGTGCTGCGGGCGCCCGGCGTTTTTGTTGGTCTCGCGTGTGTCTCCGCCGCCCTGGCGTGCGCGGCGTGAGGCGCGCTCTGCTTGCGCTAGTAGGGGGCGGCCTGCACTGCCGCTTCGAGTGCGTCCACAAAGCGCGCGAAGCAGGCACCCTCGGCATCCAGTGCCGCGCGCAGGCGCAGGTCGGCGTCGGGCAGCTTGGCGCTGAGGGCCGCCTGCATCTCTTCGAGGTGCCGGTCTTCGTCGCGCATGATGGGCGCCACGCTCACGGGCGAGTTCGCCGCCCGCAGCTCGGCTTCGTAAAGAGGGTAGAAGGCCTGGGCGCGGACTTCGATGACGGCGCTCGTCAGGATGTAGTTGCTCTCGGCGCGCTCGGCGTCCGGTAGGGTGCCAAGGAGGCGCTCCGCCACGTGGTCGACCTCCTGGAAGTAGCGTTCGGCGTCGTCGCCTGCCAACGTTTCGGTGCCGGAGAAGGTGGTCACGGCCGCCCCTCCTGCCTTGGCGAGGGCCACCGCCGCTTTTTTGAGCCGCAGCACGTGAATGGACTCGTCCACGATGTGCTGCACCCCGTCCAGATCCAACAGCTCCGCGCGGCGGCTCTTCAGCATCTTTCGCACGCCCACGTATTCGAGCCGCGCCAAGGTGTTGAGCATGCGCGCGTGCAGGGCCGGGTTCGCCACGATGGCCTTCAACAACCCCGCTAGGCGTTGTGCGGTCGGGTCGGCCTGCAGCGCTGCCACGTGAGTTCTCATCGGTCCCGAAAACTACGCAGTTCAGGGGTCCGGCGCAAGCCGGCGCCCCGACCAACCCTGTTCCCCCGGCCGAATGCCTGGACGGACCTCGTGGGGAGCCCTCGCGGCGGCGCCTCGCTGTCGTGGGTCACAGGGGCTCAGGTCCGGGGCCGCAGCCGTGTTTCCAGCGTTTTGTACGCGTCGGTGAGCTTCTGCGCCAACTGGTGGGCCGCCTTCTCTTTTTCGGGAGAGCCCGCGTGCCGGTCGGGATGATACTTGCGCATCATCTTGCGGTATTGCTGTTTGACCTGCGTGAAATCGGTGCCGGGCTTGAGCTCGAGCGCGGCATAGGCGCGGGCCACTGCGACGGCGTCGGGGGTCTTGCCATGCGACGCACTCCGCGCGCTGCCTGTCTCGGGGCGCGGGGGGGGCGGGGCGCTGGCTCGGGCCCTGGCGCTGGCCTGGCGGGCTCGATCCTCGATCTCGCGCTCCAACCGGCGCCGGTCGAGCTCCGCTTCGAGCTCGGCCTCGGAAAACGCGTCGAGACCATCGTCGCTTGCCGAGGAGGCCCGTTGCCGGGAGCGTTCGTCGTCCGCTTCGTCGTCTTCGCCGAGGCGAGCGGCTTTGTCGAGCAGTGAATTGAGCTCGGTGCGGGCGAGGTCGAACAGGCGACGTCCGATGGACATGAGCCCAGCGAGTCTAGCGGCAAGGCTGCCCGCCTGCATCTTTCGGACTGGGGTCACTCCCGGCTGCGAGGGGCAAGCGGGGAAGGTACGCTTGGCCCGCATGAGCCTTCCGAAACCGTCTGCCGCCGCCCTGCTTGCTGGCGATGCCTCGTGCGTATGGCATCCCTACACCCGCCACGGCATCGACACCGAACCGCTTGCCGTCGTGGCCGCGGACGGCGCGATCCTGCACCTTGCGGACGGCCGACGGTTGATCGACGGCATTTCTTCGTGGTGGGCCAGTGTGCACGGCCACGGCCACCCCGCGCTGATCGCCGCCCTGCAGAAGCAGGCGCGCATCCTCGACCACGTGCTGTTCGCGGGCGCCACCCACCCCCCCGCCGTGGAGTTGGCGCAGCGGCTCGTGGGCCTGGCCCCCTCCGGGCTTTCCCGCGTGTTTTTCTCCGACGACGGCTCGACCGCCGTCGAGGTGGCGTTGAAGATGGCCTACCATGCCTGGCTGCTGCGGGGTCAACCCCACCGCAAGGTCTTCGTGGCGCTCACGAATGCGTATCATGGTGACACCTTCGGGGCGATGTCCGTGGGCGATCCGATGCCCTACTTCGACGCTTACGGTCCTTTGCTCTTCGAGGTACATCGGGTGGCGCCCGAGGCGGGGGCGCTTGCGGGCGTGCTGGAGGCGCTGGGTGACCGCGTGGCGGCTCTCATCGTGGAGCCCTTGCTTCAGGCCGCGGGAGGGTTTCACATTCATCCTCCGGCCTTCCTCCAGGCGGCACGGGCGCTGTGCGATCAAGCCGGCATCTTTTTGATCGCCGACGAGGTGGCCACGGGGTTCGGCCGCACCGGTGCGATGTTTGCGTGCGACAAAGCAGGCTTGCGGCCCGACTTTCTCTGCGTGGCCAAGGCCCTGACGAACGGCATGGCGTCGCTGGCGGCCACTTTGACCACCGAGCAAATGTTCCGCGCGTTCGCCCAGGTGGAGCCCCTGCGCTTTTTTCCCCACGGACACACGATGACCGCAAACCCGATCGCCTGCGCGGTGGCGTCCGCTTCACTGCAGCTCATGGCTGACGACGATGTCGTGGGCCGGCTCGAACACATCGGGCACAGGATTTACGAAGCCGTGTCCTCGTTGGCTGCGGAGGCACACGTTGAAGACGTGCGGCGTATCGGGGGCGTGGTCGCCATCGAGCTTGCACCCGAGCCGTCCGGGCAAGGCGCCGCGCGTGCGCTGCGCCTCCGCCGCGCCGCCGAGGCTCAGGGCGTTTTGCTGCGGCCGATGGGCGACGTGCTTTACGCGTGGCCGCCGGCCTGTACCACCGACGAACAGGTGGAGATCATCGCCCGTGGCTTGGCTTCCCAGGTCGCCGCCGCGAAACCGTGACCGGCGTATACGCCCGAGGTGCCCCCCAGGGCGCGGCCGCCGAGGTCGTCACTTGTCGTAAGGTTCCCCGCGCAGGCGGGAGACGCAGCGGTAGAGCTGCTCACAAAGCAGCACGCGGGCCAGCCGATGGGGCAGGGTCAAGGGCGAGAGGGACACCCGCCGGTGCGCGGCCGCCCGCGTGGCGTCGCCGAGACCCTCGGCGCCCCCGATGAGAAACACCAGCGCCCGCGTGCCGTGCAGCATGTGCTTTTCGAGATACTTGGTGAATACCTCGGTGGTCCATCCTTCACCGGACGGATCCAGGGCGATGATTTCGCTGCCGGGCCCCACGCTGGCGGCCAGCGCGGCATCGTCCGCGACCTCCTGGACCTCCACGGGCAGATGCCGCTTCACCCGCTCGAGGTACTCGCGGCACAGGTCCTCCATGCGACGGTCGCGCATTTTGCCGACCGCGCGAACGAGGATCTTCACGGCTGGACGTAGAGCGCGTCGGCCTGGAAGTTCATCGCTTCGGGAGGCACGTTCTTCAAGGTGACGCGCGGGGCGCCCACCCACAGGCCTTCGATGTCGTAGACCTCACGGATGGGGTGGTAGAAGATGTGGAGGATCATGTCGCCGAAATCGAGCAGGGTCCACCGCCCGTTGCTCGTGCCCTCGCGGCCCACCAACGTGTAGCCGTTCTTTTTCATGACCTGGCAGACGTGGTCGGCGATGGCTTCGACTTGCCGGTCGCTGCGCCCGCTCACCACGCCGATGTAGTCCGTGTAGCTTGCCTGGCTGGATACGTCGATGAGCACGGGCCCGAGCGCCTTTTTGTCCAGCGCCGACTCAATCGCGAGCTCCGCGCCGACCCGCGCGAGGGCACGGCGCTCGCGGTCGCGTTCGCTCTCGGTGGCCAGCTCCGTGACCGCGGCCGCTGCCCGGGCGGGCTTCGCGGCTTTGCCGTTGCCGGCAGGCTCTTTACGCTTCGCCTTCGAGGCCGTCGCGCCCTTGATGGGCTTTGCCGCCTTGGAAACGCTGACCTTGGAAGCGCTGGCTTTGCCTGCCCCGCTCTTGCTCCTGGTTTTGCCTTTGCCGGCGGCGCCCGCCGCAGCCCGGGCCGTGGCCGAGGTTTGTAGCTTGACGCGCCCTTCGGACTTTGTGGCTCCGGCGCCGCGGGCCGATGTTCGAGACGAGGGGCTTTTCTTGGCGGATTTCGTGGTCACTCCCGGCCCATGCTACCAGACCCCACAGGCTCACTCAATTCCCCGGTCCGTCCGGCTTCGGGGCGTCCGGTGGGGAGGACTCCGCACCGGGCTCGGGGCCCTCCAGCTTGGCGGCAGCTTTTTGCCAGGCGGTCTCGAAGCGGGGAATCAGAACATCCAGGTATCCATTGCCGAGCGCGGCGATCTGGGCTTCCACGGCTTCGGCCGCTTTGTCGAGCCAGCGCCTCTCCGCGGCCTCGCCGAGCTCCACATCGACGTCTTCGAAAGTGGCTTCCGTGTTGCCACGGGTCATCACCCAGCGCTGCGCGAGGGCGGTGAGCCGTTCACCCGCCCAACGCGGGGCTTGCAAAAGCGAGCGCCCGAGAGTGCGCGTGCCGTCCTTGAAGATCGATACGAATGTGTCGCGGTGGGTTTGTCCGACCGCTTCGTGGATGGCCTTGCGAAGCGCGGCCGCGCGGGTGCGATCGAGGGCCGGGCCTACGTGCAGGCGGGCGCAGTAGTGATCGAAGAGCAACCCTGCTTGAAAGTTGCTGGCGGCATCGTCGGCACCGCGGCCGATGGCGAGCAGCGCGAAGAACTTGCGCCACGCCAGCTTGATCGCCACCAAGGTGGCGGCCGTCACGGTGATGTGGCGCCAACGCGAGCCATCTTTGGCCTCGGCGAGCACCTCGGCCGCTCCGGCCGGCAAGCCCACGCGGCGGCGATCGGCCACGCGCATGAAGAGCCCCGCCCGCACGCGTACCGCCACGAGATCGTCCAACACCGGAAGCGGCACGGCGCCGCTCAGCGCGGTGGAGAGCAGCGCGCGGCGGATGATGAGGCCGCGGTTTTCCGTGAGATGTGCGTAGCGGCCCGGGGCCAGCTGGTTGTGAACGGGTTCGGCCGTAACCACTTCGGGGGGGTGCGTGTCGCTCATGAATCGCCTTCCGTGGGGGCGGCCGTGGGCCTGCCGTTGTCGCCTCTTCGGAGAGCTTAGCGCACGGGACGCGCCCCGCGCGGTTAGGGTCGGTCGGGGAGTAGGGCGCGCTCTTCCAGGACGGTGCGTTGGCCGATCCGCAGAGGTTCGGCCTCCTCGGGCATGACGATGGGCGGGACTTGGCCCAATTTTTCGACTTTCAGCTGAACGCGTAGCTCGCCTTGGAGCTGCGGCCCGCCGGAGGGCGCCGCTGAGAAGCGACCCTCCAGTTTGGCTTCCAGCAAAAAGGGGCCGCGTCCGTTGTGCCCCGGAGCGAACACGAGTCGGCCTTCGAGGGCCAGGGGGCGGGCCGTCTGCCGCCAGGCCGAAAGCGGGCTGGCAGCCACGGGTGCCCCCTGCCGCCCGGTGGCGGTGGGTGAAAAGGTGACCCGCGCGGTCAACGTGTCGAACCCGGCAGGGTGGCGGGCGCGGGTGCTTTCGCTCACCTCCACCTGGGCATGGCTACCCAGCACTTCCCACAGCGCCATCGGTCCCCCGAGGGCTTGATCGCGCACGCGGCTCGGCTCGGGCGGGCGCACGTCCCGCTTGATGAGCTTGCCATAGCGCAGCTTCACGGCGATCTCGGGCCCGGTAAACACCACCAGGCGCCCGCCATCGGCGTCGTTCTCTTCGTCGAGCTCGTAGTGTCCCTGGGCGTCGACGTCGAGGCGCGTGCCGGTGGTCACGGCCTGTGGGCCTCGCGTGCCCGTCCCTGTGGGGGTGAGGCGGAACGAGGTCTGCGCCTCCACGCGCCCGCCGCCTTGGGCCACGAGTGCCTCGGCGAGCGCCTGGGGCGCAAGCACCTGGGCTACGTCGAAGGTCCCGGTGGGCGCCTGGGCGCGGGGCCCGCGGGGGCCGCAGGCGGCGCTGGCCACGAGGAGCGCCAAGACGGCCAGCGGCCTCGGTAGGACGCGAGTGAACATGGGCGCCGTTTTAGCAGCATGTCGGGGCAGACTCCAAGCGGGGGCGGGGCGCGGGCAGGCGCTCGAGACCGGGTCCGGCGGGCCTGCCGATTTCGGTCTCGCGCGCGACGGTGCTACCCTTGGCGGCACGTGGATCCCTCCTTCGTCGAGGCGCTCGCCGCCTTCGTTCGTACCTGGCCCGCCTTGGTCTTCGCCGTGGTCTTCGGTGCGCTCTGGGGCAGCTTCTTCAACGTTTGTATCGCCCGGCTTCCGAGGGGGCTTTCCGTGGTCAAGCCGGGGTCGCATTGCTTCGCCTGTGGCCAGCCGGTGAAGGCTTACGACAACGTGCCGATGCTCTCGTACCTGTGGCTGCGGGGCCGGTGTCGCGCCTGCGGGGTCCGTTTTTCGGCCCGCTACGTGCTGGTGGAGGGGTTGATGGCGGCGTTGAGTGGGCTTTTGTTCTGGTCGTTCGTCATGGAAGCGCACAGCGTGCCGCTTCCGATCCGCCTGGCCCGTTTCGCGGTCTTTTTCGCCTTCACGGGCGCGTTGCTGGTGCTTTCGTTCATCGACCTCGACACGCAGCGCTTGCCCGACGCGGTGACTCTGCCGGGCACGGTGGTGTTCTTCCTCGCCGGGTTCGGTGCTCAGTTCGCCCCGTGGACGGATCGGGCCATCGGCCTCGTGGCGGGGTATGTGGCGGTGCGCCTCATCGCTGACCTCTATTACTACACGCGGGGACGCGAAGGCCTTGGGTTGGGCGATGGTAAGTTGCTCTCCATGATCGGTGCGCTGCTGGGGTGGAAGGCGCTGCCTGTCGTCGTGTTTTCTGCGTCCCTTCTGGGCGTGGCGGTCAGCCTGCCCCTGCTCCTGCGGGCACGGCGGACACCTCGGGTCGAAACACCCGTGGCGCCACCGGCACCTGCGGCCGAAGACGACGCGGACGAAGACGACTCACTGCGCTACGTCCAGGTTCCCTTTGGTCCCTTCCTGGCGGCCAGCGCTGTGGCTTACCTGCTGCTGTTCGACCTTGTCGCTCCGCTGGTCTTGGCCTGGTTCGGCTGAACGCGGCCAGAGCCTCGGGGCTTCAAGCCGCGCTCTCGAGCGCGCGCCGGATCCCCGAGAGCACCGTTTCGATCTCGGTGCGGATCTCCGCGCAGCGCGCGTCGCTGCCGGCTTCGCAGCGCATGACCAGGACCGGGCCCGTGTTCGAGGCCCGCACCAGGCCCCAACCGCCGGGAAACTGGATGCGAACGCCGTCGATCTCGTTGACGGCGTAGTGTGCCCGGAAGTGGGCGGCTGCTTGGCGAACGACCTCGGCTTTGTGGTCGTCCGGGCAGTCGATACGAATCTCGGGCGTGTTGTAGAGCACCGGCAAGGTGTCCACCAAGTCCGTGAGCGTGCCTGCGTCGTTCGACAGGAGCTCCATGAGCCGCGCCGCCGCATACACGGCGTCGTCGAAGCCGAAGTAGCGGTGGCGGAAAAACATGTGGCCCGACATCTCGCCGGCCAGCAGCGCGCCCTCTTCCTTCATCTTCACCTTGATGAGGGAGTGGCCCACCTTCCACATGATGGCCCGTCCGCCGAGACGCTCGATTTCGTCGTAAAGCGCCTGGCTGCATTTCACTTCGCTCACGAACGTGGCGCCGGGGTGCTCTTTCAAGATGGCCCGGGCGAACAGGATCATGAGCTGGTCCCCCCACACGATGCGCCCACGGGCGTCCACCACACCGATGCGGTCTGCATCGCCGTCGAGCGCGATGCCCACCTCGGCCCCGGTGGCGCTCACCCGTTCGATGAGGGCGGCCATGTTCTCGGCCACGGTGGGATCGGGGTGATGGTTGGGGTAGCGACCGTCGGGTTCGCAGAACAGGGGTTCGACGGGGAAGCCGAGCTGCTCGAGCAGGGGTACGCACGAGAGGCCACCCGTTCCGTTGCCCGCGTCCACCACCACCTTGGGGCGCTTGGCACCCAGCTGCAGGTTGTCGGCGATGTACGCGACGTAGGGGGTGAGGATGTCCAGCTCCCGAACCTTGCCGGGGGTCGCCCCTTCCAGTTCGGGGAAGCGCTGCTCGATGATGCGCCGCTTGAGCTCCTGGATCTCGTCACCGTAGATCGTGCTGCGGCCCCGGACGATCTTGAATCCGTTGTCGTCGCCCGGATTGTGACTCGCCGTGATCATCACGCCCCCGTCGGCTTCGAGGTGAAACACGGAGAAGTAAAGGCCCGGCGTGTGAACGATCCCCACGTCCACCACGTCGAGTCCCGCGGCGAGCAGCCGCTCCCTGAGTGTGGCGTGAATGCGGGGTGAGGAGAGGCGGGCGTCGCGGCCCAACGTCACGGTTCGTGCTCCCTGCGCGCGGAAGTGGGCGCCCAGGGCGTTGCCGAGCTGAAAGACGAACGCGTCGGGGAAGTCGCGTTCGGCGACGCCGCGAATGTCGTATTCGCGGAAAACACGGGGGTTCATGGTGCTGGTCATGTCGAAAAGGCGCGTCGAAAAAAGCAAGTCGATGGGCGGAAAACCTCGCCAGGTTAGCAGCCTGTCGCGCCGCTCACCAAGCGAAGCCGGGCTTTGGCCTAGAGCAGATCCGTGCGGCCGTGCGCCGCGAGCGCGTCGACGACGGCCTTTACGTTTTGCGCTTTATCGCGTCGCGTTACCAGCACGGCTTCGGGGGTCACCACCACCACCAGGTCGTCCACGTCGGCGAGTGCCACCAGGGGGCCGTTTCCGTCGGAGAAGACGACGTTGCCGTGCGCGTTCAAGGCAAGGTGCGTGCCTACGACCACGTTGCCGTGGGCATCGGGGGCGCGGACCGCTGACAAGGCCGCCCAGCTGCCCACGTCGTTCCAGCCGAAATCCCCGGGAACCACGAGGAGGCCGGCGGCTTTCTCCATGATCCCGACGTCGATGGAGATGGCGGGGGCGTTTGGGTAGTGGGTTTGGGCCGTCGCCGCGAAGAGGGGGGCGCCGCGCAGCTCGGCCACGATCCGCCCCAAGGCGGGCAGATGGGCGTCGACCTCGCGAAACAAGTGGCCGGCGGTCATGAAGAACATGCCGGCGTTCCAGAAGTAGCCTTCGGCCAGGTACCGCTGGGCTGTCTCCAGATTGGGCTTTTCGACGAACGCATCGACGCGGCGAACCCCCTGGTCGTCGACGGTGGCGGCGGGGCGCACGTAGCCGTAACCCGTTTCGGGGGCTGTGGGCTTGATGCCGATGGTGACGATGGCCGTGTCCGCATACGCAAGCGCACGCCGCGCCGTCGCCAAAAAGCCCTGCTCGTCACCGATGTACGCGTCCGAAGGAAGGACGGCCAGGCGCGCACCCTCTCCCGCACGGCGGGTGGCCGCCACGGCACCCAGAGCCACGGCCGCAGCGGTGTTGCGGGGGGCCGGCTCGGACACCAAGTTGTCGGCCGGCAGTCCGGGAAGCGCGGCCTTCACGGCCTCCGCTTGATCCGCGGCGGTGACCACCAGCGTGTTCGCCGGGCCCACGAGGGCGCTGGCCCGGCGGTACGTGGCGGCCAAGAGCGTTTCGTCGCCCCCCAGGGTCAGGAGCTGCTTGGGGCGTGCGCGGCGGCTCGAAGGCCAGAGGCGGGTGCCCCCCCCGCCGGCCAAAATCAACGCGAAGCTTTCCGACATGGCTCGCTAATCTAGCCCGGAGACTCCGAAGCCGCGCCGCTTTCCCCGCCAAAGTTGCGTCCGCCCCTCATGCGACGTGAAATGGCGGCATGAACCGCAACGGGATGGCCGAAGGCGCGAGGCGGCCCGCGCCGTGATCTGGGGTTTGTTCCTGCTGGCCGGGGGGGGCTTGGCCTGTGTCCAAGGGGTGCGCATCGCCCTGGGTCGGCCTCGGCCCCTGGCCTACGTGGGTATGCTCCTCGCGCCCTGCGGGGTGTGGGCGGTGTTCGCGGGGCTTGGGCGCCTGCTCGACGCGCGCTTTTTCGGGGGGTGAGCCCCTGCGCCGAGGGCCTGCTCACAGGCGGGCGGCTGCGCCGAGGGCTGCGTCCCGCAGGGGTTCAGTGGGCAGGGGCCATGTGCCGTCCCTTGGCCCAAATCCAACCGCCGCGCGGCCGATGCTGCCGGCGTCGAAGAACAACGTGCCTTCGAGCTTGTAGGGGATTCGAAACTCGGGCATCCGTCCCTTGGCGAGCTCTTCCTTGGCATCGGCCGCCAGGTTCTGCATGAGGGGCCAAAGCTTTTCGGGTCCGAAAGCGTAACGAACGAACACGTCGGCCGAGCCGCCCGAGGCAATGGGAGGCAGGGTGAAGGCCGGCTTTTCGCCGCGAGCCAGTCCAGCCCCCAAGCCGATGATGAGGTTGGTCGCGGCCTGCCCGAAATCCGACAGGGAGCGTACATCGCGTTCGCTGGCTCGGCAGGCACCCTCTGCAGCTTGCCCGCTACAAGTCACACCTTCGGGGCAGAACTGGACGCAGACGGCACCCAACGAGACCGCACCACCGGCCCGGTTGGCGAAGGTGTCGATGGCCGTGAGCGCCGAACCCATCGGCAGCGGGAACTGGTTGGGGTTGTCGATGTGAAACTGCAGGTCGAACCCGACCTTCATGTCTTCGGCGCTGGGAGGCGGACCGAAGAAGCCCTCACACAGCGCCTCGAGGCCTGATCGCAGCCCGAACGGCGGGTCCACCACACGGGGACAATAATGCGCGGCGAGTTGCTGGCGGGAAGGCGCGCGAACGAGCACGGCATCCTGGAACGATACGACGGGTTTGAGCAGCTCGACCAGTGAGGGCGCTTGCACGGGGAGATGGGCCAAGAGCGGGCAGCCCGAAAAGGCAGCCAAGCAAAGCGCCGAGACGGCGAGGGGAGAGACGAAGGGACGCCGCGGGGACGGCGAGGGGGCAGACGTGGGGCGCATGGGGGTGACATTTTGCCCGAATTTTCCGGGCCTGGCGCCCGGGAGTTACGGCGAAGGGGGGCCAATCCTGCTCGACGGCCCTGGGGGACGGGGCGCGCGCCCGACCTGCCTCGCCGGAGAAAATCGTCTCGTCGTCCCCTGCGCGCCTTCCGCCCCGGGAGTATCTTTCGGGGCGATGAACGTGAAACGCTCCTCTCGTAAGTCGTTGGTCGACGTGGGTTCTTTGGCTTGCCTGTGGGCCTCGTCGATGTTGGTGGTCTCGAGCTGCGCGGTCAACCCCGTGACCGGGCGCCGGGAGTTCTCGCTGCTGTCCAAGTCGCAGGAAAAAGAGGTCGGTGCCCAGAACGACCAAGCCGTCTTGGCCGAGATGGGCGAGGTCAATGCGCCTGCGCTGGCGGGCTACGTGCGTGACGTGGGACAGGCGGTGCTCGCGAAGAGCCATGAGCCAGGCGCGGCGTTTACGTTCCGCCTGATGGACGATCCCACCGTGAACGCGTTCGCGCTGCCGGGTGGCTATGTGTACCTGACCCGGGGCATTTTGGCCTATCTCAACAACGAAGCTGCCATGGCGGGCGTTTTGGGGCACGAGGTCGGCCACGTGATGGCGCGACACGGAGCGGACCGGTACACCAAACAGGTGTTTTTGGGGCTTGGGGTTGCCGTGGGCGGGGCCTTGTCGGGTGACCTCGGTGAGCAGCTCCTTGGGGCCGCGGGGCAACTCACGCTGCTCAAGTACGGACGGGACGACGAGCGCCAGAGCGACAAGTTGGGCGTGGAGTACGCCACCAAGGCGGGCTACGACACGCGCGAAATGGCCGACTTTTTCCGTACGCTTTCACTTCTCAACGGGGGTGCGGGGCGTTTGCCGGCGTGGACGAGTTCTCACCCCGACCCCGGCGAGCGCTTCGAGACGGTCAACAAACTTTCGGAACAGGCACAGGCAGGCTTGGCCACGCGCTTCAACGTGGACCGCGAAAAATACCTGCGCGCCGTCGACGGCATCGTCTTTGGGAAAAACCCGCGAGAGGGCTTCGAGGACGCCGGCTGGTTCAAGCACCCCGACCTCGATTTTCAGTTCGTGGTCCCGCCGGGATGGCTGTTGCAGAACTCGAAGTCCAAGGTGGTCCTGGCTCCTCAAGACCGCAAGAGCACCGCCACGTTGACGCTGGCGGAAGGGGCCAGCGCCGCAGCGGCCGCCGATGCGCTGGCGAAAGAGGACGCAGTCCAGGAGCTCGAGCGGCAGACCCTCACGGTGAATGGTATGCCGGCCGTGCGCGCGAAGAGCCGCATCACCGTGGCCAACCAGCCGGTCGCCACCATGGCCGTGACGACCTTCATCGAGAGGGGCGGGAAGGTCTACGCGTTCGTGGGCCTCGCGCAGGAGCCTGACTTCGCGGCTCAGCTCCCAAACCTGGTATCGATCGCCGATAGCTTCGCTCCGCTTGCTGATGCGGCCGCGAAGACGGTTCGCCCGATGAAGATCAAGGTGGTTACGGCCAACGCGGACGCCACGCTGGCGGAGATCGTGAAGCCTTATCCCCTGCCTGCTTTGGCACAAACGGAGAAAGTGAATCTCGGGGTTCTCAACGGTATGAGCCTCGAGGACAAGGTGCAAAAGGGCACGCTGGTGAAGGTCGTCGTGCAGTAACGCGTCCGCGGAGCCGACAACGAAACAGGCCGCGAGCCAGAGGCAAGCGGCCTGTTTTTTGGGGATTCGGGGCAAGCGGGGCAGCGCCCGCGAGCGCTCGGACCTCCGCGGTCCCTGCTCGGCCCTGCGCGATCTACTTGGCGGCCGTGTTCGGGGCGGTCTCGGAAGCGGCCGCTTCCTCGTCGGCCTTCTTCTTGAGGTCCTCGTTGGCCGCGATCTCAACCTCGACGCGGCGGTTCAGCTGGCGGCCTTCGTTGGTGGTGTTGTCGCCTACGGGCTCGCCATCGGCCATGCCCTTGCCGGTCATACGTGCACGCTTGACGCCGTGGGACTCGAGGTATGCGATGACGGCCTCGGCGCGCTTTTCCGAGAGCTGCTGGTTGACCTTCTTGCCGCCCGTGCTGTCGGTGTGGCCTTCGATGACCAGGTTGGTTTCCTCGAACTCGGTCAAGACCTTCGAGAAGGCTTCCAGGTCTTTTTCGGACTGAGGCTTGAGGGTCGACTTGCCCGTGTCGAACAGGATGGCGGAGTCGAACTTGACCACGAGCTGGTCACCCGCACGTTCGACCTTGGCCCCTTCGACCTGCTTGAGCTTCTCTTCTTGCTTGTCCATGTAGCGGCCGATGAGGTTGCCTGCCGCCGCGCCTCCGATGGCGCCCACGGTGCCACCGATGATGGCGCCCTTTTTTCCGCCCACGGCGGCTCCGATGCCGGCGCCCGCGCCGAGGCCTGCGCCCGCGCCGATGAGCGTTCCCGTTTGCTGTTTGGTGGCGCATCCTGCACCGGACGCCACGAAGAGCGCCGTCGCGAGGCCGAAATTCATTCCTTGTCGAAGACGTGTTCGGATCATGGTAACTCCCGTAATTGGATAAGGTGTCCCTGAGGGGGGCTCTGGATTGGACGCGAGACTACGCGCGGTTCCTTCACCGAACAAGAGCCTTCAAGGGGCCCGTTCCAGGGCCCGGCCAGCGCGCTGCGTGTCTGGCTTTTAGCTGTTGGGCTGCCGCGATGGGCCGTGCAGGCACTCTACCCTTCGGGGCGACAGGCTTTCGAGGCTACGGTCACGCGTTCGGCGCGGCTGTCGTCACCCCGCGCGTCCACGGGGTGTTTGACGTAGACGACGCGCACGTTCGTGAGCGCGGTCTCGGAAGGCCGCGTGGAGTTTTCCTTGCGACAGAGCCACGCGGCGAAGCGCTCGGCGCGCTGCCTTTCTGCGTCTTTGTCCTTGGTGAGTCCGGTGAGCCACTTGCGCCAACGCTGGTTCGGGAACAGATCGATCACCAGCGGCGGTGGGGAGAACGAGACCGGGGCCCCACCCCGCAGCAGATCGATGGCCCCGCCGTTGCGAAGCGTGCCTTCGAGCACGAGGAACCCCGAGTGGGCGCGCGGTTTGACGAACATACCCCAGTGCTCCTGCAGATCGAGGAGCCGGGCCGGCTTGAGCAGCCCGTCGCGGACGCGGCCATGAGGCATGCGGTCCGAGACCATCGCGGCGAGAACCAGGTAGGCGAAGATCACGCCGGCCGCGCGCGAGGCCCAGCGTGAGCCACTCGGTGCCACGCCCTCGCGGATGGGTCTTACGTGCAGACGATCGAAGAGCCCCGGCGGCAGGAGAAACAACCAACCGACGATGCTCACGAAGGAAAACATGCCGATGCGCATGCTGGCCGTGATGCCGAGGTGAAGTCCGATGAAGGACAGCACCAGGGCCAGGCGAACCCGCCAACGACGAGGGGGCACCAGCATCACGAAGGGGCCCAAGATCTCGAGCACGAGGGTGCCCCAGCCCAAAAGCTTGAGGATCCCCCGGTGAGGGTGAAGCCACAGGCCGAAGCGGGTGACGAACTCGTCCGCGTTCAAGGCGTCCCAGACCCCGTCACCCAGGCGCCAATGGGGCAGGTTGGCCTTGAGCGTGCCAGTGATGAAATACAGCATGAACAGCTGGCCGCAGAACGCGAAGTTGGCGGCCCCCGTGATGCGCGTGCAGGTCGGGGGCGGGCGGGTGCGCGCGTCGAGCGACCACACCCCCGCAAGCGGAAGGAACAGCCCCCAAAGCAGGAACATCTGCAACAGGTTGTCGCCGCCCTGCAAGATGTGGCCGTTGCGGGCCTGGAGCGAGGCGACGAAGATCCACGACAGCCCCGTGGCGAGCCGCGTGCGGTAACCGAGCAGCAGGGCAGTGGCAGCCGTGGCCGCCATCACGAAAAGCGTGCGCGTGACGGAGGCCTCGCCCGAAAGAAAGTACAGTCGGAAAAGGGGCAGCTCGGGGCGCCCCACCTCGCTGCGCGGCTCCACGCCCGCGTCCGTGTAGTGGGCTTCGAGATCCGTCGCCCGCAGGGCAAGGTCGTAAAGGAGGAGCAAGGCCAAGCCGATGCGGCCGAGGGCCAGGGCGCGCAGGTCGAGCACCGCCGCCTCGCGCAGGTGTGCGCGCACGCGCCGCCAGCGGCTGGGGGGCGCTTCGTCGAGATGAGGGGGGGCGGGGGGCAACATGGAAGCCAGGCGTTTCAAGCAGCCCTCGTGCCAGGGCCTATGAGCGTGCGCTGTCGTCGAGCGGCGCGACCGATTGCGACAGTCTTGTCGCGGTGGACTCAAAATCTCGTGGCACGGGGACGGGAGCCTGACGTCTGGTGGGACGCGGCTCAAAGCCCCCCTTCACCGGCAAGCAGGCGCGAAAGCCCCTCCTCGTCGACCACGCGCGTACCGAACTTCTTGGCCGCATCGAGCTTGGACTTGCCGACGTCAGCGCCAGCCACCAGCACGTCCGTGGTCTTGCCGACCGACGTGGCGAACGTGCCCCCGGCCGCCTCGATGTCTCGTTGAATTTCGCTGCGCGGTCGCGACAGCGTGCCCGTCACGCAGATGCGAAGGCCGGCCAATGGCCCTTCGAGGCGCTTGTCTTCGGGTTCGCTCGGACGTACGCCGCGGGCGCGTAGCTTCTCTACCAAGGCGGCGTTTTCGGGTTCGTCCCACCAGCGGGCGATGGCGTCGGCAATGACCGCGCCCACCCCGTCGATGCTGGCCACGGCCTCCCGACGGGCTTCGGCCGAAAGAGACGCCATCGCATCCAGGGCGCCGAAGCGCTTGGCGATGGCTCGAGCGGCCACCGTGCCCACGTGCGGGATGCCAAGTCCGGTCAAAAGGCGGGAGAGCGTGGCACCGTCGCGGGCCCGCCCGATCGCCGTGACGAGGTTTTTAGCCGATTTTTGGGCCATACGCTCCACCCGAGGCCCGGGTACGCCTTTGGGCGGGACCAGCTTGTCCACGGTGAGGTCGAAGAGATCGGCCGGGTCCGCCACCAGCCCTTTGGCAACGAGCTCCGCGGCGAGCGATTCGCCGAGGCCATCAACGTTCATCGCTCCTCGGTGCGCGAAGAACTGAATCGCCTTCCAGCGCTGCTCGGGGCAGGCGCGGTTTTCACAGCGCAGCGCCACTTCGCTCTCGCGGCGCACGAGCTGCGACCCACAGCTGGGGCAGTGGGTGGGAACGGCGATTGGCGCCTCGTCCCCCCGACGATCGTCTTTGAGAACCTCGATGACCTGCGGGATGATCTCGCCGGCCTTCTCCACCACCACGGTGTCCCCGACGCGCACGTCGAGGCGGGCCACCTCGTCCCAGTTGAAGAGCGACGCGCGTTTGACCGTGGTGCCCGACAGCTCCACGGGGGCGAGCATCGCCACGGGGGTGACGGCCCCGGTGCGGCCCACGTTGACCTGTACGCCTTCGAGGCGCGTGCGGGCCTGTTCGGCGGCGAACTTGTAGGCCACCGCCCAGCGCGGAAACTTGGCCGTGGCACCCAGCAGGCGTCGCTGCGCGAACGCATCCACCTTGATGACGAGGCCGTCCGCTTCGTAGGGCAACGCGGGCCTACGCAGGGCCCAGGCGGCCACGGCGGCTTCGAGTGCAGGCCACCCGGATGCCAGGTCGGTATCGGGCGACGTGGGAAGGCCGAGCTCACGCAGATAGGCCAGGCCGTCGAAGTGCCGGGCACAAAGGCGCTCGCCATCGACGACTTCGTAGAGCAGCACGCGCAGCGGGCGCTTGGCGGCCGCGCGGGCATCGAGCAACTTGAGCGAACCGCCCGCGGCGTTGCGGGCGTTTTTCCACAACTCTTCGCCCGCGGCCTCGCGGTCCGCGTTCACGGCCCGAAAGTCCGCCTTTGAAATGTAGACCTCGCCCCGCACGGTCAAGGACACGGGCATTGACAGGCGCTGGGGCAGGGAGCGGATCGTGCGCAGGTTGCTCGTGACATCCTCGCCGATGCGGCCATCACCCCGTGTGGCGCCCAGCACGAAAAGGCCGTCGACGTACGTGAGCTCGATGCCGATGCCGTCGATCTTGGGCTCCACCACGTAGACGGCGCTCTCGCCGTGCAAGCCCTTGTCGACGCGGTCGCAAAACGCGCGCAGATCGTCGAGGCTATAGGTGTTGTCGAGCGACAGCATGGGCGTGTCCCGCACGATCTTCGGAAAGTCCGAAAGCGGACTTGGCGCCACCCGTTGCGTGGGCGACTCGCGCACGACCCACGCGGGGTGGTTTGCCTCGAGCCTTTTCAGCTCCTGATAGCGCCGATCATATTCCTGATCCGTGATCGTCGGGCTCATCTCGACGTAGTAGCGCCGATCGTGGTCGTTGAGGTCAGCGACGAGCTCCAGATACCGTGTCTGCGAATCTTCGGTCATGAGGCGCGGGGCCTTTGGCCTAGCACGGTCGCCACGCGGAGGGTGACCGAAAACGTGCGCCCCCGATAGTAGGTGTCGATCGCCGTCTTCATCGCTGCGAATGCCGATTGCAGCGTTTCGCCCCGACCGGTGAGGGCTTTCCAGCGGCGCAGGGGCCCAAGCTCCACCAAAGCCGAAAAGAAAAACTCGCGACCGCTGCGAAATAGCACCTGTTTTTCCTCGATCGTTACGTCTGCCGCGGCGACCCCCGCGGCCGTGAGGGCGGCCTCCAAATCTTCGGCGGTGACGGCCTGCGCCCGGTAAGCGAAAAGGGCGTTCCGTGCCTCAGTGAAGCCGCGCCGCTCGAGCGCCTCGTCCAGTAGGTCGAGGGGCTCGGCCCAGGTGCCTTGCATCGCCACGGTGAAGGCCAGCTCGCCGCCGGGACGGCAGACCCGCACCAGCTCGGGCAGGAGTGCGAGCGGCGCGAGCGCCTCGTCGGCCCGTCCCCGTGCGAAGACGCGGTCGAAGCTCGCCGTTCGGAAGGGCAGGCCGTCCGCCGTTCCGCCCCGGACGAGCGCGGCGGAGCGCCCCACGGGCACGCGGGCACGCAAGAGGGCGAGCATGGCGCCCGAGGGATCGCCGCAGACGAGGGTCCGCGGGCCTTGGGCGCCGAGCGCCTCGGCGAGGTGCCCCGACGCCGCGCCGAGGTCGAGCACGGTATCGACGGGACCTACGGGGCGCACGCGCAGGCGCGCCAGCAGGGGGGCGGTGAACCAGCGGTCGAAGAGCGGGTAGATTTCGTGCTCGTAGACCCTGACCAGCCGCTCGAGGCGGTTTTGGGGGGCGCGAGGGGGGGACGCGTCGCCGGCGGGTGTCATGAGCGAGAAGCTTAACCGGAACCAGGGCCGCCGCCGAAGGGAGACGCCCCGCTCAGCCGGCCGCGCGCATCAGGCGGACCAGCCAGCTACGGGGCAGCCAGCGGGCTCCGGTCACGAAGATACGGCCCACCAGCCCGCAGGCCACCGAGGGGCCCTTTTTGCGGTCCAGGGCCCGCAACGCGACGTCGACCACTTGCTCGGGCGACTGCGACATCCAGACGGGACGGCGAAAGCCCATGGGCCGGCCGGCATGCTCACCGAAACGGGTGGACGTGGCGCCGGGGTGAAGGCCCATGACGTGCACGCCTCGCGCTTTTTGCTCGAGCCACAGCGACTCGGTGAGGGAGGTCACGAAGGCCTTGGTGGCCGCGTAGATGGGCTGGGAGGGCTGCGGGGCAAAGCCCAGAATCGACGAGACGTTGACGAGCGCGTCCTCCGGTTGCGCCTGCTGACAGAACGCGTGGGAGAGGGCCACGAGCGCCTGCATGTTCAGGCGGCACACCTCGAGGTGCGTTTCGAGGGGGAGGGCCCCGAAGGGACCAAAGGCGCCGACGCCCGCGTTGTTCACCAGCAGGTGCACATGCCGGTCGGCCAGGCGCGCCCGCGTGGCCGCGAGACCGTCTGCCGTGGACAAATCAGCGGCCAAAAGGCCGTGCCCTTCGCCGTTCATCTGCCGTAGCACCTCGGCCAGCGCCGCCTCTCGCCGCGCGACCAGGGTGACCGCATAGCCCCGCTCCGCAAGGGCGCGGGCGAACGCGCGCCCGATGCCCTCGCTGGCCCCGGTCACCATGGCGTGTTTGTGGTCCGACACAAGCGCACTTTATCCAAATTGCCCGACGCCGTCAGCCGCAGGGGGGCCCAGAACCGCTCGACAGCCGCCCGGGTTCCGCCATGATTCCCCCCGATGAATCAGGTCGGCGCTTCTCCCCCCTTGACCTCTGCCCCTCGCCCCATTGGGGTGCTGCTCGTGAACCTGGGTACCCCCGATGCGCCCACCACGCCCGACGTGCGCCGGTACCTGGCAGAGTTCCTGAGCGATCCGCGGGTCATCGACATCAACCCGCTTGGCCGCTGGTTGCTCTTGAACCTGGTGATTCTGCCGTTTCGTCCGGCCAAGTCGGCCGCAGCGTACCGCGCGATCTGGACGCCGGGCGGGTCGCCGCTCTTGGTGCACGGCCGCGCGTTGGCCGAAGGCGTGCAAGCGGCGCTGGACGGGGCGTCTCCGGGACGTTTCGTCGTGAAGCTGGCCATGCGGTACGGAAAACCCGCGATCCCCGATGTGCTCGCCGAGATGCTGGCGCAGGATCTCGAGCGCCTCGTGGTGCTCCCGCTCTTCCCGCAATACTCGGGGGCGGCCTCGGGCTCGGCGCTCGAACGCGTGTTCGAGGCGGTCAAGACGGCCTGGAACGTACCCCCGATCGACACCTTCGACGCCTTCTACGACGCACCTGCCTTCATCGACGGCTTTCGTGACGTGGCGGCCCCGCTCTTGGGCCCCTTCGCCCCCGACCACGTCCTGTTCAGCTACCACGGGCTGCCCGAGCGCCAAATCAAGCGCAGTGACAGGACAGGCGGCCACCACTGCCTGGCGTCTCCCGACTGCTGCGCAAAGATCACCGCCGCGAACCGATACTGCTATCGGGCTCACTGCGTGGCCACCACCGAGGCGTTGGCCCGCGCGCTGGCCTTGCCCACGGGCGGCTACACCTTCAGCTTCCAGTCGCGGCTTGGCCGGACGCCGTGGATCAAGCCCTACACGGACGAGGTCTTGCCCGAGCTGGCCCGCCGTGGGGTCAGGCGGTTGGCGGTGTTCTCCCCGGCCTTCGTGGCCGATTGTTTGGAGACCGTGGAGGAGATCGGCATCCGCGCGCACGAGCAATGGAAGTCGCTCGGGGGCGAGGATCTGATGCTCGTGCCTTCCCTCAACGCACATCCCACCTGGGTCAAAGGCTTGGCCCGCATGGTGCTTGACCGCACCGGGGTGGCCGCGGCGCCCCAGGCGTGAGCCCGAGGGCGCGTTCGGCTGCCGTCAGCACGCTACTCGTGGCTTTGGCGCTGCCGCTTGCGCTCGCCTTGTTTTTTCTTCTCAGTGAGCCGCCGCTCCACGGCGCCGCGGCCGGGGCGGGTGGCCCGTCGTCGTTTGGGGCGCACCAGCGCCTCGCGTACGATGGTGGCCAGCTTCTCCCCGGCGTCTTGGCGGTTGCGGGCCTGGCTGCGGGTGAGGCTGGAGGTCACGATGAGCTCGCCCTCGAGCGTCAGCTGGGCGGCCAGGCGCAGGAGTAACCACTCCCTGTCCGAGGGCCGCAGCGCCCGCGAGCGGGTCACGGACCACCGCAGCTCGACCTGCGTGGCGACTTTGTTCACGTTTTGCCCCCCGGGGCCCGAGGCGCGGACGAAGCTCCAGGCCAGTTCGTCCTCCGGAAGGCAAAGCGTGGGCGTGATGGGAAGCGGGGGCACCGGGGCAGTATAGGGGCTGCGTGCCCCGCGGGTGTGGCGGCTCGCCACCCCCGGGGGTGCGTGCGCATCAGTCCTTGTTTGGCTGCGGCGTCATGCGCAGGTAGGGCTTGAGCTCTTTCCAGCCCTTCGGGAACTTTTGCTTCATGAGCGCGGGGTCCTTGAGCGAAGGCACGATCACGCAGTCTTGACCGTCCACCCAGTCGACGGGCGTGGCCACCATGTGGCTGTCCGTGAGCTGCAGAGAATCGATGACACGCAAGATCTCCTGGAAGTTGCGGCCGGTGCTTGCCGGGTAGGTGATGACGAGCCGAATCTTCTTCTTCGGATCGATCACGAAGACCGAACGCACGGTAAACGTGTCGTTCGCCTCGGGGTGAATCATGTCGTAGAGCTTCGCCACTTTCCGATCCGCATCCGCCAGGATGGGAAAGTTCACCTTCGTGCCCTGGGTTTCAGCGATGTCTCCCACCCAGCCTCGGTGTGAATCGACGGGATCCACGGACAGAGCGATGACCTTGCAGTTGCGGGCCTCGAAGGCGCCTTTGAGCTGCGCCACACGGCCAAGCTCGGTGGTGCAGACGGGCGTGAAGTCGGCAGGGTGCGAAAACAACACGCACCACTGGTCGCCAATCCACTCGTGAAATTTGATGACGCCTTCGGTGGAGTCCTGCTCGAAGTCGGGGGCAATGCTGCCGATGTGAAGACCCATGTCGTTTCTCCTGTGTGTGGAAGTGCGTTGTGAGACTGCGGGAGTCTAGCACCCACACGCCCAGAACCTTCGGGGACTGCGGTGGGCGTGCGCTTGTGGCACGGGGCGACGCGGGTTACCCTCGAAAGGCCTCCATGCGGCGAGCTTCACCAATCGTCCTGCCGTGGCGTGCGTCTGGGCTCGTGCGCTTCACGCTGCTGCAAGTGCTGCTGGGCGTCCAGGTCAATGGGGCGCAGGCGCAGCCGTCCTATGTCGAAGGACCGGACCCCGAAGAGCCCGGGCAAAAGGACGAAGCTGCGCCTCCCGGGGACCAGGCGCTGCGCATCCCGTGTTTGGAAGACCTCTCGGCCGACGGGGCGTCCCGCAAGGGCGTGCAGGTCAGGCCTTTCCTCAAAGACAAACGCTTCGAGGTCACGGCGCTCGGCGGGCTCCACGCCTCGGATGTTTTGTCTTCCACGTACACGTTCGGTGGGGCGGTGGGCTTTTACCCTTCCGAGGATCTCGGGCTCGAGCTGCTCGTCACCCATGCGCCGGTCCGCTATCAGCTCGAGGAGCCTTTCTCCGCCTTCGATCGGGAGCGGCGCTTCGAGCCCGGGCGTGCGAACCAAGCGATCCTCTCGCTCCTGTTCGTGCCGATGCAGGCCAAGTTCAGGTTTGGCGAAGACACCATCGTACCCGCAGACGTTTTCGTCGTGGCCGGCGCCGGCCGGACCTTTCACGATTCGGTCCTCGGTGTGACCTGGGCGGCAGGCCTCGGGGCTCGTCTTTTCCTGGGTGACCTCGTCGCTTTGCGACTCGAGGTGCGCGACTTCGTGACGCCGCAAGAGGTGCTGGGGTCCGCGCGGATCGCCAACAACGTGGCCCTGACCTTCGGTGTGGGGGTGTGGTTGCCGTGAGGGGCCCTCACCTGCGCGTTCGGCACCTGGTTGTGGCTGGGCTGTGGGCTTGGGCGGCCTTGACCTTGCCGTTCGTCGCCGTCGTCACCGCGGCGGAGGACGCCGAAGTTTGTCTGGACGAAACGCTCGAGGCGGATCTCGATGCCAAAAGGCGGCGGCGTTTCGTCAAGGCCCGCCTTTACCAAAAGACGAACAGGCACGAGGTGAGCGTGCGAGGTGGCTACTACGTCTCGGACGTCTTCGATGGTTCGGCCGTGGTGGGCGGCGCGTACACGTACCACTTGACCGAGGCGTTCGCCGTGGAGGCCAGCGGGGCGTATACGCGCATTCGCTCCGCGAGCGGACTGGGACTCGAGCGCACGTTTTCGTTGCTGGAAGGCAAGCCACGCGACTCTTTGTTGTTTGCGACCAACTTGGTGGCCTCGCCGATCTACGCCAAGCTACAGGTGGGCGGCAGCATCGTGCGTTTCGACGTCCAAGTGACCGCGGGCGCCGGCGTGGTGGATTCTGCTCTGTCGAGCGGGGTCGCAGGCAACGTGGGCGTGGGCTTCGTGTTCTTTACCGGGCCCCACGTTGCCCTGCGCTTCGACCTGCGGGACTACGTCTATCGACAACAGCTCTTGGCCCGGAAAGTGTGGGCCAACGATCTCAGCGCCACCTTGGGGGTGAGTGTGTTCTTTCCTTGGCGTGAGTGAGTCCATGCGCATACGAGTTCAGTCGCCTTCGTCACCGAAATTCATCGCACCAGTGCCCGCGCGCCTCGGCGGGGGGCGCTGGCTGCTGCTGGCAACGGGACTTTGCCTCTTTGGGGGCGTTGCCTTCGCCGAGGCGGCGCCGCCCTCAGCACGAGGGGCCAAGGCCGCGGGCAAGGCACGCGCCCGCAAGCCGCCACCCCCCACCGCCGCCACGAGTGAGGAGCCGGGAGACCCTCCCGCGCCTGCGGCGGACGCCGAACCCGAGGCCCCGGCACGTCCGGTCCCCCCCACGCCGTCGGCAGGGGTTCCGGCGCCCGAAACGCCGGCGCCCGCTCCGGAGCCTGGCGCCGGCGCTCGGTCCCCGGTCTTGTCGGCCGAGGCGCTACGTGCCCGTTACGATCAGCTTCGTGATGATGTGTTCCGCGCGCGTGCGCGGCGCGAAGTGGTCGAAAAGGTGCTTTTCTCGACGAAAGTGAGCCTCTCCTTGACCTGGGAGGCCAACCGCCACTACGTGCTCGAAAAGGCCGAGGTGCGGCTTGACGGCACGCGCTTGTGGGACGCCTCCCTGCGGCCCGTGACCGAGGCGCCGATCACCCTGGCCGAGCGCCCCGTGGCCCCCGGCGCGCACGTGCTGAGCGTGCGGCTGGAGGTGCGCTCCCGAGATCAAGCCGCCTTGGGTTATGTTTCGGAGCAAAGCTTTGCTTTGTCCTTGCCCGAGGGAAAAGCGACGAAAGTCGGCATCTCGGTGGATGAAGAAGGTAGCCTGCCGTCATACAATCCCGACATCGAAATCGAGATTGAAAACTGAGCGTCCTTTGGGACCCCGGGAACAGGTGTCGCGGTTTCATCGCCTGGGCACGGGGCAGGCGCCGCACCTTCACCGGGACAACATGGACCAAAAACGACACCCCCTAGCCGGAAAGCCGGCTCCAAAAGACATTCTGGTCGACGTCGACGCGCTCTTGGCCGCGTACTTCGATCGTAGCCCCGACCCGGCCGATCCGGCGCAGGCGGTGAGCTTCGGCACGAGTGGTCACCGGGGCTCGTCCTTGAAGGGTACCTTCAACGAGGCGCACATCCTGGCGACCACACAGGCCATCTGCGAGTACCGCAAGGCCCAGGGCACCTCGGGTCCGCTCTTCCTGGGCAAGGACACCCACGCGCTCTCCGGGCCCGCCGAGCAAAGCGCCCTGGAGGTGCTGGCCGCCAACGGCGTCGAGGTGGGCATGGCCGCATCGGGCTTCACGCCCACGCCGGCCATCTCTCACGCGATCTTGGCCTGGAACCGCGGTACGGGGCGTCCCGCGGCCGATGGCATCGTGGTGACGCCGTCACACAACCCGCCCGAAGACGGCGGCTTCAAGTACAACCCGCCGCATGGGGGCCCCGCGGACACCGACGCCACGGGCTGGATTGAAAAGCGCGCCAACGAGCTGCTGCGCGAGGGAAATCGAGGCGTACTTCGCGTGCCCTACGAAAAAGCTCGCGCGGCCGCCAGCACGCACGAGCGTGACCTGATGGGTCCCTACGTGATGGATCTCCCGAATGTCGTCGACATCGATGCGATCCGCAGCGCGGGCATTCGGGTGGGCGCCGATCCGCTGGGTGGGGCCTCCGTGCAGTACTGGCAGGTGATCGCGGAGCGGCTGGGCCTCAACCTCACGGTGGTCAACGACAAGGTCGATCCGCAGTTTGGGTTCATGACCGTGGACCACGACGGCAAGATCCGCATGGATTGTTCGAGTCCCGCGGCGATGGCGGGGCTCATCGCCCTCAAGGACGACTACGCCGTGGCGTTCGGCAACGATGCCGACGCCGACCGGCACGGCATCGTGACGCCCACGGGCGGGCTGCTCAACCCCAATCACTTCTTGGCCGTGGCCATCGACTACCTCTGCACCCATCGGCCCGCATGGCCCGAGGCCTCCGGTGTGGGCAAGACCTTGGTGTCGAGCGGACTCATCGATCGCGTGGTGCAGGTGCGCGGGCGCAAGCTCGTCGAGGTTCCGGTGGGCTTCAAGTGGTTCGTTCCCGGCCTGCTCGACGGCACGCTGGTGTTTGGCGGCGAGGAGAGCGCGGGCGCCAGTTTCCTGCGTCGGGACGGACGGGTGTGGACCACCGACAAGGACGGCATCCTGCTGGCGTTGCTCGCCGCAGAGATTACGGCCACCACCGGTCAGGACCCCTACGAACACTACAAGGCGCTGACGCGGCGTCTGGGTACGCCCCATTACGTTCGGCTCGATCGCCCTGCGGATGACCACGTCCGCAAGGCGCTCAAGAAGCTGTCGCCGGAGGCTGTCAAGAGCACGACGCTGGCCGGCGAGCCCATCTTGGCGAAGTTGACCTCCGCGGCCGGCAACGGGGCGGCGATCGGGGGCTTGAAGGTCACCACCGAGAGCGGCTGGTTCGCCGCGCGCCCTTCGGGCACCGAGGCTATTTACAAGATCTACGCCGAGAGCTTCCGCGACGACGCCCATCTCGCGCGCATCGTGCAAGAGGCGGGAGAGATCGTGGCCGCCGCCATCCTCGGCTAGGCGCAAGCGGCGGGCGCTTGGGGGGCCCCGCGGGCCCTCGCGCCCGCGGGCCGGGCTGGCAGCTGTTTCGTTATCCACAAGCCCTTATTCGCGTGCCCAGGTTTGCGTATGCTGCGGGGGCATGCACACGCCCAAGACCTTCGAGAGCTGGTTCGCCGAACAGGCGCCGCAGATCCCCGCACGCTCGGCTGCAGCCGTCCTGAAGCTGGCCGAGGATGGGGGCACGGTGCCCTTCATCGCGAGGTACCGCAAGGAGCAAACCGGCAACCTCGACGAGGTAGGTGTGCGCCAGGTGCTGGACCTCAAGGAGCGCTGGGACGAGATCGTGAAGCGCCAGTCGTTCATCGTCGAGGAGATCGACAGGCAGAAGAAGCTGACCGATGCGCTCAAAGAGAAGATTCTCTCCACCTACGATCTGGTGGCGCTCGAGGATCTGTACCTGCCCTACAAGCAGAAGCGCAAAACCAAGGCCGCCCTCGCGCGCGAGGCGGGACTCGAGCCGCTGGCTGATTGGCTCTGGGACGCGGCCCACGGGCGGGTGACCGCCACGGAGACGCCCGAGGCAAAGGCGGCGGCTTTCCTCAACGCGGAAAAGGAGATCGACAGCGCGCAAAAAGCGTTGGCCGGCGCCACGGACATTTTGACCGAGCGCCTGTCCGAGGACGCGGGCTTGCGCCAAGAGGTGCGGCAACAGTACTTCAGCGAATCCCTCGCCCGTAGCCGCAAGGGCGCGAAGGCCAAGCCGCACAGCAAGTTCGAGCTGTATTTCGATCACCAGGAGCCGGTGCCCTCGCTCATGAAGCCCGAAAGCTCGCATCGGTACCTGGCGATGCGGCGGGGATGGATGGAAGAAGAGTTGGTGTTGTCGCTCGGCGGGCCATTGCCCCCGGTGGATCCGGCCGAAAGCGAAGATGCGCTTGCGCGTCTGCGCACGCCCGACCCCCTCGTGGACTCCGTGGTGGCGCGTTTCGAGGCGGCAGCCCTCACGGTGCCCGATTTCGCGGGGGCGAGCCTGCTCAAAACGGCCGCCCGCCTGGCCGCGCGCGCCCACGTCATCCCCGCCATCGAAAACGAAGTGCACAAGGCGTTGCGGGACGTGGCCGATGAAGCCGCGATCAACGTGTTCGCGGAGAACGTGCGCAAGCTCCTGCTGGCAGCGCCCTTTGGGGCCAAGGCGGTGTTGGGCGTCGATCCCGGCATTCGCACCGGGTGCAAGCTGGCCATGGTGGATAGCTCCGGGGCCTACGTGGGCAATGCCCTCATGCACCTCGAGTCCGAGCGGGGCCGTCAGGAAGCCAAGATGCTGCTGGCGAAGCTCGTCGAGCAGGGGGGCGTGCAAGCCGTGGCCGTAGGCAACGGCACGGCGGGGCGGGAAACGGAGGCTTTCGTGCAGCAGGCGCTCAAGGAAGCGGGCAGCCATACACCCGTGGTGATGGTGAGCGAATCGGGCGCGAGCATCTACAGCGCGAGCGACGTGGCGCGAGAAGAGTTCCCCGACCTGGATCTGACGGTGCGCGGCGCGATCTCCATTGCCCGTCGCTTGCAGGACCCCTTGGCCGAGCTGGTGAAGGTGGATCCGAAGAGCATCGGCGTGGGCCAGTATCAGCACGATGTGTCTCCCAACGCGCTCAAGAAGAGCCTGGACGCCGTGGTGGATTCCTGCGTGAACCAGGTGGGCGTCAATCTGAACACGGCCAGCATGCACTTGCTCCAGCACGTCTCGGGCATCGGGCCGGGCCTTGCGAAGGCCATCGTGGCCTACAGGGCCAAGCAGGGCCTATTCAAGAACCGACAGGAGCTGCTGGAGGTGCCGAGGTTCTCGCAGAAGACCTTCGAGCAGGCCGCGGGCTTTCTCCGCATCCCGGGTGGGGAGAACCCGCTCGACAACACGGGCGTGCACCCGGAGCGCTACGGCGCCCTCGAGCGGCTCGCCTCGCGGATGGGCCTGGGGGTGGCCGGACTTCTGGGTTCCGGCGTGAGCGCGGTGAAGCAGTCGAAAGATCTCTCGGAGGAACTCGGCACGTTCACCTTCTCGGACGTGGTGGCCGAGCTGGAAAAGCCCGGCCGCGATCCCCGCGACTCATTCGTGGCTTTCGCCTACCGCGCCGACGTTCACGAGCTTTCGGACTTGAAGCCCGGGATGGTCTGCCCGGGCATCGTGACGAACGTGACCAACTTCGGTGCGTTCGTCGATGTGGGTGTACACCAGGACGGCCTGGTGCACATTTCCCAGCTGGCGGACCGGTTCGTCAAGGATCCGCGCGAGGTGGTTAGTCCCGGCGATCGCGTGAACGTGCGCGTGGTCGAGATCGACCTCGACAAAAAGCGCATCGCGCTCACCATGCGCTCGGACGGCGAGGCGGCCGTGGGCAAAACGCGGCCCGCACCGTCCGAAGCCCGTGCGCCCGGCCGCCCGCCGCAGCGCGGAGGATCCGAGCGCGGACCGCGCGTGTCGACACCGCCACGTCAGCCGCAGCAACCCTTCAACAACCCCTTCGCCGCTCTGGGCGGACCCCGTTCGGGGCGCTCTTGACCTGGTAGCCCCCGGCCCCGAACACGCATGACGTTCGGGGGTGGGGGGCAACTGGTGCAGGGTTTGCGGCCAAGCCCCGCGCGGATCGACCCTAGACCCCTGAAAAGACATGGTGACCGGCACGGCCTGAAATTTGCTGGAAACAAAGGTGGCCCTCGGGACCTTTGGAGTTCGTTCCAAGGGCCTTTGCGGCGGGGTCGGGCAGGGCTGCGAGCCTGGACAGGAGGGGTGTCATGGCAACTCTAGGGACTGGAACTCAACCGACGAGCATGACGGTGGGCACCGACCGTATCCGGCGAGAGCACCAGGTGATCGCCGATATGCTCGACGCGGCGGCGGCTCTGGCCGAGCGGGTGGCTCAAGGGCGGGAGGTCGATGGGCCCGTGCTCGACGGCGTCTGGGACTTTTTCCACCGCTTCGTCGAGCGCAACCACAACGCCAAGGAGGTCGAGGTGCTCTACCCGCGACTGGCGCGTAAGGGCGTCTCTCTGGCGGGGCTGCCCCTGGCCCGAATCGAGGAGGAACACGCACGCATGGCTGAAATCCTCGAGGCTGTGGCGGACGCCACGGATGGTATGGGTGCAAAGGTGCCGGGGGCCGAAAAGGAGTGGGTGCGGCAGGTGTTGCACATGGTGCAGGTGGTCCGGGCTCACGAGCTGAAGGAAGACGCGATGCTGGTGGCTGCCGCCGAGCGCTTGTTCACGCCCGAAGAGCAGGCCGAGCTGGCCCAGGCCTTCGAGCATTGGGAGGCCAAGCGGGTGCCCGAAGGCATCAAAAGCCACCTCGAGCGCTGCGTTCATACGTTGCCCATGGCGGCGCTCGGACGCCGCGCCGCCACGCACCTGTTCACGCCTTGAGGGTGGCGGGCGGCTCAGCTCAGCGACAGGCGGAGGCCGCCGCCTGGGGGAAGGTGACGAAGGCGAAGGCGTGCGGGGGCAGGCTCAGGAGCTGGGGATGGTGCACATGCACGCCCTCGGTGGGCGGCACGGCGCCCTCGGCCGTGAGCGCGAGAGGCTTGCCGTTGAGGGTCACACGGTGTGCTTCGGGGCTGGAGGCCTGCACGAGGTAGAGCCTCGCCTCGGGGCCCAGGTCAGGCAGGTCGACGTCGATAGGACGGGTGGGGTGCACGTTGACGAGGGCCAGCGTCACCGATCCGGGGGCCGCTTCGCCTCGTGTGCAGTGCGCGTAGGCGGACACGGGGCCCAGGCCCGTCCGCAGCTGCGTGGGAAGGACCCTCGTTCCCATCAGCCGACGCCACAGCAGCGAAGCCCAGTAATCCGGGTTGGGCGCCAGCGTTTCGTCGTCGATCAAGCCGTAGTCACCTCCTGACAGAGTCTGCCGCACCACGATGGGCTGCCCCCGCCGGGCGATCCGCCCGAGCTGGTCCACCCACCACAGGCTGCTGGCAAAACGATCGGACGCCCCGGGCTCCCCGCCGCACTGGGCGCCGCCGGTTTCGCCCAACCACACGGCGGCCTGGGGACCGTGCTGATCCCGTGTGTCTTCGACGAAAGCGGCCCACCGATCAATTTCGGCCAGCTGCCGGGGCCGCAGCACCTCACCCGCTTTCGCACGTTGTGTGGCCACCGGACAGCGGTACGACTGAGAGGGGTAATAGTGCCACGTGACGATGTCGAGCAGATCACCCCCGGCCCGCATGAAGCGTCCGTAAAAGGGCAGGCCTTCTCCGAGCAGGGGCCAGAACGCCACCGCGGGACCCGCCAACTGCGCTTTGGGTGCCGTGTCGCGCAGGAGCCAGCGCACCAGCTGGAGATCGTCTGCGTAGGCACGGGGCGAGAGCCAGCGGTGATGCAGGAGCGGGAAGACGTTGAGCTCGTTGCCGAACTCCCAAACGTCCACCGGATCACCTGCCGCCACGGCTTCTTCGATGAGCCCACGCGCGCTGGCGGGATCCCACCGCCCGGAGGCGTCTCGCGCGGCCTCGCCGGCGTTGAGGGTGAAGATCAGGCGAAAGCCCACGTCCTGCGCGAAGCGGCTCACGTTCTGCCAGGTCTTCCGGCTGAGGCGCCACCGGCCCGCGCCCACGTCGGCGGGCGCTCCCGCGGCTTCGTAGACCGTGCGGTCTGCATCGGTTCCACCCACGCGCAGGTAGGCGGGCGCCAGGGCCTCGGCCAGGCTGCGGAGCGCTGGGCGCGAAAAGTCGTAAGGAGGTACTTGGGCCGTGGCCATGGCGCCCGCATTGCGGTCGGGATCCCAGAACGCACCACCCACCACATTCGCGATGTCGACCGCCACGGAGAGGAAGCGCTCGTCCACCTCGGCCTGCACGGCGGAGGTGTCAATCTCGAGGGAGACGGCCGAGGCTGATATCGGCTCTGTCCGGCTACGCCACGCTGACCAGTCGGAGACCGTGGCCAACGCCACGAACCCAACCAGCCATCGTGTCACGCGAATCAAGAGCACGGTCTTTCATGGTGTGACAATTTCGCAACGACAGCAACCGTGCCGCAGAAACAACTGTGCGACAGTCGTGTGACAGAGGCAAAGGCGCGAGGGCGCTAGGCGACGCTGGCGTAGAAAGCGTACCCCGCTTCTCCCATGAAGCGCTTGAGCACCTTCGGATTCGTCGTGCGCAGGTCCACCACGATGAGGCCGTCGAGGCAGTTGCCAAAGGCGGGATCGACGTTGAACCCATAAAGCCGCGCGTTCAGCTTGAGGTAGTGCTTGAGCAGCACCGGAAGGCCCTTGTCGTCCTTCTCGAGATCGGCGATGAGGTTGGAAAGATCCTCGACGTCGCGGGCACCCTGCAGAACCGCGCGCTCGTCTTCACCGATGCGGGCCCGTGGCGGGTTCTTGGGCTTGACCAACGCTTTGAGCTGTTCGTCGCCCGAGGCAGCCTGGGCCAGGAACTCGACCATCAGGCGGCGCGACGTGCTCTCGTAGTCGCGGCTGATGCTCACGGGACCAAAGAGGGTCTTGTACTGGGGGTTTCTTACGAGAAACTCGCCGATACCGCGCCACAGGAGCGCGAGTGACAGGGGCTTGCGCTGGTACTCGGCGCGGATGAACGAACGGCCGAGCTCGATGGCCGGGTTCAGTCGATCGAGGAAACCGGGTTTGAACTTGAAGAGCGTGCTGGTGTAAAGGCCCTCGAGCCCCTCTTTTTCGAGCAGCTCGTCCGCCACGCCCAGGCGATAGCTGCCGACGAGCTCGTTCGACTCGTGGTTCCACATGAACAGATGCAGGTACGTCTTGTCGAAGGAGTCGAGATCCAGTGCCAACCCGGTGCCCTCTCCCACGGCCCGGAAGGTCGTCTCCCTCAGGTGCCCGATCTCGCGCATGACAGCGGGGATTTGCGCGGCGCGCGCCAGATAAACCGCGTAAGGCCCCTGCTCGATCAACTTGGCATCCGAGGGCAGCCTGGTCACTTCGGCCTTGAGCACGTCGGGGTTGACCGCGGGCGCGATCTCGACTGCAGGGCTTGCGGCGGGCAGGGGACGAAAGCGGGGGCGCACCGCGCTTTCGCGGTTCGCCAGGGCGTAGGTTTTGAAGCGCAGGTACTGCGTGATCTCCGCGTCGTCTCTTCGTCGCGCGATCTTCTCGGGCCCGATGGGTTTGCCCACGCGCAGCGAAATCGTGGACCGGCTGCGGCGCAGGAGCTCCTTCGGCAAAAGGGCCGTGCGCAGGCGCGGGTGCAGCAGACCGGCCAGCTGAAACCAGTTGCTGTTACGGCCCTCGAAGAAGACGGGGACGACCGTGGCGCCCGAGCGCCGCGCGAGCGCGGCGACGCCGTGGGCCCAGGGGGGATCCACCACGGCGCGCTGCCGCACGTGCAAGTGGGAGACGGTCCCTGAAGGAAACGTCACCAGCATGCCGCCCTCGCGGAGCCAGCGTAGCGCCGCGCGCAGAGGGGCGAGGTTGGCATGCGTGCTCTGGCGGGAGCCAAAGGGATCCACCGAGATGAGCCACGGGCGCATCTCCGGAACCTGCCCCAGGAGGTAGTTGGCCATGAGCCGGACATCGGGGCGTACCCCCGTGAGGAGGTCGCCGAGAATCAGCCCTTCCACCGCACCGAACGGATGGTTGGCCACGATGATCACAGGCCCTTCCTTCGGGATGCGGGCGCGATCCGCGTCGCTCAAGTGATACTCGATGGAAAGGACCTTGAGGCTCGCAGCGAAGAAACCGGCGAAGCTTTCGTCGCCAGGAAGGTTGTCGCTGTAGAGCTGGTTCAAGGTATGCAGGGACAGCAGCTTCTCGAAGGGCGAGCCCACCAACGAGTATAGTTTTTTACTGAACGCAGAGTCGAAGGCGCCGGAAACATCAACGAGGCGGCGGGGCCCGGAAGCAGGTTGCATGCCTTCGATGGTAGGCGGGCCAAAAGGCACGAGGGCGACGGCTTGGTGACAGCTTGTCTGCGCTCGCGTGCCTTCTTTCCCCCAGCCGGCCTGTTGCGTGACAAACTCATGTCATGCCTGAGACGTTTCGTTGTCGATTGGAATGGACCGGAGCTACCGGTGGACCGCTCGAGGGTACGGCCTACAGCCGCGACCTCGACGTGCAATGGGAGGGGCTGCCCACCTTGCCGATGTCCGCCGCACCGGCCTACAAGGGCGACCCCACGCGCCTCAACCCCGAGCAGCTCTTCGTGGCCTCGCTCTCGTCGTGCCAAGCGCTCACGTACTTGTTTCTCGCGGCGCGAAGCGCAGTGGGGTTGGTGACGTACGTGGACGACGCGGAGGGCTCCTTGAGTGTGGTCGATGGCAGGATGCGGATGTCGTCGGTCACGCTTCGTCCCACCATCACCCTGCGCCCGGGCGCGGACGAAGCGAAGGCCCTCGCGCTGGTGGAAAAGGCGCATGAGGGATGCTTCATCGCAAACTCGGTCGCGACGAAGGTCACCCTCGCACCGCGCGTCCAGTTTCGAGGGACGTGAGGCGCCGGTGCCGGACCGAAGCCCGTTCCGGCATCCAAGTACATCATGGGTTTGTTCGACTGGTTTCGACGGGATCCCGCGGCGGAGCTCGCGCGGCGGGTGGCCGCCAAGTGGGAAGAGGCCATGCAACTGCAGCGGCGGGGAAAGATCGTGGAGTACGCAGAGGCGGTGGCAGAAGCCGAGCGGCTGCAGGCCGAGCTCGAGGGCGTCAAGCCCCCGCTCGGGGATCGTTGACCGGACGGGAGGGGCCTGGTTCTGTTTCGATCTCGATGCGGGGCACGTGCGTTCGTGCTCCGGACGTTGTCGCCTTCGCTGCCGGGGGGAAAAAAGTACTTCATATTCTTGTTCATGGCCGTGTACCGATTTCGCACCGCCTCCGAGCGGTCAGGTCTTCCCGGCCGACGACCTGGCTCACTACCTCGAAGTGGAACTCCGCTACGACATCTGAACCACGGTGCGCACGGGGACGGCCCCGTGCGCGCGGTCATGTCCCCGTGTGCGTTCGGGAGCCCGGGACACAACGGGCGGGGTGCGAGGGCTCTTCAGGGAAAGCGGGGCCCTCGCATCGGTATTTTCTATACTTTGCTGCGTCCGCATTTGCTTGACGCTGTCCTTTCGGGGCGTACACCTTGAGTGAATTTTGAACCCGCGCCCGCCGATGCTTTCGTAAGCCCGCACCGGCCGTGACGCGGCCGCCTTCGAAAGCCGATCCAAAAGATGAGCGACGACCCTTCCAACGGTTCCGGGGGACGAACCCGCGCCGAATCCGCGTTCGAGGCCACCGTCGAACAAGAAATTCTGCTGTGGGGCCTGGAGCACCTAGCCCACTGCCATGGTGCTTCCTACGAGCCCTCCAAGATGAGGGCGGCGGTGCTGGAGGCGCAGCGAGACCTGCCCGGGCCGCTGGCCGAGACGTGGCATCAGCGGCTCGCGGTGGCAGCCCCCAGCGCGGGTCTGGCGCTGACCGAGGTGACTCGACCCGTGGCCGAACTGTTGACGGTGGTGAGCCGCGACGCGCACCTGCTGATGTGGTGCGAGGCCGAAGGCGAGCCGCAGCTGATCGCGATCACCGAGCGCGCGGGCCGCAAAGTCAAGGTGGCCTCGTCCGCGGGGGGCGGGAGCGAAAGGTGGCTCGACCCCGAGCATCTGTGCGCGCTGCTCGACGCGAGGGGACCGGCCGCCTCCGTGCGGGCGGTGTTCGCCGAGCTCGCGGCGCCGCTCGAAGCTCTGCGGGCCCACGACGAGGCCGGGCATGCCGACGACACGGCCGCGCCGCCTCCGCCGCTGCCGCGTCTGCGCTCGTTGCTGAAGACGGAGCGGGCCGACCTTTGGGTGGTGGTGGCGTACGCCGTAGGGGTTGGGGTGATGAGCCTGGCCACCCCGGTCGCGGTTCAGTCTTTGGTCAACACCGTGGCCTTCGGCACGTTGCTGCAGCCCCTGGTGGTCTTGGCCCTGATCCTCCTGGCGTGTCTGGGCATCGTGACCCTGCTTCGTTCTTTGCAGTACTACGTGGTGGAGATGATCCAGCGGCGGGTGTTCGTGCGGGCGGCGGCCGACCTGGCCTACCGCTTGCCGCGCGTGCGACTGGACGCCTACGAGGGCAAGTACGGGCCCGAGCTGGTGAACCGCTTCTTCGACGTGGTCACGGTTCAAAAAAGCGCGGCGCAGCTGCTCATCGAGGGCCTGGGCCTGCTTCTGCAGCTGTCGACCGGGCTTCTGCTCCTGGCCTTTTACCACCCCGTGCTGCTTGCGTTCGCGGGCCTGCTCATCGCGGGGCTGGCCTTCGTGATCTTCGTCATGGGCCGCGGGGGCATCACCTATGCCATCAAGGAATCGAAGGCGAAGTACGCCATGGCGGCTTGGCTCGAGGAGCTGGCGCGACACCCCGCGAGCTTCAAGACCGCGGGTGGGCTTTCCATGGCCCTCGGGCGTGCCGACGCGCTGGCAAAGGAGTATCTCCTGGCCCGCAAGAAGCAATTCGGCGTGGTCATGCGCCAGCTCGTGGGAGGCCTCACGCTGCAAGCGGTGTCGAGCACGGTTTTGCTGGGCGTGGGCGGCTGGCTGGTGATCCAGCGGCAGCTGACCTTGGGCCAGCTGGTGGCGGCCGAGCTCATCCTCACCAGCGTGGTGGCAGGCTTCACGAAGCTGGGAAAAACGCTGGATGCGTTTTACAAGTTGGTGGCCGCCGTGGACAAGCTGGGCGTGCTCATCGATTTGCCTCTCGAGAAGGTGCATGGTGAAGCGTTGCCACCCAGGAGCACCCCGGCTGCCGTGAGCTTTCGCGCGGTGTCTTATTGCTATGTGGACGGGCGGCCTGCCCTGTCGAACGTGAGCTTCGAGCTAAAGCCAGGGGAGCGCGTGGCACTCGTCGGGGGCAGCGGCGCGGGCAAGGGAACGCTGCTCGACCTTGCGTTCGGGTTGCGTCGCCCGTCCTCCGGGGCCGTGCTCGTCGATGGCTTGGATGTGCGTGACGTGCGCATCGATGCCCTCCGCAAGGACGTGGTGATGCTGAACGGCGTGGAGATCATCGAGGGCACCGTGGCTGACAACGTCAGCATGGGTCGAACCGACGTCAGCTCGACGGAGATCCGAGAGGCTCTGTCACGCGTCGGGCTGCTGGAAGACGTGCTGGCGCTGCCCGAGGGGCTCAACACCCACGTGGTGACGGGCGGCTCACCGCTTTCGGGCGGTCAAGCGCGGCGGTTGATGTTGGCCCGCGCGCTCGTGGCCCGTCCGCGGCTGCTGCTCATTCGAGAAACCCTCGACACGCTGGCGCCCGACGTCCGCGACTTGGCGCTGTCTGCGGTTTTGGGACGGCAGACACCGTGGACCGTGCTCGTGGTCTCTCACGACCGAGACGTGGTGGCCGCCTGCGATCGGGCGATTGAGCTCGGGGGCGGCAGGCGCGTCAACTCGGCCCTCGCACGGCTCACGGGCACGAGTGCGGTGGGGAACCCCGAGATCGAAGGAGGGGCGGCATGAAGCGCGTGACACAAAAGACGGAACAGCCACCGCTTGTGCGTCCCGAAATCGCCGATTTTCCAGCGCTTCGCCAGGTGCGCTCGGCCCGCGTGGCGCGACGGGTGGCGCAGTGGATGGCGTTGATGTTCCTGCTCTTCGGCTTCGCGCTGGCGCTTTTGCCCTGGCAGCAGTCGGCTTCGGGCATGGGCCGCGTGATTGCGTACACGCCCCTCGAGCGGCAGCAGACCATCTCCGCGCCCCTCGAAGGACGCATCGTAAGGTGGTGGGTGCAGGAGGGCTCACGGGTGAATACGGGCGATCGCTTGCTCGAGATCACCGACAACGACCCCATGATCCTGGACCGCCTGATAGCCGAGGCGAACGCCATCCGCGACAAGCTGGAGCGCTCGAAAGAGCGCGCCATGACGGTGGACGAGCGCATCGGCTCGCTCACCGAGTCTCGTTCGCTGGGCGTCAACGCCGCCGAATCCAGGGTGCAGATGGCGGTCGACCGGCAGCGCGCGGCGGAACAAACGCTGAGCGCGGCGCGTGCGGCCGACGTGGCGGCTCAGCTGAACCTCGAGCGGCAGTCACGTTTGCTGGACGAGGGATTGGCGTCGAAGCGTGCGGTGGAGCTTGCCCAGATGGAAGGCGCGCAGCGAAGCACCGACGTGGACAAGGCCCTGGCCGCGCTCAGCGCTGCTCGCAATGAGCTTCAGGCGCTCCGCTCCGAGCAGCGCAAGGTGGGCACCGACATCGGCGCCGCGATCGAGTCCGCGCGTGCCGACAGGGCCAAGGCCCAGGAGGACGTGCACCACGCCGAAGCCGAGTTGAACAGGATCGAAGTGAGGCTGTCCCGGCAGCGCTCCCAGGTCTTGCATGCGCCCCGCCCCGGCACCGTGTTGCGGTTGCACGTGGGGGAGGGGGCCGAGATGGTGAAGGCCGGTGATCCCCTGATGGTGCTGGTGCCCGACACGGTTCAGCGCGCGGTCGAGCTGTGGGTCGACGGCAACGACATTCCCTTGGTCTCGGCGGGACGGCACGTGCGCTTGCAGTTCGAGGGCTGGCCGGCCATTCAGTTCACGGGATGGCCTTCGGTGGCCGTGGGTACGTTTGGCGCCACGGTGGCGTTCGTGGACGCTGCGGACAACGGCCGCGGTGATTTCCGCATCGTGGTGGTCCCCGACGAGGCCGACGAGCCCTGGCCCGAGGGCCGCTTCTTGCGCCAGGGCGTGCGGGCGCGGGGCTGGGTCTTGCTGGGACAAGTCCGTTTGGGCTTCGAGCTGTGGCGTATCTTCAACGGCTTCCCGCCGATGATCCTTCCCGAAGCAGACGCTCCCGCCAAAAAGGACAACAACGACGGTAAACCCGTGGACGACGGCTCCAAGGGCGGCAAGGACGAGGGTTAGAGGTGGTTCGCATCACGGGGCTCGTGTTGCTGCTCCTCTGCGTGGGGGCGGCGGTGGAAGCTGCGCCTCCGTCGCTGCAGCTGCGACTGCCGCCGCCGCCGGTGGCGGTGGAAAATCCCGCGCCGAAACTGCCGGTACCGGGTGAGGCGCTGGCAGGGGCTCTCGACGCCACCACGACGCCGCTTGGCCTCGATGAGGTTCTGGCGTCGGCAGAGCGCTCTTACCCCTTGCTCGTGGCCGCGCTGCTTCGTCGCGATGTGGCCGAGGCCGACCTTCTTTCGGCCCGCGGTGGCTTCGACCTCAACTGGCGCACCCGCGGTTCGGTCGTGGGTCTTGGGTACTACGACTACCTCTCGGTGGATTCGCTTCTCGAGCAACCCACGCCCCTTTGGGGCACCACAGTCTTTGGAGGGTGGCGCCTCGGGCGGGGTGACATTCCCCCGTACTACGGCAATCTCGAGACCAACAAGGGCGGTGAACTCAGGGCGGGCGTGTCCGTGCCGATCTTGCGCAACGGGGCCGTGGACAAGCGCCGTGCCGACGTCCGCAAGGCCGAGCTTGGGCGGACGGTGGCCGAAGGCGACATCGGGCTCTTCGTGCTCGACCTTCAGCGCAGCGCCGCCTACCGGTACTGGGATTGGGTGATCGCCGGACGCCGGCTCAGGATCGCACAGGACCTGCTCACCATCGCCGAGGTGCGCGACGAGGCCGTGCGCCGGCGCAGCGATCTGGGAGACGTGGCCGACATCGATCGCCTGGACAACGAACGGGCCATCGCCGAGCGCCAAGAGCGGGTGGTGGCGGCCGAACGAACGCTCGAGCAGGCGGCGATCGCGCTGTCGCTGTTCCTTCGCGACGAAGAAGGAGCGCCCGTGCTCGTGTCACCCGCCCGCTTGCCGCCCGCGCTGCCGGATCCGCAGGAGCATCTACACCCGAATCCCATCGAAAGAGCGCTCGAGCGCAGACCCGAGCTCAAGCGCATCCAGGCGCTGCGCAAACAAAACCAAGTGGACGTGCAGCTTGCGAAGAATCAGGTCCTGCCCTCGCTGGATCTGTCCCTCGTGGGCTCCAAAGACGTCGGCGCGACGGTGCCGGGCCGGACCTACCTCGACGAGCCCGAGGTGGTGGGCGGCGTTCTCTTCGAGGTTCCCCTGCAGCGTCGCGTGGCCAAGGGGCGTTTGCAGGCCGCGCAGGCGGCGTTGGCGCGCCTGACCGCCGAGGAGCAGATGGCGCGGGATCGCATCACGGCCGACGTGCGTGACGCCCTCTCCGCGTTGCATGCCGCCAGCCAGCGGGTGGATTTGGCCCGGGAGCAGCTGCGTTTGGCGGTGAAGCTCGAGGAAGCGGAACGTACGCGCTTCGACCTTGGCGAAAGCAATCTGCTCTTCGTGAACCTGCGGGAGCAGGCCACGGCCAGCGCGGCGCTCGTGGAGGCCGAGGCGCTTGGCAGCTGGCTGCGTGCCCAGGCCGATTTTCGGGCCGCCATCGGCGGGGTTTCACAAGACGACGAACCGGCCCTGCGCGATCCCTGACCCGACCTAGCCCGGGTCCGACGAGCGTCGAGCGGGCGCCAGCGGCTCCAAGGAGGCAATGAGGCGCACGAGCGCGCGCCGGCACGCGGGCCAGGGGCGCCGCACGCTTTCCTCATTCCCCGTCCGCGCTGCTCGTTCCAGACGCTCACAGGCGAGCACGGTCTCCGTGGCGCCCACGAGCTTCGCGTGCCCCTTGGCCTGGTGAGCCAGCCCCAGCACCGTCTCGGCGACGTTGGTGTTCACGGCGACCTCGATCGCGGCGATGAGCTTACGGAGATCTTCCACGATCCGGGGTGCGTAGCGGGACAGCAACGATCGCCCGGAGGCGTCGACGTGCCGCTCCAGATCTGCGCGCACATGCTCGTCGAGCGCAACGGGCCGCGAGGGCGGGCGGGGCGCCCGGCGGGCAGGCGCTTCCGTGCGCAGGCCTGCCAAGTACGCCCGCAGGACCTCGAGGCGCAGCGGTTTGCCCAAAAAGGCGTCCATGCCGGCGTCCAGGCAGGCGCGACGATCATCTGCCAGAACGTTGGCGGTGAGCGCCACGATGGTGGGTTTTCCACCGTGAGCGAAGCGGCGTTGCCGAATCGTGCGGGTCAGGGTGAGGCCGTCCATGACGGGCATCTGCACGTCCATCAGCACGAGATCGTAGGCTTTACGCTCGAGGTGAGCGAGCGCCTCGGGACCGCTCGGCGCCCCTTGCGCTTTGTACCCAAGCACACGCAGAAGCTCGAGGGCCAGCGCCAGGGCCACGGGGTTGTCTTCCACGACCAGGATCGCGAGCGGCGGCAAAGCGGCTGCCCGCCGCTGCGGCCGTGTGTCCTTTAGGGGGGGCGTGGCCTCGACGAAGGGCAAGCTCAGCGTGAAGACGGAGCCGTGCCCCGCCCGGCTCTCGGCCACCAGCTCACCGCCCATGAGCTCGGAGAGCCGCCGGCTGATCGCCAGGCCCAGCCCGGTGCCCCCAAAGCGGCGCGCCGTGGACGTATCGCCCTGCGCGAAGGGGCGAAACAGGTGCCGCAAGCTGTCGGGTGAGATCCCGATCCCTGTGTCGGCAATCGCGAACGAGAGGTGGACCCGGGCGTCGTCGTCGCTCTTCGGGCCCCCCGCGGGCCACGTGCAGTGTGACCGATCCGCGCTCCGTGAACTTGAGGGCGTTGCTCACGAGGTTTGCCAAGATCTGCCGCAAGCGATGGGCGTCGCCCGACACGCAAAGCCGTGCCGCGGGCGCAATCTCGGCCGAGAGGGTCAGTCCCTTGGCCTGGGCGAGCGGGCGGGCGCCGTCAACCACGTGCGCCACCACGTCGGACACCTCGAACGGCAGCTCTTCGAAACGCGGCATGACCGCCTGCAAGGCCGAAAAATCCAGGATGTCGTCCACCACCTTGAGAAGCGCTTCGTTTTGCTGCCCCAACACCGCGAGATAGCGTTTCTGCTTGGGTGTGAGCTTCGTCTTCGAGAGCAGCTCGGCGTAGCCCGAGATGCACTGGATCGGAGAGCGAAGCTCGTGGCTCATGTTCGCGAGGAACTCGCCCTTGGCACGGCTCGCCTGCTCGGCCGTGACCTTGGCCTGGCGCAACTCATCTTCGGCCTGCTTGCGCGAGCTGATGTCTCGCACGCTCGTCCGGTAGCCCCGGCAGATCCCTGATACATCGAAGAGCGACTGCCAGGAGATGGCGCCCCAGCCCACGGTCCCATCCTTGCGCTGCACACGGAATTCGAGATCGTTGCCGCTGCCCCCCTGGTGCGCGGTCCGCAAGGCGCGCCGGATGCGGGCCCGGTCCCGCCGGTGCACCAGCGGCAGGGGGTAGTCTTGCATGGCGAGGCATTCGGCCACCGTGAAGCCGGTGATGCGCTGGACCGCAGGGTTGATCCAGCGGGTCGTGCCGTCGACATCCACCCAGCTTTCCCAGTCGTAGGTGTAGTCGGCGATGGCGCGAAAAATTTCGGCGGGGGCGGCAGGCTCACGGGCCGCGCGGGGCGGTGGGATGCGCGACCGAGTGGGCATCAGCACACGTCGGGCAGGTCGGCGTTGATGAGTCCCTGCTCGATCGCGTACCGGGTCACTCCCGCCACGTTGTGCACGCCCAACTTGGCCATGATGCTGACGCGGTGGTTGGCCACGGTCTTGGCGCTCACGCTCAGGCGGGACGCGATCTCCTTGCTGCTCAGCCCTTGCGCCACCAGCTGCACGATCTGGCGCTCGCGAGGGGTGAGGCTCTCGGATACGGGGTTTTGAGTCACCTGCCGTAACAGGGTTTGCGATGTGGCGCAAAAGAAGGTGCCACCGGCCTCGACCCGCCGCACGGCCTCGCGAAGCTCCGACAAGGGCATGCCCTTCATCACGATGCCGTCCACCCCCAGCCGCACGGCCTGCTGCACGACCTCGGGGCGCTCGCTGCCGGTCAGCAGGAGCACTTGGGTGCGGCGCAGGGGCGCGCCCAGCTGGCGCAGCATCTCGAGGCCGCTCATGTCGGGCAGGACCACATCCAGGACCAAGAGGTCCACGGCCAGCGCGGGCAGGGCCGAAAGTGCATCCTGCCCCGAAGAGAACTGGCCGACGATCTGATGCCGCTCGTCGGTGAGGAGCTCAGCCACCAGCTCGCGGAAGATGGTCTGGTCGTCGACGAGGGCGATGCGAACGTCAGCCACGGAGCCCTCGCTCGGCGGGGCAGGTGGAAGAGGACCCGCCCACGCGATGCAGGCACTTTTCCCTCTGCCTTCTGGGGTGTTTGCCCCATGGGGCGCCTACACGGCCCGGCCCATAACTAACGACGAGGACATGAACATGAAAAAGCTCGGCTCCATCGTTGCAACCAGCCTTCTTTCCTTTGCCTCTACCCTTGCCCTCGGGGGCACCTTCGGTGCAGGCCCCGCGGAGGCCCAGGCCTCGAACGGCGGTGTCTGCGCAGGCGTCAGCGCTGATCTGGGGCAGGTCGAACGTGTCAACGAACTCAGGCGGGAGCGGCGCATCGGCCGCGCCGTCGTGCTGCAGCCCTCCGGCGCCCAGCTTTTCGTCCGGGCGGAGCCAGGAATGTCTACGCCTTACCTTCAGCGGGTGGTGAACTGCCAGCTGGCGGAGGGGCAATCGGGTCCGCTGGCGGTACCCGGCGTGAAGGCCACCGTCTCGCAGGAGGGTGAGCACTTCGTGGTGGTCATTCTGGCGCCTGACGTGCCTTCGGCCAAGGAAGTTCAGCAGCGCGCATCCACGCTGGCCAGCCGCTAGGGCTGCGCTGTATCGGTAACGAATCAAGCTCATTGGGGGGAACGCCCGTCCGGCTCTGCTGGGCGGGCGTTTGTTTTTGGCTGAGCGCCGCGCCAGGCCGGAGCCGAGCGCAGCGTTGTGTGAGTTTAGAGCGAGGCGGATATGCGGGGCAACTCGGAGGCGGTACCCAGGTGTAGCTTTTCGGTGACGCCCTCGAACTGGCCCGAGGTGGCGTCGTAAGCGAAGACTTCCCCAGTCTCCAGTTTGTAGACCCACCCGTAAAGCTGTAGCCGGTTCGCCTGCAGCCGCTCGGCCACCAGGGGGTGGCTGCGCAGGTTCTCGAGCTGCACCAGCACGTTTTCCTGGATGGCGATGTTGAGCAGGTCGGCCTGACTGGCCTCGGGGTAGTTTTCATAGAGCACACGCCGGGTGCGCTCGGCTTGCCCCAGCCAGGCCTTCATGGCGGGCAAAACGTCGAGGTCGGTCGGGGACACGAGGCCTTTCATCGCGCCGCAGTGGGAGTGGCCGCAAACCACGATGTGCTCGATGGACAGAGCCGTGAGGGCGTACTCGATGCCCGCAGCCTCCCCCGAGTGGGACTGTCCGTAGCGCGGAACGAGGTTTCCGGGGTTCCGCAGAATGAACAGCTCTCCAGGTTCGGCCTGGGTCAAAAGGTTGGGATTGATGCGCGAATCGGAGCACGTGATGAACAGGGTGTGCGGCGCCTGCCCTTCCGCGAGCCCGGCGAATAGCTGCTTGTGGGCTTGGAACGCGTGCTCCTGGAATTGGTGCACGCCCTGAACGAGTTTCTTCATGTCGTCTCCTGTGGCTGTGCCGAAAGGCTTCGGGAACCGTGTGGCGGCGCATTGGACTTCACGATATGCAGGCGACGTGCCTCCTTGATCGTGGTGGCGGGGTTGTGACAAAGGAAGCGCAGCTGCTCCCAACCGATGGACGCGCGTCCACCCTGCGCGAGGTGTTGCTTTTCCCAGCTCGTCAGCAGCGCGAGCGAGGCATGGTCGATGTAGTCGAGCTCTTCGAGTTCGACGATGAGCTCGTGCGCCGCCGGCACCGATTCGAGCGCGTGACTGAGCTCGGGAAGCCGCAAGAACGTGGCGGAGCCCGAAAGGTGAATCGTGGTGCGCTGGTTACCGTGGTCGTGCCTGACCTCGATGCGGATATGCGTAAACCGATAGAGCAGCTTCACCATCGCAAGCGCGATGCCGATCAGGATTCCTTTGAGCAAGTCCGTGGCCACGATGCCAAGCACGGTGGCGAAGAAGATGAGCACCTCGCCCCGCCCGTACGCGCGCAGCTCACGCACGCGCTTGGGTTCGATGAGCTTGTAGCCCGTATACACCAGCACCGCGGCCAGGCTGGCCACCGGGATCCAGCGCAGCACCTGCGGGGCCAGGGCCACGAGGGCGAGCAACCAGGCGCCGTGCAGGATGGCGGAAGCCCGCGTCTTCGCCCCTGACTGCACGTTGGCGCTCGAGCGCACGATGACACCGGTCATGGGCAGAGCGCCGAGCAGGCCACAGATCGCGTTGCCTATACCCTGGGCCGTCAGCTCTTTGTCGTACTTCGTGCGCGGTCCGCCGTGCATGCCATCAAGTGCCGTCGCGCACAGCAGGGTCTCGGCGCTGGCAATCACCGCCAGCGCCAGCACGGCCATCCAGGCGGCCGGCGAAGAGAGCACCCCGAAGGCCATCCAGCTGGGCACGTTTGCCGCGCCCGCCAAGCTGTCGGGAACGGCCACGCGCGCAAGAGGCAGGCCAAACACCGCCGCTGCGGACGTGGCGGCCACCACGCCCATGAGGGCGCCGGGCAAGGCGCGCAGCCCCCGCGGTGCGAACCTGTTCCAGAGGAGCAGCACGGCGATCGTGAGGAGCCCCATCGCGGCCGCAACGTGAGGGGTCGCGCCCTCGGGCGGGAACACGACCTTCCACGCGGCGCCGGGAAGGCCGATGAGGTTCTGCAACGGCGAGCCCTTGGGTGCCTCATCGATCATCACGTGCAGCTGGCTGGCAACGATGAGGACGCCGATGCCTGCGAGCATGCCGTGAATGATCGAGGGCGGTACGGCCCGAAACCAGCGCCCCATTCTGAGTGCACCCGCCAGCACCTGAAAGAGACCGGCCATGAGCAGCAGCGGTCCTAGCGCTTGGAGCCCGAAGCGGCCCACCAGTTCCCAGACCACCACGGTGAGCCCCGCAGCGGGCCCGCTCACCTGAAGCGGCGACCCGGCCAGCACCCCAACCACCAGACCGCCCACGATGCCCGTGATGAGCCCCAGGGCGGGAGGGACCCCCGAGGCCACGGCAACACCCATGCATAAAGGAAGAGCGACGAGGAAAACGACGAACGACGCGAGGAGATCGGCGGGAAGGCTGGTTTTGATGTCACTGAGTTCGGAGCGGAGGCCCATGACGGTCTTTCGGAATGGGAAACGGAATGGGAAATCGAAGGCGAAGTGCAGGCCGGGGCTGCGTGGCTGCCCGCCGAGGGCCGCGCGACGGGCATAACCCGCAGTCGCGAAGCCTGGGCGCGCGCCTCGGCCCGGGAGCGAGGGGAGGCCGGAGAGGGGCTCAGCTCAAAAAGCGCTGGTACGCGATGTGGGCGGGCTGAGACCGCGGGACGGTCAAACCGGCAAAGACGTGAGGGGCCCGGGCCAGGGGGACCCCGGCGCCGGCCCTTACGAGGACGGACGCCGGGCGTTTTCCAGAACCCGGGGCTTTGGCCAGCCGCGCGGCCTCCGTGCCTGGGCCTTCTCCGGGCTCTCCGGATTCCGGTGCAGGCGCCTCCGCGGGCTCCGGTTCAGTCCGCTCGGCCGGGGAGGACGCAGGCGGGCTCGACGTGCCGACCGTGCCGGTGGGGCGGAATGCTCCCTCGTTCGGCGCGAAGACGCCGAGACACGACGCGAGCGCCACCACGAGGGCGACGAGCGCGTGCAGGGTCGTGATCATCCGCCTTGAGGACATATCGATTTTTTGATCATATCGCATCGGCTAGCCCGTTGCCCGGGCAAGCCCCAAAGTCGGTTGGCCTCTCCGAGACGGGCTGTTACCCCGACATGCCTCGCGCACCAGGCGCGCCTTTCGGCACGATTGTTTCAAGCCCACGACCTGCGGTCGGCCTCGGTGGCCGGTTCGCGAGGTGTGCGGTTGAAACCTGAGGCTCGATTGTAACCAAGACTGCCGGATACCTGGCGAGATGAGGCGCGACGGGGGCCTCCCGCTGTCTCGGGCAGGGGAACCGTCCGCGCCTGGGGCCGTCCGGGGCGCGGCAGGGCGCGAGGCTCGCAAGGGCGTTCGTGTGCGTTCGCGGGCGGCTTTCGAGAGGCAAAGAGGCACGGAAACGCGTGAATCTCCCCTCGATCTGGCTATCTATTTCCTGGAAGTTAACGGTTGGATTCCGTGACGTAAGCGCAACAGGTCCGCCACGTACCATTTGCCATGTGGGGTAAAGAAAGGCATCGACCTTCACACGCTTCCCGTGTTCAAACGGCACCCGCTTGGATCGTGGTGCGTGAGGCGCAAGCAGGGGTTTAGGGGCGCAAAACGTGCGATTGCTGCTTCTTCACTACCTCGCTTGTTTCGGACGCGTTTCTTAGCGATTTCACTGTGGCTAACTCTGTTTCCGAACGCTTTCGCGTGCTTTACAGCGTGGGTTGCGCTCACTACTTTCGACTTGCACACACCAACACCCATAGGGAGAAAGCGCAAATGACTCGTATCTTTTCAGCAGCTGTCGTGACAACGCTTCTTGGAGGCACTGCCTTCGCGCAGACCGCGGAGGCCCCGGCGGCCCCGTCGAGCGGCCTCAAGATCTCGATGTTCGCGGACGCCTACTACAATTACTCGACGTCGAAGAACTCGGCGACGCAGCCAGGTCACCGCGCCTACTCGGCGGCAAACGGTTTTTCCCTCTCGTTCCTCGGGATCGACACTGTCTACGAGACCGAGCACTTCGGCGCCACCGCTTCGCTCCGCTTCGGCCCATCGGTTCCGATCTTCTACGGACGTGGGACGGAAGCCGGTCAGCTCGGGCTCGGGATTGAGAACATCCTCCAGGCTTTCGGTACGTGGAAGCCAACGAGCTCCTTGAAGATCGACGTGGGTCAGTTTGGAACCATCTTCGGCGCCGAGGTTGCGGAAAGCTGGAAGAACCTGAACTACACGCGCGGTGGTCTCTACTACGCCATGCAGCCCTTCTGGCACACGGGCGTTCGGGCCGCGGCCGCCGTCAGTGACGAGTTGACCTTGACCGGTATGGTGGTCAACGGCGCCAACAACATCGTTGACTCGGGCGATGAAACGCCCTCTGTGGCCCTCCAGGGCGCGTACGCCATGGGCGATGTCGCCGTGATCCTCGGGTACATGGGTTCGTTGGACCCGGAAGCCGACTTCTTCGATCACTTCGTGGACTTGGTGGCGACGGCTGCAATTGGCAACCTGAGCCTCGTGTTCAACGCCGACTACGGCATGAACACCAAGCGCGTCGACAGCGCCGGTAACGCGCTCGACGATGGCACGTGGTACGGCGCGAGCCTAGCCGGCGGTCTTGGTCTGACGGACCAGCTCGGCGTGGCTCTGCGTGGTGAGTATCTTGGCGACCCGGACGGCCTCATCTGGGGTGCAGAGGACAACTACCTCATCACGGGCACTGTGACCCTCGAGTACAAGCCTTACGAGGCCGGCAATCTCGTCATTCGCTTGGACAACCGCTTCGAGAAGTCTGACGCTCAGATCTTCGCAAATCGCGACGGTGAAGGCACGGATACCTGGTTCCAGAGCGTCCTGGGTCTGGTCGTTCACACCGACTAGTCCCCCTTTCGAGACTCCACATAAACGAGCTTAGTCGGGGGGGCCGAGATGCCCTCCCGATTTCGTTTCGAAGGCAGAGTTCTTACCTGCCCCCGTACGGCAGCCCCCGCGCTCAGGCCGGCGTGAGCGCCGGTAGCTTCATGTGGGCCGCGCGATCCAAGAGCGCGCGCATGCCCGGCACCAGATGCCCCACGGTGGTTTCGATGCGCAGTGGGTTCATCCAGCAAAACGGGTTCAGCAGCCGCAGCGGGTGAAAAAGTCTACGGTTCAGGGCGCCCACTTCGATCGTCATGGCGAGCGTGCCGTGCTGATCATCGAGCCAATCATCCATGTCACCCACCGTGGGATAAAACTGCGAGGCCTGCCGAACGGCGTAGCGCGCGCCCTGGATGTCGGCCGCAAACGCGTTGGCCAGGTCGCTGTACACCGCGTAGCGCCGGTTTGGCTGCTGAGAAAACGCCCACGGGTAGAGGATCATGTTGCCGAAGCTGTGAAAGCCCAGAGACAGATGGGGCTCGAGGGTCTCCACCACGTTCCTCACGGCCCGGCTCTCTGGCTCCGAGAAGGGCTTGGGGCCCTGGTAGTGCGGGGAGCCCTTCCAGGTCGAACCCGAAAACAGGTGGCGCTTTTCCAGCGGGGCCACGTGGGGAAAGTTGCGGTTCAGGTCCACCCCGCGTGCGTTCGTGCGCCGCAGGGCCGGCCAGCCCCGATCCAGGTGGTTCATGTTCCGCGTGAACGCATCAGGATTCAGGATGGGCAGCACCACGAGGTGCAGCTCATCAAATAGCTTTTTGCCGGCGTCCGACGCGCCAAGGTCCCGGAGCACCTGGTAAAGGGCCACAGACCCAATCACCTCGATGCCGTGGATGAGGGCGCTCAGCATCACCACGGGGGCGCCCTTGGTGCCCAGGTCGAACCTGTAAATGGGCCTGCCCTCTACGGAGTGCCCCGCGATCGACTCTTCCCCGTTCAGGTGGTGTGCGAGGGTGCGCCATCCCGCCTGAAAGCGGGCCGCCGAGGGGTAGTCACCCACGAGGCGTTTTTTGAAGAGCACACATGACAGTTTAGCGACAATTTCAAGTCTTGATTGTTACATTTTCCGAAGCCGCCCAGGCGCCCAGGCGATCCAGCACCCACGCAGGCTCGTCGAGCGTCAGGTCGTGTCCGGCCTCGGGGTGGATGAAAATCGGAGACCCCAGCGCCTGCGCAAGTCGCTGTGAGCAACTGGGGTGCACGAGCGCGTCCCGTGCGCCTGCCAACACCAACGTGGGAATGGCCAGGGGCATGACGAGCGGGCGAAAGCGCTGGGCCGCCAGCAGTTGGCGCCCCAAGGTGTGCCGCGACACCGGGCGGGCTTCCGCGGCCTGGGTCCACGCCGGCAGCGCCGCCTTCTGAGCCGCCGGGTTTGCCGACGTGACTGCCAAGGTGAGCTGCTCGCGCATGCCCGCCGAGCGTGCCCGCGCAATTTGCACGAAGGTGCGGAGCGCGCCCGGCCGCAAGCGTCGCCACGGCGGCGAAAGGCTGCCCACGCTTCCGCTCAGCAGAGCCAGCCCGGCCACGTCTTGGGGGAACTGCAGGGCCCAGGAAAGCGCGACCATGCTTCCCAAGGACAGGCCCACCAGCCACAAGCGGCGCGCCCTGATCTCCGGGTCCAGTGAGGCGCGCACCGCTTGGGCGATCTCGGGAATCGAAGCCGGGCTTTTCGCCGAAAGGCGGGCCCCTGTGCCAGGAAGATCTGGCGTGCAGATGGACCATCCCGCAAAGCGCGCCGCGAGCTCGGAAGGCAGCTCGCCCCAGTGAGAGGCTTCGCGCCCCAGGCCGCGCAACAGTACCCACGCTGCTTCAGTCGACACGATGACGAAGCATACGGCGCGTGCGCCCCTTGCGCTCGAAGCGCCAACCCCCGCGGGCCAAGGACGCCCCACTCCTTTGTACGCCGCGCGCGAGCCGAAACGGAGTTGCGACTGAATCGTCACGCGCGCCGCACGGAAGGTTCATGGACTGCCGGGAAGATATCAACCCCAAGGGACCATCAACATGGCTACGATCTTTTACGGATTATCGGGGGAGGGGCGGGGGCACGCCACACGGGCACGCACGCTCGTCGAGGGCTTGCGCAAGCGCCACAAGGTGGTGGTGTTCGCGCCTGATCTGGCGTTTGCGCTGCTCGAGCCGGTGTTTCGCGGCACAGACGTGCGGGTCGAAAAGCTCGAGGGCCTTCAGTTTTCCTACGACCGGCACGGCCGTGTGCGGCTGCTGGGCACGCTGACACGGAACGTCTCCTACCTGCGACAAATGGCACCGCGGGTGTCGGCGCTGCTTCCGCACTTCGAGCGCGAAAAGCCCGACCTCGTCATCGCAGACTTCGAGCCCTTGCTGCCGCGGGCGGCGCGGCTTGCAGGCGTGCCCTTCGTCAGCTTCGACCACCAGCACTACCTGGTGGTGAACGACCTCTCTTCGCTGCCCCTGGGCCTTCGGCACAAGGCCGCGATGGCGGCCCCCGTCGTGCGCGCCCTTTACAACTGGCAGGTGGAGACGGTGGTTTCGTCGTTTTATCGCCCTGCACTCAAGCCAGGTCTGCACAACGTCTCTCAGATCGGTGTGCTCTTGCGCCCCGAGCTCTTGAAGGTGCGGCCCCGCCGCGACGGTTATCTCCTGGTGTACATGCGCCGGCACCCCGCCCCGGGACTTTTCGATGCGCTCACGGCCACAGGCCTGCCCGTGAAGGTGTACGGACTTGGTGCCCGACCCGCCGAAGGCAACATGCGCTTCTTCGCGGTGGACGAAAAGCGCTTCATGGACGATCTGGCGGGCTGCGAAGCCGTGGTGAGCACGGCAGGCAACCAACTGGTGGGTGAGGCGCTCTATCTGCGAAAGCCCGTACTCGCGATCCCCGAGCCTCACAACTTCGAGCAGGCGATCAACGGCCACTTCCTCGAACAAAGCGGTGGCGGTCGGGCGCTGGGTCAGCAGGTGCACGTGCGCGACATGTTGGCCTTTCTCGACGACCTTTCGTTGTTCCGCAGCCGCATCGTTCCGGAGTCGGTTGTGGGGAACCGCCAGGCCCTCGACGTCATCAGCCGCTGGCTTCCCCCCACGCCGGTGCTGGTCCCCAGCCTGGCGCATCGGCGGGCCGTGGCCCTCGCGGGCTGACCGTTCGCGCAGGACATCGGCAGGGGGCGTGTGTGCCCCCCGCCCGTCGCGCCTCAGGCCACCACGTGAACGGCTTCGGCCGCCACGTGCCGCGCCTGGCGACTCACCCGCGTGTGGCGCCACCACACGGCGGGACCCTCGAGCTGTCCCTGCGCGTGGGCGAACACCCGGGCCACACCCATCTCCGTGCTGCTACCCGCGTTGAAGATCCGAAGCGGACGCGGCGTGTCCTCGAAGAGCGAAAACGAGCGGGGGCGGTGCCGGTGGCCGTGAAGCACCAGGTCGCAGCGGCCCGCCAAAGATCTCAGCAGGGTCCACCCGAGTTCCAGCTCGGCCGTCCATCGCCAGCCAAGCCACGACGACAGGAGCTCGGCCGTGTTGTCCTCGGGAAGGGGCAGAGGGTGGTGGTGGAGCAGCAGCACCACCAGGTGCCCCGCCGGCGCGTGGTGGGCGGCTTCGAGGATCGCCTCGATGTCCTCACCCGACATGGCTCCATGCCCCGCGAGCCAGGAGCGGTTGTGCGGGCCCGTCGAATCGAAGCGGATCAAATATAGACCCGGCAGGCACTTCGTTTCGACGCGGGCGCCCTGTTGGATCTCGCCCGCCACGTCGTGGCCCAGGCGATCGTGGTTGCCGGGCACGAGCGTGAGCCGACGCGCGGCATGCAAAGGGGCGAAGATTTCGTGGAAGCGTGACAGTTCTTCCCGGCGACCTCTGTTGGTGAGGTCGCCGGTGACCACGACGTGGTCGATGCGTTCGACCATCGCCCTGTCAACGAAGGCCTGGGCACACCGTTCGTCGGCGGCGCTGCGGCCTATGTGCAGGTCGGAAAGATGAATCAAGGACTGGGGCAAAGGGTCCCTCCTCCAGTCCCCAGGATGCTCCCTGCCGTCTTCGTTTCGGCGGCGGCCGGGTTGCGTGTTGGAAACAAACCTGCGTCAGGGGCGCTTCGCCTGAGGCCGAAAAGGAAAGGCGCCGCCTCCTCACGGAATGCGGCGCCCTTCGTCGAACTTTCTACAATGTTTTCGGTCGTTCACGCGTTCGTCGGGTGCCTTGGCTCACCACATCACCCCGCTGTTCCGGCGACGCCGCCGGGCAGCGAGAGAAGCATCCACGCTTGCCAGGAATCGCGCCGCCCGCTCCCGCCGCTCCCGCCACCCACCGTCCCACAGCGGCTCCGTCGCGCCCCGGTTGGCCTCAGCTTTGGCCTCCGCACCCTTGATGTCCTTACCCCTGTCCTTCACGTCGAACCCAAACACCGTTGACTCCTTTGCTACCGGCTCCCTACACGGCCTCACACAACCATCCTTCTACCCTTTTAGTGATACCACGCCCGTCGTGACAGGATGGTTAAACCGATGTTTGCTTTTCGTAAACTTTCCGAAGGAACTTGAAAGGACGTTTCTCTCTGTGGCCGTCGCGGAGGGTCTGCGGAGGGCATCCAAAGGACATGGTTCGTGAGGCGCATACGGCCCTCGTGGTGCTGGGCAATCAGCTCTTCCCGCGCAGTCACTTGGCCAACCTGCGGGGGGCCGAGGTCTTCATGGCGGAGGACGAGGGACTTTGCACCTACGTGCGGCATCACAAACAAAAGCTGGTGTTTTTCCTCGCGGCCATGCGGCACTACGCCGAGGGGCTGCGGCGTGTGGGCTTTCGCGTGCACTACGAAGCCCTGGGCCGTGAGCCGAAGGGCGCTCCGGGAAGCTACGAAGACAAGCTTGCGGCGTTCGTCGAGCGGCAGCGCGTTCGCCGGCTCGTCATGTTCGAGGTGGAAGATAGCTTCTTCGAACGCCGCCTCGTCGACTTCGCGCGGCGCCAAAGGCTCGAGCTGCAGTTCATGGCGAGCCCCATGTTTTTGACGGCGCGGCCGGTGACCGATCTCTTTCTGTCGCGCCAGCGCAAGCCGCTCATGGCGAGCTTTTACAGGTGGCAGCGCCGTAACCTCGACGTGCTCATCACGAGCGCGGGGGCTCCCGTGGGAGGGCGCTGGAGCTTCGACCAGGACAACCGCAAGTCGCTGCCTCCACAGTTGGCGCTGCCGGCCCCGTTGCGCGTTTCGCCCACGGAGCACGTGCGTGAATTGATACCGCTCGTCAACCAGCGTTTCGCGCAGCACCCGGGTGAGCTCTCGGAAGGAACCTGGTGGCTACCTGTCACGCGCCCCGAAGCGCTCAGCTGGCTACAGCGCTTTTTGGAGGAGAGGTTCCCCCGTTTCGGCGACTACGAAGACGCCCTGTCGTCGCGCTCGCCCACGTTGTTTCACGCCGTGATCTCGCCCCTGTTGAACGCGGGGCTTTTGACGCCCGCCGAGGTGGTCGAAGAGAGCCTGGCGGCCGCGCAGCGCAACGGTGTGCCTCTCAACGCCGTGGAGGGCTTCGTGCGCCAAGTCATCGGTTGGCGCGAGTTCGTGCGTGCCGTCTATCACCGGCACGGCGCCTGGGAGATGGCGCAAAACCACTTCCATCACGAGCGCCAGCTCACGCCTGCGTGGACGGAGGCGCGAACCGGCATTCCTCCGCTCGACGATGTCATCCGCAAAGCGCAGCGGATGGGCTGGGCGCACCACATCGAACGGCTCATGGTGCTGGGGAATCTCATGACCCTTTGCGAGATTGAGCCGCACGCTGCGTACCGCTACTTCATGGAGATGTTCGTGGACTCGAGCGATTGGGTCATGGTGCCCAACGTGTTCGGCATGGCGTTGTTTGCAGATGGAGGCCTGTTTGCGACGAAGCCCTACGTCTGCGGCAGCAACTACCTCTTGCGCATGTCCGATTACGAGCGCCCCACGGGCTTGCGGGGGCCGCACAACTGGTGCGACGTGGTCGACGGGCTCTATTGGCGCTTCGTGGACAAGCAGAAGGAGACCTTCGCGAACAACCCGCGGCTCAAGGTGCAGCTGCAAAACCTCGCGGGCATGCCGGGGGAAAGAAAGACGATGCTGTTCGAGGCGGCCGAGGCCTTTTTGGCGCGTTACACGCGGCTTGCCGCCCCCGTCAGGCGCGCCGTGTGAACCGTCGCGCGCGGGCAAGCAAGAGAGCGAGCGCGGCGAGGCTCCACGGGGCGTCCGCCCCTCCGCGCGGGCCTGCGAGGCTGCAGCCGCCTCCGTCGTTGGGTTTGACTTCCGGTGGGACACCCGGTGCCGGGGCGCCGCATGCGGGCAGCTCACCCATCAAAAACACGTCGTCGAGTGCTGCCTCGACCACGGTCTCCGAAAGATCGCTGTCCTCCGCCACGAAGCGAAAGCGCACGCTGGACGCTGCGGGGGCCAGCGCCAACGCGGGCGCGAGCGGGGCCAAGCGGCTCTCCCAGCCGAGCGCCAAGGTGGCAGGCACGCGATCCACCTCCACCCAGGGCCCTCCGTCGAACGACGCCTGCACGTAAAAAGCGTCCCCGGCGCCGGGCACCAAGACCTCCCTCTCGAAGCCTGCGGCCACGAAGTGAAGCTGGTACGAGAGCCGCGGGTTGCCGAGGCCCGCAAGCGGCATGGGCGGCGATTCCAGCGTGGTGCGCCCCACCTGGGGGGCCGTGGTGTCGAAGTCGAGGTCGTTGGCCTCGGGCCGCGGGCCCGCCGCGGCCCCCGTTACGAAGGCCCGCGTGCCGGAAACGGCGCCGCCGGGTTGCAGCACGAACTGGAACGCTTCGGTCCGCTCGGGTGTTCCCCACTCCCAGGCCCCCACGAGGGCCGTGTCAGTGCCGTCGGGGTTGATCGTCCACGCGGCGGGCGTGCCCGCGTCTTCGAGGTCGAAGCCCGCGCCCCTGGCAAGGCCCACGGACACGTCGTAAAAGCCCTTGGAGGGTCCTAGCCGCCCGGGCGCCTCGAAATCGATCTTGTGGGGCGCTCCACACACGAGCGTGGCCGGGAGCTGCGCGGTGAAGCTCACCACGGTCGCTTGACCTGGGGCCAGGGGCGGCGTCGACACGGGGGAAGGCGAGAAGGTGATGTCTTCACCCCGCGCGGACACGGTCGCAACACCGGGCTCGGTGCCCACGTTGGTCACGGGCAGCGTCACCTGCACTTCGTCTCCGGGGGCCACCACGCCTGCGGGGCGACCCGCCGCGGCCAAGGTGGGCGCGCCGAAGGTAAACGCTTGCCCTCGGCAGGGGCGCAAAAGCTCGGTACAGACCTTGCCTCGCCCCCCGGCCGAGGCGTTGTAGAAGCCGTCCCAGGGGGCACGGGTGGTCTCGACCCGAAACGCTTCGCCCAGCGAAAGGCCGAGACCCGATCCCGGCGGCGTGAGGAACACCACACCCATCCTCAGGTCCTCGGCCGCGGGGCTGCGGGCCGGCTCTCGCGGGCCCAGGGCGCGGACGATGTCTTCGCTCGTCACGTTCGTGCGCTTGGCCGTGTACCGGCGTCCCGGGGAGAAACGCGCGTTGCGATCGATGGACCCACCCGTTTCATCCCGGAACTCGTCGAGAAGGAAGAACGCAGGCACCTCGCTGGCCGAGCGTAACCCCATGGCGTACTGATCCGCCGTGCCGTAGCGCTTGTTGGCATCGAGCACGGTGAACGTGCCATCACCGTTGTCTTTCCAGTTGAGTCCGTCGAGGAAAGAGCCCTCCGACTGCACCCAGGGCGCCCAGTGCGCGTTTTGCCGCAGCAGCAGGTCGGTGCGGTCGGCGGCGTCGTCGGGAAACCGGTATTTGAAGTAAAGCGCCCAACGATGGGCGGCTTCCTGGGCCCACACGGAATACAGGTCGTTGTCCGGGTCGTTGGCGGCGTCGCGACCATAGACGTTGATGCGCTTCATGTTGAGCATCGACTCCATGCGACCGCTCGGCGAGCCAAATTGACGGGTCTCGTCCCAAAAGCCGAGGCCAAGGCCGCGAATGTCGTTCTTGACGGGTTGCTGGTACGCCAGGGCCTGCTGGGACAGGCGATCCGTGAAGCCGAGGAATACGGCGATCTGGTCGTATTCGTCACCGAACGCGGCAATGAAGCGGCTGCTGATCTGGGCGAGGTTGTCCTTGTTGAGGCCAAAGCCCGTTCCACTTGGGGTGGTCGTGAGCTCGTCGCCTTCCAGAACCGCCACGCTGCCCACGATGGTGAACCCCGCGGCCACGCCCCGCGCGTGACCCGCGCCTGCGCGAGCCGCCGCAGGCGCCGCGGGCCCCGTTGCCATTTGCCCCCGCGCGAGGTCGAGCCAGGTCTGCCGGCCAAGGGTGAGGCCCTCGCCATGTCCGCCCCAGAGATTCACCTCGTGGGGAGGCGGGGAATGGTCCATTGCGGGCGGGGGTTGTGATCCAACGGTGGGGGCATTCCTCACGGGCTTCGCCGCCAGAAGCATGGGAAAGGTCACCGCCGCCACACGCAAACATGCCCTCGTCCGGGAACGATCGAACCGCATTGAACCTTCATTTGACACCAAAGGTGGGGTTCCCGGCCACCTTTACGGACAGCCACCGAAATACTGTGACCCTCCCGGATGCCAAGAAGGCGCCCCGGGGCTATGATTCAATCCTACATGGACTTGGCAGACGATCCGTCACAAGCGCCCAAGCCGGAGTCATTCATGCGCCGCTTCCGAAAGCTCGTCGTGTTCGTTGGGGCTTGTGCACTTGCCCTCGTAATTTCCGTCTACAACCGGGGACAGGACCTGACGGTGGGGGCCAACCCCCCGCTGCGGGCCGCCGTGAGCAGCCAGTCCGCCGCTTACGACCTGTCGCAGCTACCCATCTTCACCCGCACGCTGTTTCACGTGCGCGAGAGCTACTTCGATAAAAATCGGCTCAACCCCAAGCGCATGCTGGTGGGGGCGCTCGATTTCCTGCAGAGGGACGTGCCCGAGATCCTCATCGACCGGCAGCCCGAACGCGACCCCAAAACGGTCACGGTGCGGGTCAACGGCAAGGAGAAGGCCTTCTCCCTCGAAGGCGTGGATGCACCGTGGAGCCTGCGCAGCAAGCTTCAGGAGATCTTCAAGTTCATTCAGCCCAATCTGCACCCCGTGGCGCCCAGCGAAGAGGCAGCCCGGCTGGTCGAGATTGAGTCGGCCGCGACCAACGGCATGCTCTACACGCTGGATCCGCACTCGGTGCTGCTGGACGTCGAGAGCTTCAAAGAGATGCGCATGACGACGCAGGGCAAGTTTGGAGGCCTGGGCATCGTCATCGGCATGGACAAGAAGAACCGGGTGATCGTGCGCAAGCCCATGCCCAACACACCGGCGATGCGCGCAGGCCTCAAGGCCAAGGATCACATCATGCGCATCAACGACGAGTCCACCGTCAACATGACCTTGACCGACGCGGTGGAACGCCTGCGTGGGGACGTGGGCGCGCCGGTCGACGTCTACATCCAGCGGGCAGGTGCCAAGACCCCGAAAAAGTTCACGATCGTGCGTGACGCCATCCGGCCGCCCTCGATCGAGCCTCCGCCGCAAGTGTTGAACGCCCCTGCCAAAAACGGACGGCCCGGGGGCAAGGTGGGCTACGTGCGGATCGTGAGCTTCACTGCGAACACGGACGCAGATCTTTCAAAGGCGCTCGAAATGTTCGAGAGCGAGAAGGTCAAGGGCATCGTGGTCGACCTGCGCTCGAACCCCGGGGGGCTTTACGACCAGGCCCAAAAGGTGGCCGATGCGTTCATAGAATCGGGTGTGTTGGTCTCCATGGTGGGTGTAGGCGGTACGCAGCGGCGCGATGAGCATGCGTCTCGGGGTGGCGATGTGAAGGTGCCCCTGGCGGTGCTGGTGAACCAAAACTCCGCGTCGGCTTCCGAGATCGTGGCGGGCGCCATCAAGCACCTGGATCGCGGCGTCGTGATTGGCGACACCACCTTCGGCAAGGGCTCTGTGCAGATGCTCTTCGACATCAACGCACCCGTGAAGCTGGGCAACAACAAGGGCGGCGATGACAAGCTTGGGCTCAAGCTCACCACGGCGCAGTACCTCACTGCGGGCGACATCTCTATCCAGGGCGTGGGCGTGACGCCCGACATCGAGCTCGACCGCCTTTTCGTCCAAAAAACGGGGGACGAATCCCGCATCTACCTTCAGCCCTCGTCACACCGCCGGCAGGAGAGCGACTACGAGTGGCACCTGGAGAACCCCACGGCCACGAAGGCCGAGGCGCCACTCGAGAACGTGTCCTACCTCTTCGAGCAGCCTCCCGGTAAGGAAGCGCCCAATCTGGACGAGTCGGAAGAGGACGTCATCGACGAGGAAAGTGCCGCGCTCGAGGGCCCGGAAGATGCGGAAGGGGAAGACGAAGAGGAGGACATCTACGGCAAGCTGAACCTCGACTTCAGCATCACCTTCGCCCGTGACTTCCTGGCGCAGGCGAAGTCGACCCGACGTACGCCGCTCGTGCAGCAATCGAAGAGCTACCTCGAAGAGGTGCGGGCCGAGCAAGACGCCAAAGTGGTCGAGGCCCTCTCGAAGCTGGGGGTGGATTGGAGCGCAGCTCCGTCGAACCAGCCAACGGCACGTTTGACGAGCGCACTCGAGGCGTTGGGAGGCCCGAAGGTGAAAGCGGGCGACAAGATCAAGTTCCGGGGAACCGTGAAGAACGTGGGCACCACCACGGCGTATCGCGTGCGCACCGTGCTCAAGAGCGACGACTCGCTCTTCGACGAAAACGAGATGGTGTTCGGCAAGCTTGAACCTGGGCAGAGCAAGTCCTACGAGCTGTCCGTGCGCATCCCCAAGCACATGGCCACCCGAACGGACCTGATTCGCACGGAGTTGTCGGCGCAGGGGCCGATCGAGGCCGAGCCCGGCAAGCTGGCGGTTGACATTGCCGGCCGCGCTCGCCCGCTCTTTGCGTACAACTATCAAACCATCGACGACGGCGAAGGCAGCAACCAGGACGGCCGCGTGCAGCCCGGAGAAAAGCTGCGCATGCTGGTGAAGGTGAAGAACATCGGGGCCGGCGCCGCTTTGCGTCCTCAGGCCATCATCCGGAATGGCCCTGGTCAAAACGGCGTCTTGATCTCGAAGGGGCGCTTCGAACACAAAGAACTGGCCCCGGGCGAAGAGTGGCCCGTGTCGTTCACTTACGAGCTGGGGCCGGAGTTCCAGGGCAAAGAGTACACGTTGGAGCTGTCGGTGGTGGACCGCGTCCTGGGTGAATCCGTCGGTGACAAAATCAAGGTGAAGGTGGCCAACGAGGGGCGCGCCACCGAGGCCGCTTCGGGCACCGCCACGGTGGCGAAGAGCACGGCAGCGTTGAGGGAAGCGCCCATGGAAGGCGCGCTCGTGGTGGGCCGTGCGCCCAAGGGGGCGGCTTTTCAGGTGACGGGCCGGCTTGGTGCCTACACCCGGGTGACTTTGGAGGAGGGGCATCCCGCCTTCGTGTCTACGGCGGATCTGCAGCCGGGGGGCCCACCGAAGCCCACTTACGAACCCGTTTGGCAAGTGACGCCCCCCGTGCTGACCGCAATGGCACCGACCACGGTTTCGAACCCGAGCGTGACCGTGAAAGGGCAGGCCACCGACGACAACGAGGTGCGCGACGTGTTCATCAGCGTGTGGAACCGCGACGCGAAGATGCCCGCGCGCAAGGTGTACTACCTGCGCAACTCCGGGGACCCACGCAAGCTCACCTTCGCGGCCGACGTGCCGCTATGGCCGGGAAGCAACCTGATTCAGGTGTTTGCACGCGAGACCAACGAGGTGCAGTCGCTGCAAACGCTGGTCGTACGACGCGCCGATCCCGCGGTGGCGGAAGCCCCCGCTCGCTGATCCCGGCGGTTCGCGGTGGGCGAAGGTGCGCCGCGACCTCGATCAAGCCGCCCCCCGTCGGGGTCCCCGCCGGGGTGACGTGCCTGTCGACGCTGCAGCATCCGTTTTTTTGACGTAACGGATGCACGCGACGCCCCCACGGGGGTCCACGTTGGACGCGGGGGTGAACGTGCTGCGAGCCTTGTGTGTGTCACTGTCGCTTCTCTTTGGGGGAGCCGCTCTGTCTTTGGGCTGTGGAGGCGAGGAGCAAACCGGCTCCGAGCCCGCAACGGGAGGCGTGTCGGGGGGGGGCGCCGGGGCAGACGCCGGTGGTGGACGGCCCGTGCCCCGTGGGGGGGCGAGCGGAACGCCCCAGGGGGGGGCGGGTGGTTCGAGCGAAACGCCACCCGGTTCCGCGGGAGGGTCACCCATGGTCCCCGGGGGCGGAGGTGGCGGTCCGAGTCCTCCCGTGGCGGTCGCGGGGCCCTGTGGCGACTCCCCGAAGGCCACGGCCGCCCAGGCCGGTAACGCGCCCTCCGTGTACAAGGGCGCGTGGACGCCTGCACCCACCGAAGCGTGCAGCTTCGTGGACGCCGAGAGCCGCACCGTGAACCTGACCGCGGCACAACATCGTATGCTGTTTCGGGTCAACGAAGTGCGGGCGTTGCAGGCCGCCGAGGATGGCCGTGCGCGTCCCATGCTCGAGGCGGACTACTGCCTCCAAGAGTTCTCACAGGGATACACCGAGAGCGATCCCAGTGGCCATAGCCCGATGAACCTCAGCTGGTACCCGATGCCCAACGGCGGGCAGGGCACCGGCGGAAACTTCATCGGTGAGAACTATGGCGCTCATGGTGGTTACACCAGCGACGCCATGGCGGCCGTGGATCGTCTCATCAATGGCTGGTGGAATTCTGGCGGTACCGATAGCGGGCACCGGGGCAACATGTTGAATCCGCGCTGGAAGAAGGGCGGCATGGGCGTGGTGATCCAGGGTAGCTCGGCGCTGAGCGTTCAGACCTTCAGCCGCGAATACGCGAATTGGTTGTGGGGATGGGACCCTTGTACGAAGCCGCCCAAACAGAACGATCCTCAATCTACGATTCCCATGCCGATCAAGCGCTAGCGAGTCACACGGGAGCGGTCGCGGCGGGGGCCTGCCTTGCCGCTGTGCGAGCCTGTCGCTATGCCTTTGCTTGGCATGGCGGAACCCAACGCAACGGCGCTCGTGTTGCTGGCCACGGGCGTGCTGCTCATGCTGAGCGCGCTGGGGACCCGGGTGAGCGGAAAGACGGGCCTGCCCGTGCCCCTCGTGTTCTTGGGCATCGGGATGCTTGCCGGGTCGCAGGGTCTAGGGAAGATTGCCTTCGACGACTTCCATCTGGCGTTTCGTTTGGGTACGGCCGCGCTTGCGTTGATCTTGTTCGACGGTGGCCTGAACACCACACTTGCCGTCGTCACGAGCCATTACAAGCCCGCCGCGGTCCTTGCCACTTTGGGCGTGCTGCTCACGGCCGCGGTTTTGGCCCTTGCCGCGCGGTCGTTCGGCTTTCCCTGGACGGAAGCGGCCCTGCTCGGCGCGGTGGTGTCTTCGACCGATGCCGCGGCCGTGTTTTCAGCGCTCCGCGCGAGTGGTGTTCAGCTCACGAAGCGGCTGGGCATGACCCTCGAGCTCGAGTCCGGCCTCAACGATCCCATGGCCGTGATTCTCACGATGTCCCTGACGTCGATGCTGGCGACGGGCGCGCCTTTCGGGTGGAAGGTCCTCGTGGACGTGCCCGTGCAGATCTTGGTGGGGGGGGGCTTCGGTGTGGTGGTGGGGTTGCTGGGGCGTGTCCTTCTCCGCAGAGCGCGCCTTGGCGCGGTGGGGCTTTACCCGGTCATGTCGGTCGCCGTGGCCCTCGTGGGCTTCGCCGTTCCTACGCTGTTTCAGGGCAGCGGTTTTCTCGCCGTGTACTTGGCGGCGATGGTCATGGGCGGCGGCAAGCTGCCCTACAGGGCGGGGCTCATCCGTGTGCACGATTCAATCGCCTGGTTCGCGCAGGTCGGCATGTTCCTGATCCTGGGCTTGCTGGTGTTTCCCGCCGAGCTGCCGAGGGTGGCGGGGTCGGGCATTGCTTTGGCTCTCGTGCTGGCCTTCGTGGCGCGGCCCTTGGCCGTGGCCTTGTGCCTGCTCCCGTTTCGATTTGCGGCGAAGGACACGCTGTTCATCGGGTGGGTCGGCTTGCGGGGGGCGGTGCCGATCGTGCTCGCCACCTATCCCGTGTTCACCGGCGTGGAAGGGGCCCGCGAGCTGTTTCATCTGGTGTTCTTCATCGTCCTCGTGAACGTGGTGCTCCCGGGATCGACGCTGGGGTGGGTCACCCGCCGCCTGGGGCTTGCCACCCAGGGGCCGGCCGCGCCCGCCGCCTCCCTGGAGATCGCGTCCAAGGACGACATCGAGGGAGATATCCTGAGCTTCTACATCGGGAAGGCCTCGGCGGTGGCCGGGCACGTGCTGGCCGACATTCCCTTTCCCCCGGCGGCGGCGGCCATGCTGATCATCCGGGGACGGGGGCTGGTGGCGCCTCGCGGAAACGTTGCGCTTCTGCCCGGCGACCACGTTTATGTGTTCTGCAAGCCCGAAGACAACGCGACGCTCAGGTTGCTGTTCGGCACGGAAAGTGGCGGATGAGCCGCGCGCCGCGGGCCAGCGGAGATGCGCTGCGTGGTCTTTTCCGGATAGCGGCACGTTCGTGGGAGCGAGGGGCGCTCCATCTGTCCCTCAATCCGCCGAAGATAACTGAGCCGTGCGTAGGCTCTGGGGCGTCTCCCGTCCAAAGGCACGACCGCTTGCGCTCATCGAATACACCCCCCCTGACTCTCGTGAGGGCACCGTTCCCTGCTCCCGAGACGCGCCCCGAGGCGGAGATCGTGGCCGCGGCCATACAGGGCTCGTCGCGCGACGCCCTCGAGCTGTGGGACCGCTACGCCCCTCTGGTGCGGCGCTTGATGGCCAGGGGGCTCGGGTCGCGGGCTGATGCGGACGACGGCGTTCAAGACGTCTTCATCAAGGTGTTCCGGAGCCTGCCCAGCTTGAGGCAGGCCGAGTCGATCCGAAGCTACGTCGTGGCCATCACCATGACGACCATTCGTACGGAGCTCCGGAAGCGGAGGCTGCGTCGGCTTTGGGGTCTGGAGAGCCAGGGAGGCACGCTTCCCGAGCCCCCCACGGCTCCGTCGGACGTGGGGGTGCGTTTGGCGCTCAAACGCCTCGAGGCGGCCCTGGACATGCTCAAACCCGACGATCGGATCGCCTTCTGCTTGCGCCACGTCGAGGCGATGGAACTTACCGAGGTGGCATCGGCCATGGGGTGGTCGTTGGCGAGCACCAAAAGGTATCTGACGCGGGCGAAACAACGGCTTTGGGTCCTCGTTGGCAAGGATCCCGTTTTGGCCCCCTACCTGGAATCAGCGGGTGTGGTCGGGAAGGAAAGACTATGACAAGGAGGATGGACGAGCGTGAGAACCTCTCTGCGGGCGCTTTGAGCGAGTCCGCAGCCGACGCGCTTGGGGCACTGGTTCGCGAGGGCAACCCTCCGCCTTCACTTCTGGAGGCCCACGAACAGCGACGCAGGTTCGCCTTGGCGTTCGCAGCCCGGCGCGATCGCAGGCGGCCTTTCGGAGCCTGGGCGACGGCCTTCGGGGTGGGGGCTTGCTGCGCGGCGCTCGCCATGTTCGTGTGGTCGACGTGGCGGCGGGACGAGGCCCTCACGGTGACGCAGGGCAAGGTCGAACCCGTGACGATGCCCTCCGTGAGCCGGCCTGCCGTGTCCGCACCCTCGGTCGGTGAGACGTTGCCCGAAGGCACCACCTTGACCTTCTCCGAGGGCACGGTCGCGGCCGTGGGCGCCAAGAGCCGGGCTGTGATCTCGCAGCTCGGTCAGCACGGTGCCACCTTGACCCTGGTGCAGGGCGTGCTGAACCTTCGTGTGACGAAGCGCCCACGCGCGGCATGGCGGGTGGAGGCGGGGCCTTACCTGGTCGAGGTGACCGGCACCGTCTTCGACGTGCACTGGCAACAGGAGACCGGCGACTTTCGGGTCGATCTCCGCTCCGGGAGCGTGCGGGTCTCGGGCCCGGGGCTGGCCGCGCGCACGCCGCTGCGCGCGGGGCACCGGCTGGTGGTCGAGGCGGGCAGTCCCTCGATCGAGGCGCTGAACGCCGAGACGGTGCAAGCCGCCCGGGTCACGCCTGCTGCCAGCGGGGACCGTCCGCCCCTGGCCTCGTCGCAGGGCGCGCGGAGGCTCCGCTTGGCGAGTGGCCCGCAGCCTCGTCAGGTGGCACGGGCCCCACGCGAGGCGCCGCCGGCCATCGCCGAAATTCCCACGTGGACGGGTTCGTGGGAAGCCGCGAAGCCCCTCGACAGACCACGGGAGGCGCGGCCCGAAGGGGCCCGGGTCGCGCCCGAAACGAGCCCGCCTCCGGCCGAGACGGCGGTCGTGCCTCCCAGCTTCGCCCCGCGATCGCGGCCGACCACGACCTGGGAGGAAAGGCTCGTGGCGGGGGAACACGACCTGGTGGTGTCGGAGGCGGAGCGTTTGGGGCTTGATGACGTGCTTGCTTCGCGGCCGCTATCCGACCTCAAGGCCCTCGCTGACGCGAGCCGCTATTCACGCCGCCCGCACCTGGCACGCCGGGCGCTCGAGGCCCTCCGCGCGCGCTTTGCCCGGTCGCCCGCGGCGCAGATCGCCGCCTTCGAGCTCGGGCGCCTGATGGACGATGGCGTGGGAACTCCGGAGCAGGCTGCCCGCTGGTACCACGACTATCTGAAAGAGGCGCCCAAAGGGGCGTTGGCCGAAGAAGCCCTGGCGCGGTTGATGGTGGCCCGCACGCGCCAAGGCGAGGAAGGCCAGGCCAAAGAGGCGGCCCGACGCTACTTGCGCGAGCACCCGCACGGCAGCCGGGCACCCTTGGCCGAGCAGATCCTGGGACGGGGAGCAAAAAAGCCCTAGCGAAACGCTGACGCGCCCGGCAGTACCTCCTCATGCAGGCCCGCGCCTCCGCATTGACTCAGCGAAGACTTCGCGTCTGGCGTTCCGTCGCGCTGGGCGTGGGCGTGGTCGCGGCGCTCGGGGCGACCACCAGCCCCGCGCGGGTACAGGCGCAGGAGACGAACGCGGGGGTGTCGGCGAGGATCGACTACGTGGTGGTGCTGGCGGCGCCGGACGTGCCGCCCGGGGTGGTCGCCCGCGTGCGCGGAGAGCTCTTGACCGCGGGGTACGACTTGGTCGCGAGCAACGAGGCCACGGACGCGTCGATCGTGATCACGCTTCGCCAAAGCGCCACGGCGCTCGTCGCCGAGCTTCGCCGTCACGGGGGCCGCGAAGACCTTCTGAGCGTCGTGACCGCCAGTTTGCCGTCGCAGGCAATACCCACGGATACCGTGAGCACGTACAGCGAGCTTGCCTGGCGGACCACCGAACGCCTGGCGGCTTACGTACTGGCGCCGCAGGTGATGGAGGCCCCTCCACCTGCGCCCAAGGACGCGCCCCCGGAGGCGGCGTCCGGGGCGGTCCCCTCCCTACCCCCTGCGGTGGTTGCCACGGGCGTCGTGCCCGGTCCGGTGGCAGGCCGCTGGCTGAGCGGCGCCTCCGTCGGCGGCGGCTTTGGTTTGATGGGCGCGCGCGCACGACCCATCGCTCGCCTCTTTTTGTCGCGTCGGTTTCTGCGCCGGGGCTCGGTAGGCCTTGGCGCTACGCTTCCGTTTCCGTCAATCACGGCAGAGTCGGCGTCGGCGCAGGCGGAGGTTTCTCAGGCCTGGGGAGGCGCCGAAGTCGCTGCCCACTGGAGCCATGCTCGCGGCCCCACGTTGAGCGTGGCTGTGCAGGCCGGCGTGGGACGCACCTTCGTGGCGGGGGATACTGACGGGACCGCCCGCGGCAACACGAGCACCATCTGGTCTGGGATGACGACGCTCTCGGTGGCTGTCGGTATGCGGCTGTCGGCGCACTGGCACGTGCGCTTCGACGTGGCGGGCACCAGCTTGCTGCCTCGTCCGGGCGTGCGCCTTTCGGCCACCGCGAACGAGACTACGGCCTGGGTCATGCCTTCGACGAGCCTGGGCGCCGTTGCGTCCTGGTGAGCGCGGGGGCTCACCGCGCGGGGCGAGAGGTACGCTTTTTGCCCGTCCTCGAGACCTCTTCGGCGAGCGCCCGCCGCGCCCGGAACAGCCGAACGCCCACGTTGGTCGGTGATATGCCGAGGGCGTCAGCCACCTCCTGGGTCGATTCGCCCTCCATGTAAACCCTGAGGATGACCTCACGGTGAGGCTCGCGCAGGCGAATGAACGCCGCGTCCAAAATGCTGAGCGTCTCTTGCCACTCGAATTTTTCGTCGGCCCCGGGATCCTCGTCGGGAACGCCGTCGAATACGCCCAAATGTCCCGTGAGCTCCGCGCGTTCCCGCAGCGCTGCACGACGCACGTAGCGCGCCTTGCGATGGGCGATCACGAACAGCCAGGTCGACAGCTGCCCTTCGGCGCGAAAATGCGCGAGCGACTGCCACGCCGACGCGAAGACCTCCTGCACGACATCGTCGGCGTCCACTTGACTTGGCAGGTGCCGGCGCACCCAGCGGGCCACGGTGTCGCGCTTCGTCCTGAAAAACGAAGCGAGGTCTCGGTCCAGTTCAGGATTCGTCATGAGTGGGGAAGCGCAACGCTTCTCTGTAGGGAGACTCACGACCTTCGGCCCACGGCTCAGGTTATTTGGGAGGCGCCCTCTCGAAAGAGGGCCCTCGCTCGTCTTCAGGCGCTCACAGGCGCGCGCCGAGTCCCACGAGCGTGCCTCCCTGCGCCATGGGCATGACGAGGACGCGCCACGACACAGCCTCGGCGGGGCCGGACGGCTCCCGTACGCGCCCGTGCAACCAAAGCGGAAGTCCCGCCCCAACGCCCGCACCCACGGCCGCGCCGACCAGCACGTCCGAGGCGTAATGTTTATCGGCCGCGATGCGCGCGAACGCCGTGAAGCCCGCGATGCTCAATCCCGTGGCCCACAACCAGGGGGCGTGCCGATAGCCCCGCAGCGACGCCACCGTGCCGGCCGCGGTGGCCAGCGAAAACGAAAGCGCGCTGTGACCCGAAAAGAACGAGAGGTTGCGTTCCTCGCGTGCAATCGCCTCGAAGCCGGGGCTCTGGAAGTACACGGCGGGCCGCGCCCGTGCTGCCATGAGCTTGACGGCCGTGGTGAGGAACATGGTCACGCCCACCGCCTCGGCGACGTAGAGGCTGTCGTGCGCGCTGTCTCGGAGGCGGCCGTCCGCGTGCGCCACCAAGGCCAACGCTCCGAGTCCGTTGACCCACGCGGCGGCGATCCCGACGTTGCTGAAGAGTTCGGCGGCGTCGCGATCGTTCCAGACGAGCGCGTCGCGCACGCCCCGGTCGAAAGCGTTGGGCGTACACCAGCGGCAGCGGCTGGGAGCGAGCGGCGCGCTCAGCACGGTTGCGCCCAGGAGCCAGGCGCCCGTAGAGCCCAAGGTGAGCGCCACGTCGCGCGGCAGGTGCCCCTCGAGCGTGGGCGCGCGGGGCCGAGCTGCAGGGGCTGGCAGGTCGGCGTAGGCCGGGGAGACCAAGCCGAGTGCCAGCAGGGCCACGAAGGCGGTGGGCTTACGCATGGTGCTTTCGTTCACGGCAGCCGATCGGGACGCGCCATCCTGGGCCTATCGGTGCACGGGGTCAATCCCTGCCGGCCCGCGTGCGTGAGGCCGCTCGTCCTTGTCCGGCGAGACCGCGATTTCCCACATGCCGGTGGAATTGGGGGCGGTGCTTTGTAATAAAGGGGGCGTGGATTCGCTGGACCTATTTGCGCCGCGGCCGTCTTCGGCCTCTTCTGCCGCCGGGCGGTTCTCGCGAGAGGTGTTGGGGCGCACGCTGAACGGTCCCCAGCTCGAGGCTGTCATGCACCCCGCGGCCCCGCTTCTGGTCGTTGCGGGGGCAGGCTCTGGCAAGACGCGCGTCATCACCTACCGGTTGGCGCGGCTCTTGTCGGAGGGAGCAGATCCCTTCCGCATCTTCGTGGTGACCTTCACCAACAAAGCGGCGGGCGAGCTGCGCGAGCGCGTGGCCAAGCTGATGGGCGGCGGAGAGCATCTGGTGCGGGGCCTGTGGATGGGCACCTTCCACGGTCTCTCCGCGCGGCTTTTGCGGCGCTACGGCGAGGCGATTGGCCTGCGCAAAGACTTCGTCATCTACGACACCGACGATCAACGTCGCCTCATGCAGCGGGTTCTCACGGATCTCAAAGTGCCAGAGAAGCAGTTCCCGGTGCGTCAGGTCCTGGGCGCCATCGATAGGGCGAAGAACAAGGGCGTTGACGCCGACAAATTCGAACCGGCCGACTTCTTCGAGGACACGATCGCGAAGGCCTATCGGGTGTACGAAGAGAGGCTGCGGGCGGCCAACGCGATCGACTTTGGAGGCCTGTTGCTCAAGGCGCTCAAGCTATGCCATCCGGGTACACCCGCAGGGGACGAGCTCATGCACCGCTTCGATCACGTGTTGGTCGACGAGTTCCAGGACACCAACCACGTGCAGTACAGGCTGGTCCGGTACTTGTCACGGGCGACGAACAGCATCACCGTGGTGGGTGACGAGGATCAATCCATCTACGGCTGGCGGGGTGCGGACATCCGCAACATCCTCGACTTCGAGCGCGACCACCCGGGGTCGGCCACGGTGAAGCTGGAAGAAAACTATCGGTCGACGGGCAACGTGCTCAAGGTGGCGAACGCCATCATCGCGAAAAACACAGAGCGGCGCGACAAGCGTCTGTTCACCTCGAGCGCTGCGGGGGCGCCCATCTTGGCCTTCGAGGGAGAGACCGAACGCGATGAGGCCGAGTTCGTGGCCAGTCGCATTCGGGACGCCCTGCAGAGGGGCGCTGCCCCCAAAGATTTTGCGGTGTTCTACCGAACGAACGGCCAGTCGCGGGTGATCGAAGAGGCCTTGCGCGTGCTCGATCTTCCCTACGTGGTCGTGGGCGGCACCCGGTTTTACGACCGGGCCGAGGTCAAGGATCTGCTGGCCTACTTGCGTGTGCTCTTGAACCCCGATGATTCCGTGGGCCTCGGGCGGATCATCAACACGCCGGCCCGGGGCATCGGCCAAAGCACGCTGGACAAGTGCGAGGACCTCGCGTCGGCGGAGGGCGTGAGTTTGTGGCATGCCCTGGCCCTGGCGGTCAAAGCACCCGACATCCTCGGCGCAGGACCGCGCAAAAAGCTCGAGGCCTTCTGCACGATGATGCTGGGCTTGCGCCAGAAGGTGGACGAAGGGATGTCACCGGCGGATCTCGCCGAGCAGGTGTTGGACGTCTCGGGCTATCGCGACGCCTTGGCCCAGGACGCCTCACTCGAGGCGGAGGGGCGGCTCGAGAACCTCATGGAGCTCGTGGCGCAGATGCGCGAGTACGAAGCGGAGGCCGAAGCCCCCGAGCTGGCGGAGTTTTTGGAACGGGTGGCGCTGGTGGCGGACGCGGATTCCATCGACCCCGAGTCCGGCGCGATCTCGCTCATGACGGTGCATACCGCCAAGGGGCTCGAGTTTCCTCATGTCTTCGTGACAGGCCTCGAGGAGGGCGTATTTCCGCATCAGCGGAGCATCGACGACGACGCCGCCATCGAAGAAGAGCGCCGGCTTTGCTACGTGGCGGTCACGCGGGCCATGGAGCAGCTCTATCTGTCCCGGGTGCGCCGGCGTCGTCTGGCGGGGCAATCGCTCGGCGGGATCCCCAGCCGCTTTCTGCGCGACGTGCCCTTCGAGTGCACCGAGTCGCTCGTGCAGCCACGGCCCTCCTACTACGGCGCCAACACCGAAGGGCAGGGCCCGTGGGGGGGACGCTGGAACCGCGAGGCTCCCGAACGCGCGAAGTCGTGGGTCGAGGACGAAATGGAGACGCCCTCACGCGGGCGCTGGGCGGAGTTCTCGCATCTGCCGCCGGCACCTCCGCGCGCGCCCCAGCCACCGGCCAAGGGTGCACCCGCCTCGAACGACTTGACCGTTCATTACGACGATCTCTCTCCGGATCTCGGGATGCGCATAGGTGCCAAGCTTCGCCATCCGAAGTTCGGAGTGGGGGAAGTGCGGGGCTGGCAATCGGCCGGTGGGGACGTGAAAGTCACGATGCGCTTTCCCCAGGTGGGTGTCAAAACGATCCTCGCCAAGTTCCTGGGCAAGCCCTGAGCGTGACCGCGCTTACTCACCACCCGCCAAAAAAGCGCTGGAGGAGTCCTCCTCGCGCGGAGGTCCTTCCCTGCGGCGCTCGTTCTCCTCATGATGGGCTCCATGCAGGGTCCTTTCGACGCCGCCTTTGACGCCTTCGATCCCAAGGAGATTTACGATGCCATCGTGGTGGGCTCGGGCGCAGCTGGGGGGACCGCAGCTTACGTCTTGACGGCTGCCGGACTCCGGGTCCTGGTGCTCGAGGCCGGCGGTCGCATGAACGTCGACGAAGAGCTGCGATCGACCGAATGGCCGTATGAACACCCTCGACGAGGGGCGGCCCCCTACGAGGAGCACAGTCTCGGCCGTAACGAATACGACTTGAAGCGCCCTCCCTACGCAGCCAGCTTAGCGGAGCCGCGCGTGACCTCTTACGTCGGAGGAAGCGACTACCGCACGCGGCTCCTGGTGAATGAGCGTGAACATCCGTATACCGGAACACCGTTTGCCTGGGTGCGTGCCCGTCTGCTCGGGGGGAAGACCAACATTTGGGGACGTTTGGCGCTGCGTCTTTCCGACCTGGACTTCAAAGCGGCCCGTCACGACGGATATGGCGAGGACTGGCCTTTGTCATACGACGACGTCGCTCCCTACTATGACCGCGTCGATCGCTTTTTGGGCGTGGCCGGTCATGCCGAGGGCTTGCCCTACATGCCCGATGGTCAGTTCCAGACCACGCCGCGCCTCACCAAAGCCGAGCTACACCTGCGGGCGACGTTGGCGCGCATGGGCCGGGTGGTCACGCCGTATCGGGCTGGCGTGACCACCGACGGGCTTGCCCACAACAAGTACCGCAGCCGGTGTTTGCGGCGGGGCGCTTGTCACCGCAAGGGAGGGTGCGACATTCATGCGGCTTTCGATGCGACCACGGGGTACTTGTACCCTGCGCTCGAGACCGGAAGGCTTTCAATTCGCTGCAACGCCATCGCTCACGAGATCACCGTGGATCCGCACTCAGGCAAGGCCCGTGGTGTGTCGTTCGTGGATGCGGGCAACCGGAAAACCTACGAGGCCCGGGCACGGGTGGTGGTGCTTGCCGCCTCGACGCTCGAGTCGACGAGGCTCTTGCTGTTGTCGCGCTCGCGGCAGCATCCGAATGGCATGGGAAACTCGAGCGGGCACGTCGGTCACAATTTTTGCGAGCACTTCATGGGGCCCAAGATCTCGGGCATGATGCGAAGTCTGGCGAAGAAAGAGCGCACCCGTGACGATGGGCGCCCCGGAGGGTTTTACGTCCCTCGGTTTCGCAGCTTGGACCGAAAACACGAAGGGTTCGTGCGGGGCTACGGTTTCGAGGGCGACAGCGGTACCAGCATGCTGCCTCGGTCCATGTTCTGGGCGAAAGGCTTCGGCAAAAGCTTCAAGAAGGAGGTGCGCGACTTCGCCGGCGCTGTGGTCACGATGGGAGGCTTCGGCGAAGTGTTGCCCCGCTTCGACAACGGCGTGAGCTTGGACCCTGCCATCAAGGACAAGTGGGGCATACCTGTCCTCAAGTTCAACGTGAAGTTCGGAGACAACGAGCGTGCCATGGCCAAAGACATGGAAGCCGAGGCTCGTGCCATGTTCGAGGCGGCAGGTATCGACGTTCTCGAGAGCTCGAATCGTTTGCTACCGGCAGGTTGGTCGATTCACGAGCTGGGAACGGCGCGTATGGGCACTGACCCCAGGACATCCGTGCTCAACCCCTTTTCCCAAAGCCACGACGTCAAGAACCTCTTTGTCATGGACGGCGCCGGCTTCGTGAGCGCCGGGTCTCAGAACCCCACGTGGACAATCATGGCCCTGGCCTGGCGTGCAAGTGACCACCTCGCCGAAGAGCTTCGAAAGGGGAATTTATGAGTCTTTACCCGGATGATGATGAACGCGTGAGCGAACCCAAACCTGTCTCACCTCGTCCCCTGCGCCGCGAGCTGGGCGCGGTGGCCTTGGCAGCGGCGGGCCTGCCGTTCGTGCGCCTTCCAACGGTGAATGCCGCTCCCTCTGACGGTTCCCAGGTGCGACGAGGGTTCTTTTCGCCCCATCAGTTGAAAACGGTCGAGCACCTCGCCGAACAGATCATCCCGCAGGACGAACACTCCCCTGGTGCCCAAGAGGCGGAAGTTGCGCAGACTATCGACGAGTACCTCGCAGCGCTCTATCCCCGCAACCCGGAACACCTCGAGAGGCGTGCAACGTGGAGGCAGGGTTTGGCGCGCATGGATAAAGACGCAAAGGCCCGCTTCGGTGGGCTCTTTATGGCCCTTACACCCGATCAACAGTACGCCCTCGTGCTCAGCTGGTCCGAATCCCCGGCAGCCGATCCCCGCTTGTCCTTCTTTTCGGAACTCAAGTCCCGCGTGGCTTGGGCCTATTACACCTCGGCGGTGGGCATTCATCAGGACCTGGGGTATCTCGGAAACACCTATGCGGCAGAGTTCGAGGGCGATGACATAGGGCCTCCCCTTGCCGAGGTGTTTCGCAAACTGAAAATCGAGGAGTCGAAGTGAGTCGATCACGTCTTTGTCGTTGGGCTTTGGTGCACCTGACCGCGATGGCAACGCTGGGCAGTTGCAGCCATGCGCCTCCGGGACCCGGCGTCGTGGTGCCCACACCCGTGAGGGGAACTGAGGCGCAGGCGGCCGTAGAGCTCTTCAACGGCAAGGATTTGTCGGGATGGGTCGTGGACGTGCCCGAAAAAGACGAGAACCCTGGTGCGCCGGACAGCTTCGTGGTGCGTGACGGTCTGCTCGTGAGCCTGGGGACGCCGCGGGGCCACCTGCTGACGAAACAAAGTTACAAAAACTACCGCCTGACCTTCGAGTACCGCTTCGTGGGCGCTGGAGGGAACGGCGGGGTGTTGATCCACGCGTCGACGCCGAGAGTCCTGTACAAGATGTTTCCGCAATCGATCGAAGTGCAACTGCAGAGCGGAGACGCGGGTGATTTTTGGTGCATTCACGAGGACATCTCCGTTGAAAACATGGAGATCCGTCGGCCCCGTGAACAGGGAAGCGCGTGGGGAGGCCGGCGAGGGGACGCGCGGCGCATTCTGAACCTCACCGATGGCGCCGAACGTCCTCTGGGGGAGTGGAATGCGATCGTGATTGAAGCCGTGGGAACGACGATAACCGTCTGGGTCAACGGGCAGTTGGTCAACCGAGGCTCGGGGAGCACGGCCAGCGAGGGGCAGATAGCCCTGCAGGCGGAGGGAACGGAAATGGAGTTCCGAAAGCTTCAGCTCGTGCCGCTCGGTGGAACCGGCTCTGACAGCGGAAGTGCGCCATGAATCCCCTGCGCTTGCCATACGGGCTGCCCGGAGTCGTTGCGATCTTGGTGCTGACGATGCGCCTTGGGCAGGCTGAGGCCGATTCACCGCCCGCAGCTCCAACCAAGCCAGGCTTCACGGGCACCCCCCTCCAGGCCCAGGGGACATGGCACATCCACGACGCCCATCGCCCGCGACCACCGGTGGTTGTTCCGGGGCAGTGCGGTACCGATAAAGGTCCGGGAAGGCCTCCTTCGGATGCCGAGGTTCTCCTGGGGCAGCGCCCTGACCTATCGAAGTGGGAACACGAAGATGGGGCGGCTCCGACCTGGCTCATGAAGGGTGGGGTGCTGCAAACAGGCCGAGGTGCTCTGCAGACGAAGCAGGTGTATCGAGACTTCCAGCTGCATGTCGAGTGGGCAACCCCGAAAGACGTGAAGGGTGACGGTCAGGCCCGGGGCAACAGCGGCGTGTTCCTGCTAGGAAAATTCGAGGTGCAGGTGCTCGACAGTTTCGAGAACGAGACCTACGCCGACGGACAGGCATCGGCGCTGTACGGACAGGTCCCGCCCCTGGTGAATGCAGCCTTGCCCCCGGGGCGGTGGCAGACCTACGACATCGTCTTCAGGGCGCCCCGATTCGTGGACGGCAACAAGCTCGAAAGCCCCGCCATCGTGACCGTCCTGCACAACGGGGTCGTCACCCATGCGGGAGCTTCTTTTTTCGGTCCGACGGCCCACAAGAGCAACCCGCCCTACACGCCCGAGGACGCGCAGGGGCCGCTGCGCCTGCAGGACCACGGAAACCACGTGTTGTTTCGGAACATCTGGATTCGGCCGCTCAAGGCTTACGACGAACCCTAGGGCGCACGCCGCATCCTAGTTGCCGGTCAGCACGAGCTCACCAAAAGAAGCGGGACGCAAGTAGGCTTCACCCGACTTTCCAAACCACACGACGAGGGCTTCGCGTTCGGTGCCTTGGCCTTGGTCGTCGTCGTCCACCTCGAGTTGAAAGCCGATCCGCTTGCCCGGGCTGGGAGACATGGCCCCCAAGGTTGCCCAGGGAAACCGGGCCTCGAAGACATAACCCAGGTTGCCCTGCTTGTTCCGGGAGAACACGGTCACGCCTTGCGCACGGTTCAGCTTGGCTTCCTTGAAGGCAGGGTCGTTCCACCCGAAGATGTACTGCAGGTCATCGGTGCCATCGTACGTCTGCCCCCGGCTGTAGTCGGCATCGAAGAAGATCTGCAAGGCGTCGTCTTGCCACACCTCGGGAGAGTCGTTGCGGAGTGAGTTATCGACGACGTCGACGATCACGTAGAAGGCCTCAGCCGTCCACATGGCCTTGAATCCCGCGGTGAGGTCTTCCGGACCGCCAACCGCGCCTGCCACCAAGTTCTTGATCGGGAAGGACGGGACCGCCTTCCAAACGTCGTCTTCGAGCCCGTCGACGATGGGGGTGTTGAGCGTGAACCTTACGTCGGGTGCGTCGAGCAGCTGGCACTTGCGCTCGATGCAGCGGGTGGCCCCCGTGCAGTCGTCGTTCCGGCGGCATTCGGCGGCGCAGGCGCGCGTGTCGCACAAGTACGGCGCGCAGGACTTCATTGGCTGGGCAAGGCACACACCGGCGCCGTTGCAAAGAGACGCCGGGGTTTCCGTGCCTGCGCTGCAGAGGCCCTGGGAACAAGGCGTGCCTCCCACATGCCGCTGGCATCCGCCGCTGCCGTCGCAGGTGCCATCGAAGCCGCAGGTCGAAGGCTGCTCCCTCTGGCACGTTCCGTCGATGAGGGGCTTTGTCCCCGCGGACAGCGGCGAACACTTGCCACCAAGTCCGGCCAACGCGCACGAAGCGCACCCCGCGGTGCACGGGCTGTCACAGCAAACTCCCTGGGCGCAAAAGCCCGTGAGACACTCCGCGGGACCCGTGCAAAGCTCACCCGCGGCCTTCCTCAAGCCGCCACCCCCGCCCGAGCCGCCACCCCCGCCCGAGCCGCCCGGCGGTAGCGGCGTGCTGCCTCCGGCGCTCGCGTCGGGACTGAGGTCCTCGAGCCCTTCGAGACCGGTCTCCGAAAGGGCGCAGCCGAGAGGCAGGCAAAAGAGGGCGAAGCATGCCAAGGCCGTCAGGGGGGCCCGGGTAAGCAAAGAGCTAAGATTCATGATGAAAGACAGTTTATGCCCGACGAAGGGCAAGGTTGGCCACAATCAGTTCGTCCCTACCTTCGCGCACGGGGTGGGGCCACACGACCCGAGTCCCAGGCAGGGGTTCGCTTGTGTTCTGCGTTACGGTTCATCTCAAGCTCCTCGTGTTTCCGGACGATGTCGGACGCACAGGTGTCAGAGCCCAAGAACAGGGCCGCCGGTGAGCGGTTTGGCCGGTTCGTCCTGCTCGAGCCCATCGGGCGGGGCGGCATGGCCGAGGTCTTTCGCGCCGTTGCTCACGGCGTGGAGGGCTTTCAGCGTGTCTTCGTCATCAAGCGCATTTTGAAGGAGAAGTCGGAGTCCAAAGACTTCATCGACATGTTCGTGGCAGAGGCGCGCGTCTCGGCGCTGCTAAACCACCCGAACATCGTTCAGATCTACGATTTTGGTCAGATCGGGGGCAGCTACTTCATCACGATGGAGTACCTGAGGGGCAAGGATCTGCTGTCCGTTCTGCGCCAGCTTCGGGCCACGCACAAGCAGTTGGATCCTGCGGTGGCGGCCTACATCGCGCAGCAAGTGGCCATCGGATTGCACTATGCGCACAGCCTCAACGGCGCGGGCGGCAAGCCTCTCAACATCGTTCATCGGGATGTGAGCCCGTCGAACGTGATGTTGCTGCGTGCCGGAGGCGTGAAGTTGCTCGATTTCGGCATCGCCAAGGTGGGCGAGAGCCAACGCATGGAGGTGGATGGCGTCAGCGGCAATGGGTTCATCCGTGGCAAGCTGAGTTATCTATCGCCCGAGCAGATCCGTGGCGACGCGATCGACGCACGCTCCGACGTGTTTTCCCTGGGCGTCTGTCTGTGGGAAATGCTGACGGGCCGCAGGCTCTTTTTCGAGAAGAGCGAATACAACACCATGAAGAACGTGCTCGAGCGGCCGGTGATTCCACCGTCGATGCAGCGATCCGATCTTCCGACCGCGCTCGACTACATCGTGGTGCGGGCCCTCGAGCGAGACCTGAGCCGTCGGTATGCATCGGCCCTGGAGATGGCAGACGCGCTCGAGGGCTTTCTCGCCGAAACGCACTTTGCACCGGGAGCCCTCCCTCGTCTGCTGGACGACCTGTTCGGCGTGGACGCCGGCATCTTCGAGACCCAGGTCGAGGACGATCTGTTGCGATCGTGGGGCGACCTGCCCGTCGTGCCCGCCGATGAGGCGGTCCCGCATCCCCTTGCCACGGTCCCGCCCCTTGCCGTCGAGGGATCGCGCCCCCGGGGGACGCGCCGGGCCTCGCCCCGCGGGCCCGTGCTGTGGGCCTTGACCGGCGCGGCGCTGGCGGCTGCAGTGGCCCTGGTCGTGGCGCGGCCCGCAGCGCCCCCCGCGCCTGGGGCCCTGGTCCGCACCCCGGCGTCGGCCCCCGCCGACGCCGTCCCTGCCCCCGCCGTCGCCGCCCCCGCCCCGCGCGCTCCTGCGGCACCGGTCGCCGCCGTGTCCGACACCATCGAGCTTCGCATCGAATCGCAGCCGCGCCGTGCGGAGGTCCTGGGGCCGAAAGGCCAGCTGCTCGGGCTTTCGCCCTTGGTGGTCGCGCTGCCGCGGGGGGAGGAGCCGGTGGATATCACCCTGCGAAAAGAGGGCTTCGTGGAAGCCGTGCACCGGATCGTACCGGACCGAGACGTTTCGGCCGTCCTGAGCCTCAGGCGTCAGGCGAAGCGAGGTGCGGGGGAGCAGACGCCGCCCGAGACGCCGCCGCCCGAGACGGGGCGGCCCGAGACGACGGTGTCCGAGCCCGTCCAGGACGAGGCGCCGGTCGCCGCCCCTCCGGAGGCCCCTCCGGCTGAGCTCATCGAGCCCGCGCAGGTCGGCAACACCCCCTGACGGCCGCCTGCACGCGGGACGCGCCACACGCCTCGGCTCGTGCCGAGTGCGCCTCGCCGGTGACAAAGCCGCGGAGACGGCGCAAAGTCTAGCCATGCCCGGACAAGCCGTTCGTCCGCCAGGTGTGCCCGAGACCGCGGTGTGGGAGCCCGACAGCGCGTGCTGGGAAGCGGCGCCGCCCGCCCCCGATGGCCCGCGCGCGGGCCCCGTGCGCCGCTGGCGCGAGGACGGCTCGTTGCTCTTCGAGGGCGCCTTCGCCGGCGGGCTGCTGGAGGGGCCTTTTCGGCACTTCCACGCCGATGGATCGCTGGCACGGCAGGGCGCTTACGCCCAGGGTGAGCTCGACGGGGAGGTCACCGCCTGCGCAAGCCCGCGGGACGACGCCGAGCCCTTGCGCGCCTGCTGCGTGCCTCCGGGCGCCGTGCGCCTGGCCGCCCGCTATCAGGCGGGCTCTTTGCTCAGCGAGACCTTCTTCGACGAAGAGGGCTTCGCCCTGTGCTCCGATGGCCGGCGCCGTCCCCCGCGGCCCGAGGGCGTTCCGGACCACGCCGCCTTCGAGGAGGGCACGTCGCGCTGGTGTGCGGGCCCCCCAGAAGCCCCCGGCGCTTCGGCATCCGGCGTGTGGGCGTGGTGGCGTCAGGATGCCACGCTCAGCGAGGAGGCCACGTACGACCGCGGCCGGCGTGTGGCCCGGCGCCACTTCGACGAACAAGGTCGCCTTCGCGAGGCGGTCACCTACCGCTGGCACGAGGGCTACGACGAGGTGCGAGAGGGCCCTTGGCGCTTGCGCGTGGACCCGAGCGAGGCCGCAACGTGGGGCGTTCCCGCCGCGCGTGCGCCTGCCTGGGTGTACGGGCACTTCGAGGCTGGCCAGCACACCGGCGTCTGGCGGGCCCTGGACACCCAGGAGGGCCTCGTGTGGGAGCGCGCGTTGGGGGGCCCGATCGTGCTGCCCCCGATCGCCACGGACACCGACGCGTTTTCCGAGACGTCGGCCTCGGCCGCGATCTGGGAAGACCGGGCGCGTGAGTGGCAGGGCTCCGGGCGGGTGCGCGAGGCCCTGGTGGCCGCGGCCCGCACGCTCGCGGCCTCGGGCACGTGCGCGCGTTTTCATGCGTTCGTCTCTGCGGCCGTACTGCCTCGAGGCGTTGCCGATGCGGCCGAGCTGGCCCGCAGTCCCGAGCCCCGCGGGGTGGACGCTCTGCTCGACGCCCTCGTTGCGGGCGCCGAGCCCGCCGAGACCCTGCGCCAGGTGGCCGCTGGCTTACCCCCCTGGAGCCGGGCCGCCCGTGAGCTTGCGGAGGCGGCGGTGTGCCTGGCTCCGGAGCGGGCGTCGATGTCGTTCACACGCGCGCTGGTGGCCCTGGAGAGGGGCGAAGACGAGACCATCGCCCGGGATCGGGTCCGCCTCGCCGAGGCCTCCCCCGAGGCCGCCGCGTTCTTCGAGACCTCGCTGCGCGTCTTGCGGCCTCTTTACGCGTTTCGTCCCGCCCAGGAACACCTCGAAGCCGCGGCCGAGCGCATCCCCCTCGAGCTGTCGCAACCCCTCGACCGCGTCCGCGCGGCCGCACGGGTGTACGCCACGCGCCTTTTGTTGGTGCGTCGCGCGCTGGCCCCGTTCGGCTGCGAGCACACCGCATGGGCGCCGCCGGTGCTCGAGGACTTTTTGGCCGAGGGCCCCGTGCAGCTTGCGTGTCACGAGGCCGAGATCGAGGACGTGGGCGAAGACGGCCAACCCGAGCTCACCAAAGTGCAGATCGATGAACGGATCCCGCCCGGCACCGAGGGCGTCTCAGCGCTCGTGAGCCGGGCGCGCGCCGACTGGGCCGCGCTCTGCTGGCTGTCGTGGGCGGTGGGACAGCACGACACGGCCTGGCCGCACACGATCGCCCCGCACCCCCGCTTCCCCGAGGCCCTCGCGTTGGCGGTCGAGCGGGCCTGGCGCACGCGGGACCAGCTCACCACGTCGGGCTTGCGCGCGATGACCCAAAACGTGGCCTCGTTTGCCTTCGAAGGGCACGACCTCACGGACCTCCCGCGCAGCCTCCTCGAGGTGTGCATGGCCGAGTGGCTCGAGGTGCGCGCGGTCCTGCTGTGGCTCTCGAACGAGGGCAACCTCTCGCCCTTTCAAAGTGACCTGCGGCAGGTCTGAGGCCTGCCTGCCGGCGCTCGCAAGCCTGCGAAGGAGGTCCCTAGCGAATCAGCGTGAGTTTGCCGCTGCGGATGCCTGCACCCGGAGCAGGTCGGTTGCGCACCGAGAGCGCGCAAGCCACGGTTTTCGCCATCTCGCGGAACACCTCCGCCGCCTTCGATTCGGGTTCGGCCAGCACGACGGGCTTTCCGCCATCGCCCGCGCGGCGAATGGCCGACTGGATGGGCACCTCGCCGAGCAGCGGCAGGCCTTCCCGCTCGGCGAGGGCTTTGCCGCCTCCGCGCGCGAAGATCTCCTCGACGTGGTGGCAGTGTGGGCACTCGAAGGTGCTCATGTTTTCCACCACGCCCAAGATCGGCACCTCCACCTTCTTCCACATCGACAGGGCTTTTTCGACGTCGAGCACCGACACCTCCTGAGGCGTGGTGACCAACACCGCGCCCGTGACCGGGAGCAGCTGCGACAAAGACAGCTGGGCGTCGCCGGTGCCCGGGGGCAGGTCGATGAGCAGATAGTCGAGATTGCCCCACTGCACGTCTTCGATGAACTGCTGCAAGAGCTTGTGCACCATGGGCCCGCGCCAAATCACGGGCTTGTCGCGCTCGAGGAAAAAGCCGATCGAAATGATCTTCATGCCGTGGTGAACGGCGGGGGAGATCTTCGACTGCTCGTTGCCCGAGGCGAAGACGTCGGGATCGCCCATCATCTGGGGCACCGAGGGCCCGTAAATGTCGGCATCGAGAATGCCCACGCGCGCGCCCAGGCTGTGAAGAGCGGCGGCGAGGTTGGTGGTCACGGTGGACTTGCCCACCCCTCCCTTGCCCGAAGACACCGCAATGACATTCTTCACGCCGGGCATCGGGCCGCCGGCCGTGGCCGAAGGGCGCGACGCCACGTCGGCCGAGAACGCCACGCTCACCTGAGTCACACCGCGCACGACTGCCACGGCGCGCGTGATGTCGGCCTCGATCGTGGCTTGCGAGGGGCAAGCGGGTGTCGTGAGCTCGATGTGAATGCGGGCGTGCCCGCCCGCGAAGGTCACGTCCTTCACCATGGAGGCGGAAACCAAATCGGTTCCAAGCCCTGGGTCGATGACCTGTGACAGCGCGCTTCGGATCTCGTCGGTGCTGGAAATGGCGGTAACCTCCCTGGCGGTTACGGCTTCTTAGCACCTGGCAACGCGAGCAGGCGGGGCGAATTGTCGGCGTGGTGTCCCATCTTGCGGCGTTTGACGGCGAGGTATTGTGCGTTGTAGCGGTTCTCCGCCACCCAGTGCGCCTGACGACCGGCGATCTCGACCCCTGCACGACGAAGCCCGTCCATCTTGAGCGGGTTGTTCGTCATCAAGCGCACGGACTTCACGCCAAGATCCGCCAGAATCGCGCCGGCCAAATCATAGTTCCGCGAGTCGGCCTCGAATCCCAAGGCGATGTTCGCTTCCACCGTATCGGCGCCCTCGTTTTGAAGCGCATAGGCCTTGATCTTGTTGCCTAGCCCGATGCCCCGGCCCTCCTGGCGCAGGTACACCACCACGCCGCTGCCCTCGGCGGCCACCCGCGCCAGGGCCACCTCGAGCTGTTCACGGCAATCGCATTTGAGAGAGCCGATCACCTCGGAGGTCCAGCATTCCGAGTGGATGCGGCAAAGCACCGCTTCCTGATTCCTCAAGTCGCCCCGCACGATCGCCATGTGTTCGAGGCTGGTAGAGCCCGGCGCCGGCACGCCATTCGTAGAGGCCTCCCGGTAAACGTACAGCCGAAACGGCCCGTGGACCGTGGGCAGATCCGCCTCCGAGTAACGCACGATATCCATTGACTTTCCGGGTTCCAAGTTAGGGGCCCCCTCCGGCGGTGTCAACGCAGGCAGGACGTGGGAGGAGCCTACGGTCGAACTCGAGAGCAAGGGGATTGCGGGTTTTGCCATGTGTGCGTCGCTTCTTGATCCGCTCTTTTTGATGCGCCCGAGAGCCGCTTGGTGCCAGGCGCCCGCGGATTTTCACGGGACTCGTGCGCCGCGCCTTGTGGGCTTGGATGGAAAGCCGTTACCATGAACCGATGAGCAAGGGTTCCGGCGCTCACCTGGATGAGACCACGAGCGGGCGGGGTGGCGTCGAGCGACGCCGTACTCAACGGGTGCCCGTGGAGATGTGGGTGGAGCAGATCGGCGACGACGAGCGCGTGTTTCGCCGTGCGGGGAACCTGTCGGCGGGGGGCCTGCACCTCGACAAGACCATACCCATCCCCGTGGGCACCCACGTGTTTTTGCGGTTCACCCTGCCGGGGGATGCGGACGCCATCGCCGTCGACGGCAAAATCGTTGCGATCGATCCCGACGAAGAGTTGGGTATGGGGGTTCAGTTTCTGGGCCTGGCGCCCGCTGCGGAGGCGCGCATCGCGCGTTACTTGACCCGCGCGCTCACGCCCCTCGGTGTCGAGCCCTGATTAGCCGGCGAGCAACGCCAAAAGGTCCTCGCGCGTCAGCGCCGCCGCGGCCCCACCGTCCGCGAGCGCCGCGTCCGCGAGGGCCCGTTTGCGTTCTTGAAGGGCCAAAATGCGGGACTCGACGGTGTCGACGCTGACCAGCCGGTAGACGAACACGGGTTTGTCTTGCCCGATGCGGTGGGCTCGGTCCGCGGCCTGGGCTTCCACGGCAGGGTTCCACCAGGGGTCGCAGATGAAGACGTGGTCCGCGGCGGTGAGGTTGAGGCCGCTGCCGCCCGCCTTGAGGGAGATCAACATCACCGGGGGACCATCGGCGGCCTGAAAGCGCGAAACCACCGCGTCGCGATCCCGGGTGCTGCCGTCCAGGCGGCAAAACGGGATCTGCGCGTCCCGCAGCGCGGGTTCGATGAGGTCGAGCAGCGACGTCCACTGCGAAAACACCAAGCTGCGACCTCCCTCGGCGGCCACCGTACCGACGGCATCCACCAGCCGCTCGACCTTGGAGGACTGCGCCAACGTTTGCCCCGGCACGAGCGCGCCGTGGCAGGCCGCCTGGCGGAGCCGCAAGAGCGCCTCCAGCGCGGCCATGACGCCGCGTCCCCCTTCCAGGAGCGAAAGCACGTCTTTTTGGGCCACGGCCCGGACCGTGTCGTAGATGGCGCGCTCCGCCTCGTCGAGCTCGACGTGCAGAACCGCTTCGGTGCGAGGCGGAAGGTCGGGGGCCACGTCCCGCTTGAGCCGGCGGAGCACGAAAGGTTTGAGGCGTGTGCGCAGCCGAGCCCCGGCGGCCGCGTCTCCTGCTATCAGGGGGCGCTCGACCTGTTCGGCGAAAGCGCTGCGCCCGCCCAGCAGGCCTCGGTTCGCAAAGTGCATCAAGCTCCACAGCTCGTCGAGGCGGTTTTCCACCGGGGTGCCCGTGAGCGCCAAGCGAAAGCCTGCGTCGAGCGCGTAGGCGGCCCGCGCGGCTTGGCTGTCGGGGTTCTTGATGGCCTGCGCCTCGTCCAGCACCAGGGCATCCCAGCTTTGGCTCTGCAGGAGTTCGAGATCCAGGCGCAGCAGGGCGTAGCTCGTCACCGTCACGTCGGCCTGCGGATCGAGGCTGCGGTCCCGCCCGTGGTACACGTTCAGCTTCAGGGTGGGGCGGAATTTTTCGCATTCCGCGCGCCAGTTGTGCACCACCGATGTGGGGCACACGATCAAGCTGCGTGCCCCTTGGCCGGGCAAGGCGCACAGGGTCTGCAGCGTTTTGCCAAGGCCCATGTCGTCGGCGAGCAGGCCTCCCATGCCCGTCGTGCGCAGGAACTGGAGCCAGGCCACGCCTTGCTGCTGGTAGGGCCGCAAGGTGGCGCGCAGGTCGGTGGGCAAAGTGGGGGGAGGCAGCTTCTCGAAAGCTTGAAAAACGGGGCTCAAGCGGGCGAGTGCCGCGGGCTTGGGGGCCTCGAGCTCGTCGCAGAGCCGGGCGAGCTCCGGAAGCGCGTGGGCCGCCAGGTGGCCCCGTTCGTCACGCGCGGCCAGCAGCGCGGCCAGGCGCGGCCCATGCTTTTCGAGGAAGGCCACCGGCAGGGGCGCAAAGCCGCCTCCCTGCAAGGGCACGAGCCCCAGCCCAGATTCCCAGGCCCGCAGCACGGCGCCGGCCTCCACGGTGGCACCCGTGGGCCCCCCGCGTTCGGCGCCCACCACGTCGAAGGTGAACTCGAAGCCCATGCGCAGCGGGCCCCCAGGGCTGGCGCCCGCTGTCTCCGCCGCCAGGAGCCGCGGCACGAGGGCGTAGCGGGAGGCCACCTCGCGGGCGGCATCCCCCCTGAGCTCGCCGCGGAACCGGGCGAGGCGCCCGGCGAAGCGGGTGGCGTCGTCGGCCTGGTAGGTCACGCGGCGGCCTGGCAACAGATCCAGCTCGTCCCGCAGCTTCAGCAGCAGCTTGCGTTCCGCGGCCTCGTCGCGCACGGGGACCGGCCCGGACAGGTGCACGAGGCGGCCCTCGTCGATGCGCGCGCAGGGAGGCTCGCCGTACACCAAGGTGGCCAGGGCCGAAAGGCCCGTGCCGATGTGGTTGAGTTCAATCTGAATCCGGGGCGCCAGATCCCGCGTGACCCGGGGAAGCTTCTGGCTTTCCACCACCACCTTCATGCGGGTCTGCAGATCCGGCAGCACGCGGGTCTTGAGCTCCCCGAGCGCCCCCGGCGAAAACCTCCGCGTGGCCGGCAGGTTCTGAAGCCAGGCGCCGCAAAGCTCGATTTCCCCGAGGCGGGCCAGAGTATCGCCGCAGAGCACGACGCCCGCGGACACCGCCCGGGTGACGCGCGGATCGGCCGCGAGGGTCAACACCACGTCAGGGCCTTCGTCGCGAAGGTGCGCGTGAGGCAGGATCTCTTCCCCGCTGATCTGCACCGGCACGCCATCGAGAAAGGCGCGCTTGCAGTCGACGAGGATGGTGAGGAGGGATCGCAGCTGGTCGGCCGCAAGCACGCCCCGGCTGCGGCTTTCCAGCACACGATCGGCGCGCAGGTCGGGCTCTTCCGGATGAATCTTCGCCGCCTCGCCTGGCTGGCTGAGCAGGGCGGCCAAAGAGCTCACGAGGGGTCGTTCGCCCTCCACCCCGGAGAGGAAGCGCTCGACCTGGAGCCCGTGTTCGGCGCTCTTGAAGCGGTACACGATGGCGCCCCCCGCAGCCCCGCTTGCCTTGAGCTCTGCCGGATCGCCTTCGCCTTGCGACAGCGCGATGGCCACCGCCGCAATGTGTTCACAGGGCCGTTGGCGCCCTTCGCAGTCGCAGTCCCATTCGAGCTCACCCGGATACAGGACCACCGTGGGGGCCACGGCCATGCCGCTCACCCGCACCCGCAAGACCAGCTCGTCTTCGTCCTGCGACTCCAGCACCACGCCTTCGCCCCGCACGAGCTTCACCCCGCGCGACCACACCCCGGAAGGTGTGGCGCGGCGAATGGCTTCGACCAGTTTCTTCGACAAGGGCCTTCAGCTTTACCAGGCCGAAGGGCCCGCGCAAAGGGCCCGGGTCGCCCGCGCCGCGCCGCGCTGCCGCTCCGAAGGACGTTGCCAAATCGCGGCTTCGCTGGCCCGGTCGATCGTGATATCCGTTCGCCCCGTGACTTTTTTGCGGACCTCGTACGACCGTTACGTGGCTTTCGTCTGCCGGCGACGCGGCCTGGCCCTGGCGTGGCTGTTGCTCGCCTGCCTGGGCCCCGTTTACCTCACCGTGCAGCTGTTCCGTGACGTGCGGGCGGACTTGCAGGAGCTGATGCCGCGGGACTCGGAGGCTGCCCGTGCGCTCGACCGCATTCACGAGCGGCTGGGCAGCCAGGGGCACCTGACCGTGGTGGCCCATGGCGACGATCCCGCAGCGAACCGCGCTTTCATCGACGCGCTGGCTGAACGGCTCCGGGCTCTGGCGTCCCCGCTCATCGCGCGGGTGCAGGCCGACGTGCGTGCCGAGCGTGCCTGGCTGCGGCAGCGGGCGCCCTTGCTCATGCCCGCGCCGACCTTCGATGGTCTCATCGACGACGTCTCCCGCCTGATCGAACGGAAAAAAGCCGAGTCGAACCCGCTCTTCGTCGAGCTCGACGGCGACACCGCCGACGATGACTGGCGTGCGCTCGAAGCGCGGCTCGACCGTGAGGTGGGCGCGCACGATCGTTTCCCGCGTGGCTATTTGGAGCTGCCCGATGGAAAAACGGTGGTGGCGGTGGTGTGGATGCGGGACTCGGACGTGGACATCGACGCGGCCAAGCGCCTGATGGCCGTGGTGAAAGCGGAGGTCAGCGCCTTGCGCCCCAGCTTCCCCGCGGCGCTCGGTGTGGCGTACACGGGCGACGCGGCCAACTTCATCGAGGAGCACGAAGCGATTTTGGCGGATCTGTCGCTGACGTCCGCCGTGGTGCTCGTGCTGGTGACGGCGTTGATCGCGCTTTATTTTCGGTCGCTGCGCAGCGTGGTGGTCGTGCTGGCCGCGTTGACCCCGGGCCTGCTCTTTGCCTTCGGCCTGGGAAGCCTGCTCGTGGGGCACCTCAACTCGAACACGGCGTTTTTGGGCTCGATCATCGCGGGCAACGGGATCAACTATCCGCTCGTCCTGCTCTCGTATTTTCGGGCCCGGCGTGCCGACGAACCCCTTTCGACGTCACTCGTGGAGGCGGCCTGGGCGGCGTTGCCAGGCACGCTGGGCGCGGCGGCCACGGCCTCGGCGGCGTACGGGGGGCTTGCGCTCTCGAGTTTCCGAGGCTTTTCCCAGTTCGGCTACCTGGGGGGGCTTGGCATGGTGACCACGTGGCTGTGGGCCTTTTTGGCGATGCCGGTGGCCGTCGCCTGGCTGCCGCCCCCGCGCCGGGGCTTGGAAGCCACCCGGGTGCAAAGCGCGCTTCTGCGGTACTTCGCGCGGGGGCGCACGCCCCAGGTCGTGGCCGCCTTGTTCCTGGTGGCGGGCCTCGGGTGGGCGGGGCTGGGCATCGCCCGGGGCATCAAGGAAGGGGTGTACGAGATGCACCTCGAGGTGCTCCGCGATCGGCGCTCGATCGCGTCGGGTAGCGCGTCGTGGGAAGCCAAGATGACCGAGCTTTTCGGCAGCTGGGTGAATCCCGTCGTGGCTTTGGTGCAGCGGCCCGAAGACCGGGAGGGCGTGGCGCGGGCGTTGCGCATGCATCTTGGGGCCACGCAGCCCCCGGCCATCGATCGGGTCGAGACGATCGCATCGTTTTTCCCTCCCGAGGCCGAGCAGCAGCGCCGCCTCGAACGTCTGCGCGACCTGCAGACGCGCATCGCGGCCTTGCCCCCCGATGCGGTGGAAGGCGCGGTCAAGCCCTACCTCGACACCTGGTTCGCCCCCGCGGCTTTGGCCCCCATCGCGCGGCACGAGATCCCCGCCACGCTGCTCCGCAACCTGCGGGAGCGCCAGGGGCAGGACGACCGCACCGTGTTGCTTTACCCCAGCACCACCGTCGACTACGGAGACGGGCGCAACATGATCTGGCTCGAACGTCACATCCGCGAGGTCCCGTTGCCGGCAGGGGCCTTGGTGGGCGGGCCGTTTTTGTTCATGGCGTCCATCTTCGAGCTGGTCCACGCCGAAGCGCCGCGGGTGGTGTTGGCGGTGTTCGTTTTGGTCTTGGCTTTACTCATCCCGCTTTACCGGCGGCGCCCGGGACGGGTGCTGCTGGCCGCGGCCATCGTGGGGCCGGTGGCGCTGCTCTCGCAGGCGATGGTGCTGGCCGCAGGGGTGCGTGTGAACATGTTGAACTTCGCCGCCGTGCCGATCACGATCGGCGTGGGCGCCGATTATTTGCTGAACCTCTATGGGGCGATGGATAGCTTGAAGCTCGACGCCCGCGGCGCCTGCGCGCGCATGGGCGGCGCGATCTTGCTCTGCTCGCTCACCACCATCGTTGGCTACGGATCGTTGCTCCTGGCCCACTCCGGGGCCCTGCGCACCTTCGGCTGGGCCGCCGTGCTGGGGGAGGTGATCGCCGTGGCCGCCGTGCTGCTGGTGTTGCCGGCGTTTTGGCGGGGGCACGCCGCGGTACGGGGACGTGTCGAGTCTCCGCTCGTGGAGGCGCCGAGCGACGCGGCCCCCCTGCAAGCGCCCTGAGCGCTGCGCGACCTGTTGTTGCCGCCAGGCTGCCGTTGCGGTAGAGCAGGCAGCTCTTCATGAAGCACGACGACAGCCCCGAAAAGGGCGCAGGCGAGGACGAGGATTTTGCGGCGCTCTTTGCTGCGGACGAGCGCAAGCAGGACAAGCGCCCCCGGCGCGTGAAGCTGGGTGACACGGTCACCGGGCGGGTGGTCTCCGTGGGGCCTGCGGGTGCGTTCGTGGACATGGGGGTGGGTTTGTCCGAGGCCCTCTTGCCCTACGACGAAATTCGCGACGAAGCGGGGCATCTCACCGTGCAGGTGGGCGACGAGGTGTCGGCCCGCGTGGTGGAGCTCGAGGGAAAAACCGGCTGCCCCGTGTTGCGCCGCTCGATGGCCAAGGGGGCCGTGGGCTCGGCGGAGCTTCAGCAGGCGGCGCGGCTGGGGTTGGCGGTGGACGGCACCGTCACGGGCGTCAACAAGGGCGGCGTGGAGGTGCAGGTGGCCGGCGTGCGCGGCTTCTGTCCGATCTCGCAGCTCGAGCTGCGCCACGTGGAAGATCCCACGCCCTACGTGGGCCAAAAGCTGCGGTTTGCGATCAGCAAGTACGAAACCGACGCGCGCGGCGTGAACTTGGTCTTGTCCCGGCGGGCGCTTCTCGAGGTGGAAAACCGGGAGCGCGCCAAGGAGACCCGGGCCAAGCTGACCCCAGGCGCCGTGATGACCGGCACCGTGACGTCGCTGCGTGACTTCGGGGCTTTCGTGGATCTCGGCGGCATCGACGGCCTGCTGCCGGCTTCGGAGATTGGGTACAAGCGGGGGACCAAGCCCTCCGACGTGCTCGCGGTGGGGCAGGTGATCGAGGTTCAGGTGCTGCGTGTCGAGGAGACGGGGGACGGCAAGCGGCCCGAGAAGGTGTCGTTGTCTCTCAAGGCCCTGGCTCCGGATCCCTTTCACGAAGCCGTGCTGAAGCCGGGCGCGCGGGTGCAGGGCACGGTCACCCGGCTCGAGGCTTTCGGAGCTTTCGCAGAGGTGGCGCCCGGTGTGGAGGGCCTCGTTCACATCAGCGAGCTGGGTAGGGACCGTTCGCTGCGCCACGCGCGCGACGCCGTGAAGGTGGGCGACGTGTTGGAGCTGACGGTGCTGGCCGTGGACGCGGACAAGCGCCGCATTTCGTTGGGCACGGGTACGCGCGAGGACGCGGTGGATCCGGACGCTCTGGCCGCGTTCCAGAGCGCGTCAGGCGGCCGCTTTGGCACCCTGGGCGACCTCTTCAAAAAGAAGGCCTGACCGGGGGCGGGCGTGGGCCCGACTGGCCCCTGGGCGTCAGTCTTCGTATTTGCTCTTTATCGTTTCATGAATCGTTTCAGTCTCTGCTATATTTTCGTATTAAGCAGTTGATATTCAAAGAAAAGTAAATGTAGAAAATCGTTTCATTATCATGTCATATGACGCGGAAGAGGCGCGTTGGGGGGCCTTTCGAGCCCTCCTCATGCGGGGCCCCTGTCGGCCCACGGATGCGATGCGCGTGCTCGATGTGAGCCGCCCCACCTTTTCGCGGCTCACGCGCACCTGGGCCTCCCGCCTCTTGGTGTCAGGGCGCGCCCGGGCCACCCGGTATCTGGGCGTACGCGAGATCCTTGATGCGGGACAGGCGGTGCCGGTCACCGAGATACAGCCGGACGGGACGTCTTTACGGGTGGCCGTGCTGCACGGCGTTCTTCCGCGGGCTTTTTGGCTCGCGTCCACGCAGGCCGCATCGGAAGGCTACTTCGAGGATCTGCCCTACGTGTTGCACGAAATGCGTCCGGCCGGGTTTCTCGGGCGCTTGATCCCCCGCCTGCACCCTGAACTCGGCTTTCCGCTCGACATCGGGCTTTGGACGGCGGACAACGTGGTGGCCTACTGTAGCCGCATGGGCTGGGACCTTCCCGGGAACCTGGTCTTGGGTGAGCCCGCCTGGAAGAAGTTCTTGGAAAGCACCCGGGCAGATGTCGCCTACGTGGCAGATGGGGAGCGCATGCGCCGCTATCCGAGCATGGCCGATGATGTGCTGGGTACGGGACAGGCGGGATCGTCGGCCGCAGGTGAGCAACCCAAGTTCCTCGTAGCGCGTTCCCAAAACGGACGCGCCGCGCTCGTGAAGTTTTCTCCTCCCACGACCAACGGGCTGGCCGAACGCATTTCGGATCTGCTCGTCGCCGAACACCTCGCCCTCGAGAGCATGCGCACGTACGGACAGGATGCCGCGCGCACGGAGCTTCTGTTTGCGGGCGGCCGAACGTTTCTCGAAAGCGAGCGTTTCGACCGCCTGCCAGGGCATGGCCGGCGGGGTGTCATCTCGCTGTTCGCCCTCGACGCTCAGTTCCTTGGCGCCTTGGATGGATGGATCTCCACCGCGGAGCGACTCTCCGTTTTGGGGGTCGTGCCAACGGATGCGGTGCTGACCGTTCGCTGGCGACAGCGTTTCGGGGAGTTGATTGGCAACACGGACATGCACGCGGGCAACTTGATGTTCTTCATGCAGGCCCTGAAGGTGCACGCCCTCGCACCCGCCTACGACATGAGCCCGGCTCGGTACGCGCCCCGGCAGTCGGAACTGCCGGAGCTTGCCCCTCTCGCACCGGTGTTTCCGGGGCCCGATGATGGCGCTGTCTGGGCCTCGGTATGCGAAGCCGCCGAGGATTTCTGGCGCGCGGTAGAGCGGCATGACGCCATCTCGCCGTCGTTCCGCGCGCTGGCGGCGCGCAACGCGCGTGTGGTTCGTCAGCAGGCGGAGCTGGCCCGACGCTTGCCGCGGGGGTAACGGCGAACCCAGGGGTGTGTCAGCGTGCGAAGAGCTGGGTGAGGTAAAGCACCGCGCGCGTATCGGGCTGGGTGACGGTGACGACGCCAATCCCGAGGCGCGTGACCTGGTCGTCCAAGATGTTGGCGCGGTGGGCGGGGCTGCTCATCAGGCTGGCGTGAATGTCGGCCAGGGAGGGGCCGCTGGCCACGTTCTCGAGAACGACCAGGGCGCCCGTGCCAGCCACGTCGACCCCGCGGCTCGTGGAGGTGCGGCTGTGCTGCACGGTCCCTCTGCGGGCCATGGTGCGGCTGTGTTCCAGGGCGGCGCCCGCCAGACGCCCGTCGCGCGTGACCGGGGGCTTGCCGAACGCGGCCCGCGCCTGGTTGACAGCCTCGAGAACCAAGGCCTGCGCCGCTTCGGGGTCCGTGGTTTCGGGGCGACCTGCCAGCACCAACTCGTGCTGCGTCGGGGGGGACACGCCACAGTGAACGGGAAAGTTGGCCAGCATCTGCTTTCCTTGCGCGGCCCGCGCGGCCACTTCCACGCGGTAAACGCCCGCGCCGGCGTCGCACGCCACCTGCGAGCGAAAGCTTGCTTTGAACACGCGCACCTCGGGCGCGCGCACCCGGCCGTCCGGCGTGGCGATGTGCACCTCGGGGCTCGCAAAACCTGACGACAGGGTACCGGCGATGAGAGCGCTGGCCTCGGGTGCGAGCTGGCGCGGCACGGGCAGCATCTGCACGGAGGGACGCGACAGCGCCAGCACGGCGCCCGTCTCGAACATGCCGTCGTCAACCGCCACCCCCACCCGAACCGGGGGCCCGGGCCCCAGCTCCGCGGCCAGCTCGGCCACCAGACGTTTGCGGACCTGGCTGTTACGGGCCACGACCTTCAACACCACCAGGTGGGGCGGCATTTCACCAATGCCGTGGTGGCTCATCAAAAACTCCTGCAGCCCCACGCTCGGCATCTGGTTGTGGTCGAGGTGCGGAAGCAGATCGGCCGAAAGACGCATCAAGCGCAGGTCCACCTCGGGCGGGGGGGCGTTTCGCTGTTTGGCCGCAATCGTCAGGTCGCGCAGGATTTGTTGAGCAAGTTCCTGTCGTAGCCGGGTGGTTTGGTGGGGCGCGAAGTAGTTGCGGGCCGCCGGCGCCGTGGGGGTCACCGTGGCCGCGGCCACAGGGGCAGGGCCGAGCCCGAGCCCCACGAGCGCCCCGAGCCCAACGAAAACGTAACGCCCCAGCCCTGGTGTGAACGTGCGAACGTCCTTGGTCACGGGATCAGGGTAACGGAACGGGGCCGGGTGTGCTCGTTTGCCTGTTCGGGGCGGGGCGGCTCTCGCCGAAGCGGGGATTCGACTAAACTGCCCCGCATGAAGACCAGAGCGGCGGTTGCGTTTGGGGCGGGCAAAGGCCTGAGTGTGGAACACGTGGACCTGCAGGGGCCGCAGGCGGGTGAGGTTCTGCTGGAGATCAAGGCCACGGGCGTTTGTCACACGGATGCCTTCACCCTTTCGGGAGACGATCCGGAGGGCGCGTTTCCCGTGATCCTGGGCCACGAAGGCGCAGGCGTCGTGGTGGACGTGGGGCCCGGCGTCAGGTCGCTCGCGCCAGGTGATCACGTCATTCCGCTTTACACGCCCGAGTGTCGGGAGTGTGAGTATTGCCTTCACCCTAAAACCAACCTCTGCCAAAAGATTCGAGGCACCCAGGGCAAAGGTCTCATGCCCGATGGCACCTCCCGGTTCTCCTTGGACGGTGTGCCCCTGCTCCACTACATGGGCTGCTCCACGTTCTCGAACTTCACGGTGTTGCCAGAAATTGCGGTGGCGAAGATTCGGCCCGACGCGCCCTTCGACAAGGTTTGTTACATCGGGTGTGGCGTCACCACGGGCGTGGGGGCGGTGGTGTTCGACGCGAAGGTGGAACCAGGCTCGAAGGTGGTGGTGTTTGGTCTTGGGGGCATCGGGCTCAACGTGGTGCAAGGCGCACGCATGGTGGGCGCCGACCAGATCGTGGGGATCGACATCAACCCCGAAAGAATGGCCATCGCCAAGACCTTCGGCATGACCCACTTCCTCAACCCCCTCGAGGTGCCCAACATCGTGGACGCCATCATCGAGCTCACGGGAGGCGGCGCCGACTACAGCTTCGAGTGCATCGGCAACACCACCACCATGCGGCAGGCCCTGGAGTGTTGCCACAAGGGCTGGGGCGAAAGCGTGATCATCGGCGTGGCGGGGGCGGGCAAGGAGATCTCCACGCGGCCGTTTCAGTTGGTCACTGGGCGCGTGTGGCGGGGCTCTGCCTTCGGCGGCGCCCGAGGCCGGACCGACGTGCCCAAGATCGTCGAATGGTACATGAACGGCAAAATCGACATCGATAGCCTGATCACGCACACGATGCCTCTCGCAAGGATCAACGAGGCGTTTGACCTGATGCACGCAGGAAAAAGCATCCGTAGCGTGGTCACGTTCTAAAGGATCGCCATGGAGACTCTGTCACGTCACAAATGCTTCGGCGGCACGCTGAGCTATCACCGGCACGCCGCCACCAGCACCGCATGCGACATGCGCTTTTCGGTGTTTGTCCCGCCGTCGCTCGATGAAGCGGCCCGACGGCCCGTGTTGTTTTTTCTTTCGGGTCTCACCTGCACGGAGGAAAACTTCACCGTGAAGGCGGGGGCCTACCGTATGGCGGCCGAGCTTGGCCTTACCGTGGTGGCTCCCGATACGTCGCCCCGGGGGGAAGGTGTGCCCGCGGGCGCGGGCGGCGACCTGGGTATGGGCGCAAGCTTCTACGTGGACGCAACGGCTGCCCTCTGGGCGCGCAACTACCGCATGGAGAGCTACATCGTGCACGAGCTGCCGCAGCTGTTGATCCAGCACTTTCCCGTGGACGAGGGCCGCATGGGCTTGTGTGGCCACTCGATGGGGGGGCATGGCGCGCTGACTTTGTTCCTGAAACACGCGGGGCGCTTCAGGTCGCTCTCGGCGCTGGCGCCGATCTGCGCGGCTTCCCAATCGGCGTGGTCCAAAAAGGCGTTTAGTCACTATCTGGGCGACGATCGCGCGATCTGGAGAGCGCACGACGCGTCCGAGCTGCTGCTGAAACACGGACCGGTGAACACACCCATCCTCATCGACCAGGGCTTGGCAGATCCGTTTCTCGATCGCCTGCAACCGGAGGTGTTCGAGGCGGCCGCCCGGCACGTGGGCCAAGCGCTCACGTTGCGCCGCCACGAGGGCTACGACCACGGCTACTTCTTCATTCAGACCTTCATCGCAGACCACCTGCAGCATCACGCCGCGCAGTTGGCGTGAAGGGGCCGGGCGTTCCTATTCGTCGCCTGCAAACAGCACGGACTCTATCTTCTGGCAGGCTTTGGCTGCCGCGATCAGTTCCTCCCGGCAGGGCACGAGCGCAGGGGTGCAGTCGATCTCCTCGCCATCGGGCCCAAAGCAGCAAAAGTCCAAGTCCTCGCCCACACCGCACAGGGAAGCGGTGCCGCTTTGTGGGGTGCCCAGGAGCTGATCGCACGAACCCGCAAGCCGGCAATCGTCAGCTGTGCGCAGCGCCTGCGCACAGGTGTCCATGTCGCGGCTCGTCCAACTGACCTCGTCCACGGCGGCTTCGACCGCAGCGGGCTCGAGGATGCTTTCCGCACAGACCTGCCCCGCTTCGGCGCTGCACAACCCCACGCGCGTGCAGTAGGTTGCCCAGTCGTTCACGTAGGTGGCCGCAAAGGTTTTTGCTGTGGTGGGCTCATCATCGCCGCCACAGGCCCCGGCGCCGAGGAATCCAAGGACCCAAAGCCCCGTCAGGAGGGGTGCGTTGCGTTTGCGTGCCATGGGCGGAGTGTATAGTGCGGCGCGCTTGCTTCGCAACGCCGGCGCGCTCTCATTGGGGCCGCTGACCCTCGGGCGTTTTGGTCATCGAGGCCATCACGGCCGCCATCACCCGCACGCGGCCCCACCTCGGCAAGAGGGCCAAAGACGCTTCGAGCAGCTTGGCCAGCCACCCCGGGCGCACCGTGGTCCGCCGCCCAAGCGCTGCAAGCGTGCCAGCGGCCACCTGGGTTGGTGTTTGTGCGAACCCCATGGTCATGTGCGCCCGCGCCGCAAAGCCGCTGTGGACGGGGCCCGGGGCGCTGGCGACGACGTCAACGCCCCGGGGGCTGAGCTCCAGCCGCAGCCCTTCAGCGAGTGACTGCACGTACGCCTTGGTTGCTGCGTAATGCGCGGCGCGGGGTACACCCTGAAACGCCACCAGCGAGCTCATGAGCACGAGGCCGCCCCGCCCCCGCGTGACGAAGCGTCGACCAAATGCGTGGCAAAGCGCCGTGACCGCGTGGCAGTTGACGGCGAGCATGTTCAGCTCATTGTCGAGATCGGCATCCAGAAACGGACCTCCCGTCCCAAACCCCGCCGCGGCGATGAGCAAACCCACGTCCAGATCCTGGGTGCCGGAAATCACGGCGGCGAGGCCTGCGGGGCTCCCGAGGTCCGCGGCCAGCACCCGCGTTTGAATCGGGTGCTCCCGTGACAGCTCCTCAGCAAGGGCCTGAAGGACCGGCTCGCGGCGGGCCACGAGAACCAAGGACATGCCGGCCGATGCCAAGCTGTGCGCAAACGCCCGGCCGATGCCGTCAGAGGCACCTGTCACGACGGCCCAGGGCCCGTACTGTTCGCGGAGCCGCCGCTGCAGAGACGTCATGGCGTTCCTTCCTGACCGGCGGCAAGAGGGCCTGCCTTGCCCGGCCCGGTCGCGTCCCGTGCGTGGGCGGCTTCAGCTTTCCTTTTGATCTCGGCAAGCCACACGTCATGGAGCCGGTGCAGTTTGTTGGGAATGAAGATCTTCTGCATGAAGGCCAGGAACCCAAACTGCGCTTCGTCCGTGACCAAACGGCATCCGGTCTCGGTGGGCACCAAAAGCCAGGCGTGGTAGCCCTTGATCGAGCGCTTGCGGGATTCCCAGCTCAGGCGCGTGGGCGGATGCCACTCTTCGACGGTGGAGGTGAAGTCGAGGCCCATCGTCGTCCACGTGAAGGACGCGGCTTCATGCAAACGCCCGCGGGAAGAGCGGACCTTGACGTCCTGAGCGCCTTCGTACCACGTGGGCCAGGCCTCGGCTTGAACGAGGATGTCCCAGACGACCTCGGGTGGTGCCAGCACCTCGGTCTCGTTGTGAACGAAGAAGGTGGCGTCCTCTGGCTGGTAGCTCTGGGGCCAGTGGATCTCTGCCGGATCGTCCGTCGTGGCAATCTGGTTCGCGCCTTGCCCGACCGGGGGCACGCTGGCACAAGCGGCCAGCATGACCAGCAAGACGGCGAGGGATCCGCGCGTCCTGATGCGCGGGGCCGATTTGACTTCGTCGTTCGTATCTTCAAGGCATTGCATGATGATCATCATTCCTTTGGGTGTGGCTTCACGCTCGTGTCTGGTTCTTGTGCGCTCGCCTAGCGAGTCACCGCTTGGTGCGCTGCTTTCAGCAAGCGTTCGGAAAGAGAGCGTTCGTCGAAGAGCCGACCGAGGACCACGGCGCCCACGATGGTGGCGGCGCGCACCAAGGCCTCGTCGCTCACCTCGAGGGTGGCGGCTTTGGGGGCGGCGCGCGGGCGCTCCCACAGCCTGACGAAGCCCCGCGCGATCTCCGCGAAGGCCTTACGCACGCGCGGGGGCTGTTTGGCGGCCTCCGTGCCAAGCGCGGCCAGGACGCAGCCGGATTCGGGATGGTCGAGGTGCGCCTGCGAGAGATAGCGGCCGAGGCTCTCCGAAAGGGGATGATCGGCCGCAAGCACGCCCGTGGCGGTCTCGTCTGCGGCAGCGCGTACGGCCGCCGCCAGCAGGTCGTCGCGATCTTTGAAATGCGTGTAAAAGCCGCCGTGGGTCATGCCGGCGTCTTTCATCAGGTCCGGAATGCTGACGCCGCTCAAGCCGTGGCGGCGAAGCGCACGCGACGCGACGCGTACAATGCGCGCCCGGACTTCGTCCTTATGCCCCGCCGGATATCGCATGATGACCATCATGGCATAACCTGACGGCGTTCGCAAACGGTCGCCCCTTGATGTTGCTATCGTCGCCAACACAATCGCCACCGGCGACGTGGTGGGCGCGTCAGCGTGGCGGCTAGGGCTCCACGACGGCGATGGTGGGATAAAACGAGCGGAAGTCACGAGGATTGCGTGTGATGATCCCCTCGTGCCTCAGCGCCAGCGCGCCAATCAGGGCATCCGCCACCGGTCTACGTTTGACGTTGCCGGTCCGCTTCTGCGAAACGTGGTGCGCCCATCCCCTGAAAGCCGCCAGGCGCTCCTGTTCACCAAACTCGTCGGCCACGGTCACGCCAACGCCTCTGAGGAATTCATCGAGCAAGCGAAGGGAGCCGTCGAACACCGGAGCGAGTTCGATGAACGAAACGGGCGATAGCAGCAAGCCGCTCGCCAGGTGCGCCTCCAAGCACCGCGCCGAGCGCTCCCCGAAAGTCGGATCGTCATCGGCGATGTCGATGAGAACGCAGGTATCAACCACCAGCACTACTCTTCACCCTCGCGAAGCTCGTCCATCCAACTCTTGGTCGTTCTGACCGCTCGAAACCGCCTTGCGAATCCTCGCATCGCCGAGGGGTTGGGGGACGCCGGGGGCGCGCGCCGGATGCGGACGCGCCACTCGTCGGGGCCAACGGCCTCCCACACGAGTTCGGTTCCCGGCGAGACCCCGTGCTCGCGACGCAAGCGCGCGGGAATGGCGCTCTGGCCGCGCTCGGATACCTTTGTTATGTCCGCCATCTGTACATGCTAGCATGTAAAGCGTACATGCCGCGAGGATGAGGTCCCCTAAGGAAATGGGGAAGGCACCTTCCGCGCCAACCGCATGCGATCCGCGTCATCAGGAGCGCTATGCTCGGTTTGGCCGCCCTTACGCTCGCCGGAGGCTCTCGCCTTGATGCGCTTTGCAGGTTTTGTCGCAGGTCTCGTGTTCACCGCTTTGTCGTGGGCGGCTGCCGCGCGAGGCGAAGCGCTGCCGCAAGAGGCAAACAGCCTGGCCACGCGCTTTTACACGCTCGCCCCCGTGGAGGTGCGTCGGGCGCCCTCGCTGCGGGCGCCGGTCGTTGCCCGTCTTTTCGCCAACGAGACCGTGTGGGTGATTGACCCGAACCTCAGGGACGGGGTGGGGCCCCCGATGGCCGAGGTGAAGGTGGGCCAGGCGCGTGGCTTCGTTCCTCGGGACGTCCTCTCCGACGTGGTCGTCGAGGTGTACAAGGCAGAGCGGCGCGCGGTTTTGCTGAAGGGAACCACGGTGGTGGAGAGCTTTCCGATCGCGCTGGGGGCCGACGCCCCTTCCGGCGACAAAGCGCAACGAGGTGACCGCGCGACGCCCGAGGGGCGCTTCTTCATCAGTCTGCGCGAAGAGGCCCCTTCACCCGAGCGCTACGGCGCGCGTTCGATGCTGCTCAGCTATCCCGCGGCCTCCCATGCACGCAAGGGCGTGGGCGCGGGGCTCATCGACGTGCCCTCGTACAAGCGGATCCTGACGCAGCTGCGTGCGGGCCACACCCCACAGCAGACCACGCGTCTAGGGGGTTCGATACGAATCCACGGCGGTGGCTCCCGTCCCGATTGGACCTTGGGGTGCATTGCGCTTTCGGACGAGCACGTCAAACGCCTGTTTGCTCTGACCGCGCAGGGCACACGGGTTGACGTCTTTTCTTCACGCCAAGCGGCCGAAGAGGCCCGAACGCACCTGGCGGCGCGGATCGAAGCGGGAGCCCGGGAGCAGCTGACACGACCCGCGCTCTACACCGAGCGGGCCATGAGCTATGCGCGGCTTGCGTATCCCGGGGGGGACATTCCGCCAGACCATGCCGTCTGCAGTGACATCGTCGTGAGGGCGATGCGCGCGGCAGGGCTCGATCTGCAAGCGCTCGTGTACGAGGATCGTCTGCTGCGGGCCGCCGCCTACCCGCGCACCCGGGCTCCCGATTGGTCGATCGATCATCGGCGCGTGAAGAACCTGGTGACCTTTTTCGATCGCTTCGCCGAACCCGTGCCGCTCGAAGAGACTCCGTTTGCGCCTGGCGAAATCGTGTTCTTCGAGACGGGCATCGCCAATGGCTCGCCCTACGATCACGTCGGCATCGTGTCGGGGGCGCGGGCTTCACCCTCCGTCATCAACATCTGGGCGCCCGGCGCGCACACCGCGTCCATGCCGCTGCTGGGGCAATCCTACCCCGTCGTCACGGCCCGCTATCGCCTCTCGGCGCGGCTTCGGGGGTGGTGACCTCCGCCCGGAGTCGGCGGCGAAGACGACGCTGGCTTGACCGCAGGTGGTAAATTGCCGCAGCCCATGCGCATTCTCTTGATCACCCCGCCCATGATTCAGCTGAACACGCCGTATCCCGCCACGGCGTACCTCACGGGGTTTCTGCGTCACCAGAGTGAGGTTCCCGGGGTCGTGGTCGCGCAGGCTGATGCCGCGCTGGCTTTGTTTTTGCGTGTCTTCAGCCGGCAAGGCCTGACGGCTGTGCGGGCAGAGCTCGAGCGCCAAGCCGGCAGCTCTCCCCCCTCGCCGTCGGTGAGCTTTTTCCTGGAGAACGCCGAGCGCTACATCGACACCGTGGATGCCGCCATCAAGTTCTTGCAAGGCCGCGATCCCACCTTGGCTCTGCGTATCGGCGGGCGTGACTTCTTGCCGGAAGGCCCGCGCTTTGGCGCGCTCGAAGGCGGAGGTGATGACCAACTGGCGTGGGCGTTCGGAACCTTGGGGACCGTCGACCAGGCCAAGCACCTTGCCAGCTTGTTCGTGGATGACCTGGCCGACGTCATGCGCACCGGCATCGATCCCAGGTTCGAGCTGTCTCGCTACGCCGAATCCCTGGCGGATAGCACCCCCACCTTCGAGCCTCTGCGGCAGGCGCTCGAAGGGCCGCCCACGTTGATCGATACGTGGCTCGATGAAATCACACGCGCGCTCGTTTCGGAACACGAGCCGGAGCTCTTGGGGTTGACCGTGCCCTTTCCGGGAAACGTGTATGGTGCGTTTCGCATCGCCCGGGCCGCGAAAGCCCTCATGCCCAAGCTTCGGGTGGTGCTGGGCGGTGGCTACGTGAACACGGAGCTGCGCACGCTTCGCGAGCCCCGTGTCTTCGACTACGTCGACTACATCACCCTCGATGACGGAGAACGGCCCTTGCTCGCGCTCATCGCTCATCTGCAGGCGGCTGCGTCCCCGCGCCCACCCCTGTTTCGCACGTTCGCGCGTGAAGGGAACGAGGTGGTGTTGCGAAGCAACGAAGAGATGCACGACGTTTCCCATCGCGACATCGGCACACCCACCTACGAGGGCCTGCCCCTGCGTGAGTACGTTTCGCTCTTCGAGATGCTGAACCCCATGCACCGGCTCTGGTCGGATGGCCGCTGGAACAAGCTGACGGTGGCTCATGGCTGCTATTGGAAAAAGTGCAGCTTCTGTGACATCTCGCTCGATTACATCGGGCGCTACGATCCCGCCAGCGCCGATGTCCTCGTGGATCGCATCGAGGCCTTGATCGACGAAACCGGACAAACGGGTTTTCACTTCGTCGACGAAGCCGCCCCGCCTGCAGGCTTACGCGCGCTGGCGCAGCGGCTGTTGGAGCGGCGGGTGGTGATCACGTGGTGGGGCAACATTCGCTTCGAAAAGACGTTCACACCCGAGCTGGTCGAGCTTCTGGCGCGCTCGGGCTGCGTGGCAGTCAGCGGTGGACTTGAAGTGGCCTCCGACCGGTTGTTGAAGCTCATGCAAAAAGGGGTGACCGTGGCGCAGGTGGCGCGGGTCACGCGCGCGTTCACGGAGGCCGGTGTCATGGTTCACGCCTACCTGATGTACGGGTTCCCGAGCCAAACCGAACAGGAGACCATCGATGCGCTCGAGCGTGTGCGCCAGCTCTTCGAGGAGGGGTGCATTCAATCGGCGTATTGGCACCGCCTGGCTGCCACGGCCCATAGCCCCATCGGTCTTGCGCCCGAGCGCTTCGGCATTCGCCTGCATCCCCAGCCTGAGGTTCGTTTTGCACGCAACGAACTGGCGTTCGTGGATCCGACCGGGACGGATCACGACTTTCTCGGCCGAGGGCTGCGCAAGGCCCTCTACAACTACATGCATGGCCTGGGCTTCGATGCGGACGTTCGGTCCTGGTTCCGCGACCCTTCCGATCGTCGGGCCCGACGTGTGCCCCCCACACGCGTGGCTCCCGATCTCGTACGCCAGGCGCTGACGGAACGATAAGCATCACCTGCCTCGTAGCCGTCGTGCGCCCGGCCGGGGGTCGCATGAGGCGGCAAAACAGCGGGTTTTCGGCGTATGGCAAGCGGCGCCGTTTTTCTTAGTGACGGCAGCCCGCGGTGGCCTGACAAGAAAAAGCGGTATGCCTTCACAATTCTAGACGGAGGGCGAGGATGATGTTGCCCGCGCTTGCCGATGCCGCGGGCGCCGGGTCTAATTTCGAGACCATGCGATGTTTCCGTCTGCCGGCGATGGTGCTTACGTTGCTTGCGGGCTGCGGCCCCACCGGAGGCAAGCTGCCGCCTCCAGACGGTGCGGGTGGAGCCCCCTCCCCACCGGTCATCGACTTCGAGCTTCCACCCACGTTGTCGCCGCCTTCGGGAGACAACGCCCCCAAGCCTCCTGACGAGTCCAATAACTGTGGTGTCGTCAAACAGGCCGTCGCACGAAAAGCCTCGGACGTCTTGGTCGTTCTCGATCGCTCCCATTTCATGTTCTCGGCGAAGACGGACGGCGAATCCGTTGACCTGCGGGGAGATACGGACGCTCCCACGTTTCGTCCCCTTTGGGACGAAGTGATCTCGGCCTTGCAGAAAACGGTCGTCTCTCAGCCTGTGGGCCTGCGGTGGGGCGCACTGGTGTATCCGGTGACGTCCGCTGAGATCCCCGCCACCCTCTCGGGCGTCCTGCAGTCGGGATGCGCCACCGAGTCGGTGGCATCGACACCCGCCATTCCCCTGGGGTCACTCGATAGCGTTGCCTTCGCCGACGCCCTGGCGAAGGTAGAACGCGTCAAGAGAGGGGATCCCGTCCCCAACGGCGGCGATTTCTGGCGTCCCGTCGCGTTGGCGGTCACGCGCGGTACAAACATTCTGCTCGAGGCAAAGGGGCCCCAGGATCAGTTCATGATTCTGGTGGCATCCCAGCCCCCTACGTGCCGGAACACCGAAGGCAACTACGAGAGCCGTGCGATCGTGAAGCAGGAGGCCGTTGATGCTGTGCTCGCGGCCCGAATGAAAGGGATCCAGACCTTTGTCATGGGCGTGGCCGCCGTGTTGGACGGTGGCGGGCCTGATGATACCGCCGTCGAGTTCTTCAACCAGATGGCCGAAGCGGGCGGCCGGGCACGGCCGAGCGGCTTGAAGTTTTACGCACCCGAAAAGGGTTTGGCGGTCACCGAGAGCTTTGGCTCGATCGCCAACATGGCCATGTCTTGTCGGTTTCCTCTTTCGTCGTTGCCGCCAGATGCGGGCAACGTTTTGGTCCGGTTCGGGGGCCAGGACGTCACGCGCGACGACAAGCAAGCGAACGGGTGGTCGTTTTCGCCCGACGGCAAGACCATCGAGCTTTGGGGGGCCGCGTGCGATGCGGTCCGTGCCAGCACGAAAGACACTCTGGATGTTTACTTCGGCTGCCCCGGCGAGACGATCGTGGTCCTGTAGGAACGCCGGCAGGCGCTGCCCATCACACGATCGCCGCTCCAAGGGCTGCCAAATGCGCTAGCTATGCGCGCATGCCTAGCTTTGCCGATCTGGGGTTACCCGAGCCTCTCGCCCGCGCCACGACCGTTTTGGGTTTCGATACCTTGACGCCCATCCAGGCGCACAGTGTGCCCGTGATGCTGGCCGGCCAGGACGTGATCGCGCAGGCCACGACCGGGAGCGGCAAAACGGTGGCGTTTGGCTTGGGTGTGCTGGCACGGGTGCGGCCTGAAGACGCACGGGTACAGGCCCTGGTGTTGTGCCCCACGCGCGAGCTTGCCGAGCAAGTCAGCGGCGAGTTGCGCCGCTTGGCAAGGTTCATTCCGAATGTGAAGCTCGTGACCCTGTGCGGGGGTGTGCCCGTGCGCACGCAAACGCCCTCCCTCGTGCCCGCCCCGCAGATCGTGGTGGGGACCCCCGGCAGGCTCCTCGATCATCTCCGGCGCGACACCCTCGATTTGTCAGGTTTGCAGGTTCTCGTTTTGGATGAGGCGGATCGCATGTTGGACATGGGCTTTCTCGATGCCATCGACGACGTGGTCAAAGCCGCACCGCGGACACGCCAAACCTTCTTGTTTTCGGCGACCTATACGGACGAGGTTCGTCAGGTCAGCCGGCGCTTTCAAACGAAGCCCGCCGAGATCACGGTGGCTGCTCATGAAGCCGCCCCCGCCGTTCGCCAGGTGTTTCATGAAGTCTCACCGGAAGAGCGCCTGACGGCCTTGCGCTCGTTGCTGCTGGCAGCTGCCGGAGAGTCCGCGCTGGTGTTCTGCCATACCCGCAAGGACACGCGTGAGGTCGCGGCCGCGCTGCGCGCCGATGGGTTTGCGGCGCTGGCTCTTCATGGTGAGCTCGAGCAGCGTGAACGCGATGAGGTGTTGCTGCGCTTTGCGCATCGAAGCTGCACGATCTTGGTGGCCACCGACGTGGCGGCGCGCGGTCTCGACATCAAGGGGCTTCCCCTGGTGATCTCCTGGGAGCTGCCCCTCGATCCCCACATCCACGTGCACCGCATCGGCCGCACGGGGCGCGCGGGGCAGGAAGGGCTGGCTTTGGCTTTGTGTGCGCCTGGCGAGCGCGACCGTGCGGCGGCGATCGCTCTTCCGCACAAGCAGGCTCTGTCGTGGGAGCCCTTGCCCCCGCTGCCGGAAAACCGAACCCCGCCCGCGGCCCCTCGGGTCACCTGGGTCGTCGAGGGCGGGCGCCAAGACAAACTGCGTCCTGGCGATCTGTTGGGAGCCTTCGTGGCGGAGTTCGCGCTGACCGGGGACGCCGTGGGCAAGATCGATGTGGTCAAGGAACGTGCGTACATCTCCCTCGCGCCGGCGTTCACGTCCGAGCTCCAGGCGAAGCTGAAGGCGGGTCAGGGCAAGGTCAAAGTGAAGGGCAAGCTGTTTCGTATGTCGCTGCTGGCAGATCCGAGCCGAGGCCGCTCGTAAGGGGCAAAGGGGCACGGTCTTGGCCCCTGCGGGGCGTTCTCAGTCCTCGAGCTGGCCGAACTTGCCCTGCTGCAGGTCCAAGAAGGCCTGTTCGATCTCGCGCTTCGTGTTCATCACGAAGGGACCGTACTGAACGATGGGCTCGGCGAGGGGCTCGCCACACAGCACGAGCAGCTGCGTGTCGGTGCCGGCCTCCATCTCGATGTGGTCCCCCCCCTTGCCAAAGACGATGAAGTCGTTTTGCGCCGCTCGTTCCCCCCCGGGGAGCGTGACGTCGCCTTTCATCACGAGCGCTGCCGCGTTCCACGACGGCGGGATCGGCAGGTGGAAGGGGGCGGCTGCGTTCACGTGAACGTCGAGCACGCTCATGGGGGAAAACGTCAGGGCGGGGCCCCGCGTGCCCGCATATTCGCCCGCGATGATGCGTACGTGGCCGGCCGCGTTCGGCAACGCCACCTGCCCCATCTGGCTGGCGGTGAGGGCCTGGTAGCGCGGAGGATCCATCTTGTGCTTCGCGGGCAGGTTCACCCAGAGCTGGGCCATGTGGAAGGTGCCGCCTTGCCGCGCGAAGCTTTCCTCGTGGTACTCCTTGTGGAGCACACCCGAGGCTGCCGTCATCCACTGCACGTCGCCAGGGCCGATGACACCCCCGCCGCCGCTGCTGTCGTGGTGGGCCACTCGTCCCTGCCAGGCCAGGGTGACCGTTTCGAAGCCGCGGTGCGGGTGCACGCCCACACCGCGGGCCCGCGCCGCAGGCTCGTAGGTGTAGGGGGGGTGATAATCGAGCATCAAGAAGGGGTCGAGGCGGCGGGCGGCGTCGGGGATGAGCGAAAAGTATCCGGCCACGCGAAAGCCGTCCCCCACCCAGTGAAGCGGCGGGCTCGGGTAGATTCCGAAGGGGCGCCGGGCTCGTGCCGGGTCAGGCGCAGGCGAGGCGGGGGAGGGCTCACCCTCGGGAGGGACGGACGTGGGGTTCATGGCTCTCCTCTTCGCAAAAAAGAGCGGGGCCTGCCGGCGGGCCGCTCAGGAATCGGACCGGGGGTCGAGCACGGGCAGGTGGGTGCGTGCGCGGGCCGGCGCAGCGGCCGTCCCGGGCTCGTCGAGGTCGTCGTCGGCCGCAAGCGCCTCGTGAGGGTGGGGGCCTTTGCCCTCGGCCGCACAGCGGGCTTGTTTGGCGGGGCTGCACCCGCAGGCGCCCGTGGAGCCACCGCACGAGCCACGCAGCGCCTTGCCCTTGAGCATGACGCCTATGGCCATGAGTGCCATCAGCAGGCCCAGAACCAGAGCAGTCGCGAAGATCGTTTGCAAGGGGCGCCTCGGGGCCAAATCATAACGCGTGGGCGGTGGCTCGCCACGCACTTGTCGCGTTGTTAGAGTGCAGCACACGCATGAAGGTTTCGTCACTCAGTCCCGTTTTGCGTTTGCACCCCGAAGACCAGGTCGTGATTGCGCGGCGCACGCTGCCGCCCGGGACCGAGGTCGAAGAGGGGGGGGCCGTGCTTCGTATCACCACCGAGGTTCCGGCAGGACACAAGCTCGCCACTGCCGCCATCCCTGCGGGAGGGCCCGTCCGGCGGTACGGCCAAGTGATTGGCTTTGCCACCCAGCGCATCGAGCCTGGTGAGCATGTCCACCTGCACAACTTGGGCTTTCGTGACCTCGACCAGCAGCACGCGTTTGGTGTCGATGTGGCGCCGACCGCGTTTGCCCCTGCCGGGGCCACCTTCGACGGCTTCGTCCGCGCCGATGGCCGCGTGGGCACCCGGAACTACGTGGGGATTCTCACCTCCGTCAATTGTTCGGCCACCGTGGCCCGCATGATCGCCGATGAGTTTCGGCCCGCGCCTCGGGGTGGGGACAACCCGCTCGCGGCGTTTCCGTTCGTGGATGGCGTGGTGGCGCTCACGCACAAACTCGGGTGCGGCATGGGCACGGGTGAAGGGCTGGATGTCTTGCGGCGCACGATCGCCGGCTTTGCGCGCCACCCGAACTTCGCGGCGGTGATCGTGGTGGGGCTCGGCTGCGAGGTCAACCAGGCGCCCGAGCTGGTACGGGTGGGCAAGGTGGGGGAGGTGAGGCCCCGTTTGCCCGTGTTCACGATTCAAGCGGAGGGGGGCACCCGCAAGTCGGTGGCCCGTGGGGTGGCTCTCGTGCGCGAACTCTTGCCCGAGGCGAACCAGCACCGGCGCCGCCCCGTGCCGCTGTCGCACCTGACCGTGGGTCTGCAGTGTGGCGGCTCCGACGGGCTTTCGGGCGTCACGGCCAACCCGGCGCTGGGTGTGGCTTCGGACCGGGTGGTGCAACACGGCGGCAGCGTGATTTTGGCGGAGACCCCCGAGACCTATGGCGCCGAACATCTGCTCACCCGCCGTGCCGTATCGCCCGAGGTGGGCCAGAAGCTGGTCGACCTCATGGCCTGGTGGCGCGACTACGCGGAACGCAACGGCGGCGATCTCGACAACAACCCTTCGCCGGGCAACAAAACCGGCGGCATCACCACCATCCTGGAAAAGTCGCTGGGGGCGGCAGCCAAGGCGGGCACCACGAACCTGGTGGACGTGCTCAGGTACGCCGAATCCGTGAAAAAACCCGGGCTGAACTTCATGGACAGCCCCGGCTACGATCCCGTTTCGTCCACAGGTGAAGTGGCTTCGGGTGCGAACGTGGTGTGCTTCACCACGGGGCGCGGCTCGGCCTATGGCTGCGTGCCCACGCCCTCGTTGAAGCTGGCCACGAACACCGCTCTTTTTACCTACATGGAAGAGGACATGGACATCAACTGCGGGAGCATCGTGGACGGCACCGAAACCCTCGAGGCCTGCGGCGAACGCATTTTCCAGCAGATCGTCCGCGTGGCGAGCGGCGAAAAGACGAAGAGCGAGCTTCTCGGCTATGGTGAGGCAGAGTTTGCGCCCTGGCCCCTTGGCGCCGTGATGTGAGCGCGTGACGGCCGCTTCGACGCGCGGCCTCGTTCAGTTCTTTCGGTTCTTTTCGTTTTCGGCGTGCCAGTCTGCGAACGAGAACACCTGGGCGGGCCCTCGTTGTTTTTTCGTCGCCGGCGGAGATCCCCGCCGCAGGCGCCAGCCGCTCATCACCACGAACCCCAGCGCTTCCGCGATGAAGTGGGGGACGAAGGGGGCCAGCCCCACGAACAATGCGTAGAGCACGGTAATGCCCACGGCCACTTGAGCCACGCGAAGGCCTGTCAGCGAAAAACCGCCCAGAAAATGCAAGGAGCGGGTGCGAAACACAAGGCCCCACATCACGATCAACCCCGACAGCACCGGCCACGCCCCTGCGGCGCCCAGCCCCGGCCACAGCAAAGCCAGCCCTGTGGTGAGCACGCCCGTGACCAGGGTCAGCCCAAGCGCGCGCAGCAAAAAGCGACTTTGCCCCCACTGTTCGGTGAGGTCGCGTCCCACCCAATAAAGCGCGTAGCAGGAGAACAGCAGGCCGAGCGGGTCGCCTTCCAAAAAGGGCCAGGTGACGAGCCGCCAGAGCTGCCCCTGCACAACGGCCGAGGGCAGCAGCACCAAGAGCGCCCCGAGCGACACGCTGGCGTTGCGGCTGGTCACCGCGGCCGCCACCGACACCACCAGCACGAGTGCAATCAGCAGGGCGACGGCGCGCGGCATGCGCACGGGTCCAAGAGTGAAATCTTTGTGTCGAGGCCGCGACGGCATACCCCCAACCATAGCGCGTTTCGCGCAGCCTGAAGCGGGCCTATCTCGAAGAGCCCCGTCGCGACACGGCTTTTTCCAGGTCGCGTCCGGTACCCCCGCGCCGCTCAGATCGTGCGCGAAAAGCGCGCCGGGGCGTGGGCGGCCTGTGCGGGCAGAGTGGGCAGATGGGCGTCGAAGACCATGCAGATGTTCCGCATGACCCAGCGCCCGCGCGCGGTGACCACCAAGTCATGGTGGGCGTCGATCGTCAAAAGACCGTCGTCCACCAGCGGCGCCAGCGCGGCGAGCTCGGGGGCAAAGGCGGTGGCGAAGTCGAGGCCGTGGCGGGCAGACAGGGCGCGGGCGTCGGTGCGGCCGTTGCACATGAGCGACATGATGATGTCACGCCGCACGCGATCGTCCGGGGTCAGCACCACCCCGCGCGTGGTGGCCAGCTCACCGGCCTCGATGCGGCGCCGGTACGCGGGCAGGTGAGAGTCGTTTTGCGCATAGGCATGGGACACATCGCTGATGGCCGACATGCCGAACGCCACCACGTCGGTTTCGGGCTTCGTGGTGAACCCCATGAAGTTACGACGAAGCGTGTGCCGCTCGTGGGCGCGCGCCAGTTCGTCCTCGGGCTTGGCGAAGTGATCGAGGCCGACGAAGGTGTATCCGGCTGCCTCGAAGCGGCGGGCGGCCTCCACGTAAAGCGCCAGCTTGTGGGCCGGTGCAGGAAGCAAGGCCACGGGCATCTTGGCTTGATGGGGCCGCAGATGCGGGACGTGGGCGTAGCTGAACAGTGCGACGCGATCGGGTCCCAAGGCCACCACCGCATCGATCGTGGCGGCGAAGCTCTCGGCGGTCTGCAGGGGCAGGCCGTAGATGAGATCGACGTTGATCGAGGAGAACCCTGCCTTGCGACAGGTCTCGAAGAACGCCGCGGTTTGTTCCTCGGGCTGCACTCTGCCGATGGCCTCTTGCACGTCGGGATCGAGATCCTGGACGCCCAGTGAGATCCGATCGAAGCCCAGGGCGCGCAGGGTGCCGAGGTGCTCCGGTGTGGTGACCCGCGGGTCCACTTCGACCGATCGCTCGGCGTCGTCTGCGAACGAGAAGGTGCGCGCGACGACCTCGCCGAGCCGTTCGAGCTCGGCGGGGGCAAGGTACGTCGGCGTGCCGCCCCCGAGGTGAAGCTGTACGACGTTGCGAGACGGGCCGAGGTGGCGCGCCACGAGCTCGATCTCCCGCTCGAGCGTGTCGAGGTAGGGCACGACGATCTCGTGTTTGCTGCTGATGACCACGTTGCAGCCGCAGTAGAGGCAGCGCTGCCGGCAGAATGGCAAGTGCACGTAGAGCGACAGGGGCGCCGCTACGCCCTGGCGCTGTGCCGCTGCCCAGTCATCGAGGCGTGCCGCGTAGTCGCTGGGGCCAAACCCTTCGTTCCAGGCAGGGACGGCGGGATAGCTCGTGTAGCGGGGCCCGGGCCGATCATAGCGGTTCACGAGGGCGGTGATGGCTTCGGGGCTGAGCGTCTCCACCGTTCGAGTTTAGCCCTGCCGCTGCCGAGGCCAAGCGCGAAGGAGGTGCTTTTCGCCGCGAAAACCGCCGCCATAGCAGGGTGCCGGCCACGGGGATCCCGATCGGCGCGAGCACTGCGGGGGCCCAAGCGCCCTTCGGCAAAAAGTGCGCACCACTTGCGACCAGGGCGAAGGCGTAGAGCGCGTCGCCCGTGATGCAGGCGAGAAAAAAACGCTGCCAGGGCATGCGTGCAGCACCCGCACTCAGCGCCG